>NZ_BCAK01000001.1:0-314130 GCF_001293905.1 Brachybacterium sp. SW0106-09
ATACCGGCGTCGATAACGTCATGGCCAACTACACCTAGGGTGGCGCCATGGATGCTCCCACCGCCCTTCCCCCGCTGCCCGAGGACGGACTGCAGCGCGTGCTGTGCGTCGTCGCGCATCCCGACGACATGGAGTACGGCGCCTCCGCCGCCGTCGCCGCCTGGACCGCCGCAGGCGTGGAGGTGACCTATCTGCTGCTGACCCGCGGCGAGGCCGGGATGGCGGAGCCGCCCGAGATCGTCGCGTCGCTGCGGGAGACGGAGCAGCGCAGCGCCTGCGCACAGGTCGGCGTCGCGGACCTGCGCCATCTCGACCACCCCGACGGGATGCTCGAGCCCGGCCTGGTGCTGCGCCGCGACATCGCCCGCGTGATCCGGCAGGCGCGCCCCGACCTGGTGCTCACCGCGAACTTCGAGGTCGAGGCGTACGGCGGGCTGAACCAGGCCGACCATCGGGTCGCGGGCCTCGCCGCCGTCGACGCCTGCCGCGACGCCGCGAACCCGTGGGTGTTCCGCGAGCTGGCGGAGCAGGAGCACCTCGCGCCCTGGAGCACGAGGACGCTCGCGGTGGCCGGGCACCCCGACCCCACCCACGCCAAGTCCGTCGGACAGCGCGAGGTCGACGCCGCGGTCGCCTCCCTGCACGCGCACGAGGCCTATCTCGCGCACGTCACCGACCATCCCGTCCCGGAGGAGTTCATCCCGGAGATCCTCCGCCAGGGCGGTGCCGCCGCGGGCACGGACCACGCCGTCGCGCTGCGCGTGCACGAGCTCTGAGCGCGGGACCGAACGGTCGGCCGCCCCCTGGCCGCCCGGCGTGCAGGCTCCTACGGTGGGGTGGTCAGGCAGGATCCGCCACGGAAGGACGCTCCCATGACCACGACCATGCACGACGGCCTCTCCCTCGAGCAGGTCCGCGAGCTCGCCGCCCAGCTGCGGGTCGACTCGATCCGCTCCTCGACCGCCGCCGGCTCGGGACATCCCACCTCCAGCCTGTCCGCCGCCGACCTGCTGGCCGTCCTCATGTCGCGCCACCTGCGCTACGACTGGGACGACCCCGACGCCCCCGGCAACGACCATCTGATCTTCTCGAAGGGACACGCCTCACCCCTGCTGTACTCGGTGTTCCGGGCGGCCGGCGTCGTGTCCGAGCAGGAGCTGCTCGAGGGCTACCGACGCTTCGGCCAGCGGCTCGAGGGGCACCCCACCCCTGTCCTGCCCTGGGTCGACGTCGCCACCGGCTCGCTCGGGCAGGGACTGCCCGACGGCGTCGGCATCGCTCTGGCGGGCGCGAAGCTCGAGCAGGCCCCGTACCGGGTCTGGGTGCTCGCCGGCGACAGCGAGCTCGCCGAGGGCTCGATGTGGGAGGCCCTCGCGACCGCCTCCCACTACGGGCTCACGAAGCTGGTGACCATCGTCGACGTGAACCGGCTCGGCCAGCGCGGCGAGACCGCGCTGGGATGGGACATGGACGCCTATGCCGCCCGTGTCGAGGCATTCGGCGCGGAGGCGGTCGTCGTCGACGGACATGACGTCGAGGCGATCGACGCCGCCCTCGCCCGTGCCGACGATGACCTCGAGCGGCCGCTGGTGATCCTCGCCCGCACCGTCAAGGGCAAGGGGATCCCCGGGGTCGAGGACGAGGAGGACTGGCACGGCAAGCCCATGCCCGAGGAGCGTGCTGAGGAGGCGATCGACGCGCTCGGCGGCGTCCGCTCGCTGCAGGCGCGCGGTCCCCGCCCGCCCGAGGTCGCGCGCCGCTCGGCGTCCCGCGGTCAGGTCGAGCTGCCGACCTTCGACGTGGGAGAGGAGATCGCCACCCGCAAGGCCTACGGGCCGGCGCTGGCAGCCCTCGCCGACGTCGATCCCCGTGTGGTGGCGCTGGACGGGGAGGTGTCCAACTCCACCGGCGTCGCAGACTTCGTCCAGGCGCATCCCCAGAGGTTCTTCGAGATGTTCATCGCCGAGCAGCAGATGGTCGCCGCCGCGACCGGCCTGGCCGCCCGCGGGTACATCGCCTACGCCTCGTCCT
Source organism: Brachybacterium sp. SW0106-09 (assembly GCF_001293905.1). Lineage (NCBI taxonomy): Bacteria > Bacillati > Actinomycetota > Actinomycetes > Micrococcales > Dermabacteraceae > Brachybacterium > Brachybacterium sp. SW0106-09. Next base: position 2,032 of record NZ_BCAK01000001.1, read on the forward strand.
TCGCGGCCTTCCTCAGCCGCGCCGCGGACTTCGTCCGCATGGCCCCCGTCTCCCGGGCCGACCTGCGACTGGTCGGCTCGCACGCCGGGGTGGAGATCGGCGCCGACGGCCCCTCCCAGATGGGCCTGGAGGACCTCGCCCTGATGGCGGCCACGCAGGGCTCCACGGTGCTGTACCCGAGCGATGCGACCTCGACCGCCGCCCTGGTCGCCGCGATGTCTGACCTGCACGGCGTCAGCTACCTGCGGACCACCCGCGGCGGATACCCGGTGCTCTACGGGCCCGAGGAGGAGTTCCCCGTCGGCGGGTCCAAGACCCTGCGCCGCAGCGCGCACGACGCGGTCACCCTCATCGGCGCCGGCGTGACGCTGCACGAGGCGCTCGGGGCGGCCGATGCGCTGGCCGAGGAGGGCGTGCAGGCCCGCGTGATCGACGCGTACTCGGTCAAGCCGATCGATGCCCAGGGCATCCGCGCGGCCGTCGCCGAGACCGGCGGGCGCGCGGTGGTGGCGGAGGACCACCATCGCGAGGGCGGGCTGGGTGCCGCGGTGCTCGCGGCGCTGGCCGCCGAGCCGCTCGCCGACCTGCACCTCGAGCACCTCGCGGTCGACGGGGTGCCGGGCTCCGGCACCACCGCGGAGCTGCTGGACTGGGCCGGCATCGACGCCGCGCACATCGCGCGCGCGGCGCGAACGGTGCTGGAAGGCTGAGCCTCCTGCTCGGGGCGGCGGGACTGCGCTCAGCTGTCGGCCGCGACGTCGTCGGCCGACCCCCGCCGTCCCAGGCGCAGCTGGTCCATGTCCTCCAGCTCGCGTCCCTTCGTCTCGGGGACCCAGCGCGCCACGAACAGCAGGCTCAGCAGTGCGAAGGCCGCGTACAGGCCGTAGGCGAAGCTCAGACCGATCTCCGAGAGCGTCGGGAAGGTCGCCGAGACCGCCCAGTTCGCGCCCCACTGGGCCGCGGCCGCGACCGCGAGGGCCGAGGCGCGGATCCGGTTGGGGAAGATCTCGCCCAGCAGCACCCAGACCAGCGGACCCCACGTGGTGCCGAAGAACATCACGAAGCCGTTGGCGCTGATCAGCGCCACGGTCGACCACGGATCGGGCAGCGACACCGACTCTGCGCCGGCCGCCGTCTCCCCGAAGGAGAAGGCCAGCGCCATGAGTCCCAGCGACACCGTCATGCCCACCGAGCCGACGAGCAGCATGACGCGGCGGCCCACCCGGTCCACCAGCAGGATCGCGATGATCGTCGCGACGATGTTCATCACCGAGGTGATGGTGGAGGTCAGCAGCGCCTGGGACTCGTCGAAGCCGACCGACTGCCACAGCGTGGTCGAGTAGTAGAAGATCACGTTGATGCCCACGAGCTGCTGGAACAGCGACAGCGCGATCCCCAGCCACACGATCGGCATCAGCCCGAAGCGGCCGCCGAGCAGGTCCCGCAGGCTCTCTCTGCTCTCCCGCTCCAGGGAGTGGCTGATCTGCTCGATCTTGAGGTTCACGTCGAGCTCGCCGGTGAAGTCGTAGAGCACCTTGGAGGCCTTGTCCCGCTCGCCCTTGCCGATGAGATAGCGCGGTGACTCCGGCAGGAACAGGGCCATCACGCCGTAGATCGCGGCGGGCACGGCCTCGATGATGAACATCCAGCGCCAGGCGGCGACCCCGAACCAGTAGGACTCCGCGGCGCCGCCGGCGGTGTTCGCGATCACCGCATTGGACAGCAGCGCCGCGAAGATGCCCAGCACGATCGCGAGCTGCTGCAGCGAGCCGAGGCGCCCGCGGTATCTCGCGGGTGCGACCTCGGCGATGTAGGCCGGGGCGATGACGCTCGCGGCGCCGACGCCGAGCCCGCCCACGAGGCGCCACACGATCAGGTCCCACACCCCGAAGGCGAGCCCCGAGCCGATCGCGGAGACGAAGAACAGGATCGCGGCGATGACCATCACCGGGATACGGCCGAAGCGGTTGGCGAGGGAGCCCGCGAACCAGGCGCCCACGGCGCACCCGAGCAGCGCGGAGGAGACGGCGAAGCCGGTCAGGCCCGCCCCGAGCGAGAACTCCGCGGAGAGGGCACCGACGGCGCCGTTGATCACCGAGGTGTCGAAGCCGAAGAGGAAGCCGCCGACGGCCGCGGCGATGCTGATCCCGACCACCTTCGGGTTGAGGGTCTGTGCGGGTGCGCTCATGGGGTCCATCTCCTCGGGTCGGCGTCCGACGCATCGTCCAGGTGCTGGTCACCGTACACCTCCGGGGGCCGACGAGGACCGCTCCTCATCCGCTGCGCCGCACCTGCTCCGCATAGTCGTCGAGGATCTCCAGGAGGCCCTGTCGTCACACTTTCCTCCGAAAGTGTTACTACAGGGCGGTCGTGGTCACGGTTCTCGCTCCCCAGCCGGAGGGATCAGGCCTCGTCGGCGGCCTCCGCCTCGAGCCTCTCGAGCTCCTGCTCGGCCACGGCCGGGTCGAGCTTGACGAAGATCGGGGTCGGCTTCACGACGGTCTGCCCCACGGTCACCGGGCGGTGCTCCCAGGCGGGCACGGCCGTGTAGTCGCCGGTGATGATCGGGTAGCCCGGGCCGCCGTCGAGGTCCTCGACCTCGTCGATGCGGGGCATCGGGGCGATCTCCCGGTCCCCGCCGAGCGCCTTCTCCACGGCGTTGGCCGAGTGGGGGAGGAAGGGGGCGAGCATCGTGTTGAGATCGGTGACCGCCTGGGCGAGCACGTGCAGCACGGTGAGCAGGCGCGGACGCTGCTCCTCGGCCTTCATCTTGAACGGCTCTGTGCGGGAGACGTAGGCGTTCGCCTCGCCCACCAGGCGCATGATCTCCGCGATCGCGGCGCGCTGGCGATGGCTCTCGATGAGCTTCCCGACGGTCGTGAAGCCCGTGTGGATCTGGTCGAGCAGCGCGGTGTCGACGTCCTCGAGCTCGCCGGCGGCCGGGATCTCCCCGACGTTCTTCGCGATCATCGCGGCGGTGCGGTTGACGAGATTGCCCCAGCCGGCGACCAGCTCGTTGTTGGTGCGGGAGACGAAGTCGACCCAGGTGAAGTCCGCGTCGTGGTTCTCGGGGCCCGCGGCGGAGATGAAGTAGCGCAGCGCATCGGGCTGGTAGCGCTCGAGCACGTCGCGCACGTAGATGACGATCCCCTTGGAGGAGGAGAACTTCTTGCCCTCCATCGTGAGGAACTCGGAGGAGACGACCTCGGTGGCCAGGGTCAGCTCGCCGAAGCGGCCGGGCTCCCCGCCCTTGTCGCCCTCGCCGTTCTGGGCGATCATCTCCGCCGGCCAGATCTGCGAGTGGAAGACGATGTTGTCCTTGCCCATGAAGTAGTAGGCGAGGGTCTCGGGATCGTTCCACCAGCGGCGCCACGCCTCGGGGTCCCCGGAGCGGCGCGCCCACTCGATCGAGGCGGAGAGATAGCCGATCACCGCGTCGAACCAGACGTACAGGCGCTTGTTCGGCTGGTCCTCCCAGCCCGGGACCGGGATCCCCCAGTCGATGTCGCGGGTCATCGCACGGGGCTTGATGTCCTCGAGGATGTTCTGGCTGAACCGGATCACGTTCGGGCGCCACAGCCCGGTCGCCTCCCGCTCGTCGAGCCAGCGGCCGAGCTCCGCGGCGAGCGCCGGCAGGTCGAGGAACCAGTGCGAGGTCTCGATGAACTCGGGGGTCTCGCCGTTGATGCGGGAGACCGGGTCGATGAGGTCCGTCGGGTCCAGCTGATTGCCGCAGTTGTCGCACTGGTCGCCGCGCGCGCCGCCCGCGCCGCAGATCGGGCAGGTGCCCTCGATGTAGCGGTCGGGGAGGGTGCGGCCGGTCGACGGGGAGATCGCGCCCGAGGTGGTCTGCTCGATCATGTAGCCGTTGTCCCGCACGGCCACGAACATGTCCTGCACCACCTGGTAGTGGTTGCGGGTCGTGGTGCGGGTGAACAGGTCGTAGGAGAGGCCGAGCGCGACCAGGTCCTCGACGATGAGCCGGTTGTTGCGGTCGGCGAGCTCGCGGGCGGAGATGCCCTCCTTGTCGGCCTCGACGAGGATCGGCGTGCCGTGCTCGTCGGTGCCGGAGACCATGAGCACGTCGTGGCCCGCCATCCGCATGTAGCGCGAGAAGACGTCGGAGGGGACGCCGAAGCCGGCGACGTGGCCGATGTGGCGGGGACCGTTGGCGTACGGCCAGGCGACCGCGGACAGGACTGTGCTCATGGGATCCGATTCTAGGGGAGGCGGGGCGCGGCGCGTTCCGTCCCCGATGCGCGGTGCAGCACCGCGTGCCATCCGCACCTCGCCGCGGCCTGGACGTGACGGGCCGAGTCGTCCAGGAACGCGATCCGCTCCGGCGGGATCTCCTCGCCGAGCACCCGGCCGATCCGCGCCCTCGCCCGGGCGAAGGCCTCCGGATCGGGCTTGGCGGCGCCGAGATCCGCGGTGTTCAGCAGGAACCGGCCGTCCTCGCCGACGACGTCCTCGAGCCCGAGCGCGGCGAGCTCCTCGGGGACGCGGTCGGTGCCGTTGGTGAGGACGAACACCGCGGTGCCGGCGGCACGGAGGTGGAGCAGCATCGCGCGCACGCGCCGATCGACCACGGCCGGGGTCCCTGCCCAGCGGTCCACGGCCTCGCGGGCGGCTGCGGGGTCGCTGCCCGCCTCGACGAGCTGCTCCGCGGCGAGCTCTCGCCACCGCGCATGGGTGCCGCGCCCGCGGACCACGTCGTCGAGGTAGGGATGGCCGAGCACCGCTCGGAAGCTCGTCCCGTCCGGGGTTCCCGTCATCGCGTCGAGCTCGTCCCACAGCGATGCGTCGAAGACCCGCAGCACGCCGTCCAGGTCCGAGACCACGACCCGGATCCCGTGCTCGGCGACGAGCTCTCCCAGGGCGAGCAGGGAATCGGTGTACGTCGTGTCGTCGGAGGACATCCGGTCATCGTAGGCGCGGGGTGCGGCGTCGGGGCCGACCACGACGGCGCCGCCGCCGTCGGCCCGACTCCTCAGGAGCTCCCCGCGCTCTCCCCGGAACGCCCACGACGTCTCGCGAGGACCTGCGCATCGCGCGACGAGACTGGGCGGATGACCCCTGACCGTGTCCCCTTCACCCCGCTCGAGGAACGGATCGACCGGTGGGCGCAGCGCCGCACCTCGGCCCTCGCGACCGCGGGCGGGACGAGGCGGGCCCGCCACGTCGAGCTCGTCGTGTTCGGCCTCAAGCACGCCTGGGCGTGCGTGTTCGGAGCGGTGATGCTCGTGCTGCTGGTGACCGCGCGAGTGCTGTACCCGGACGATGCGCCGCTCGCTCGCGCCGACGCGCTCGTCCTCGCGGCCGTCGCGGTGCAGGTCGCGATGCTCGCCCTGCGCCTGGAGAGCCTGCGGGAGATGGGCGTGATCGCTCTCTTCCACCTGGTCGGGACCGCGATGGAGGTGTTCAAGACGGCGGTCGGATCCTGGGCCTACGAGACCGACGGACTCCTGCGGATCGGCGAGGTGCCGCTGTACACAGGGTTCATGTACGCGGCCGTCGGCTCCTACATGGTGCGCGTGATGCGCCTGTTCGACCTGCGCTTCACCCGCTACCCGCCGCTGCTCGCGACCGCTGCGCTGGCAGCGGCGATCTACGCGAACTTCTTCACCCACCACTACCTGCCCGACGCCCGCTGGGTGCTGCTCGCGGCGACGCTGCTGCTCTACGGGCGGTGCGCGATGTCGCTGCGCGTCCATCGCCGGGCGCCCTGGCGGCGGATGCCCGTGATCGCCGCCTTCCTGGGCGTCGCGGGGCTGCTGTGGATCGCGGAGAACGTCGGCACCGCCGCCGGGGCGTGGATCTACCCGCATCAGCGCGCGGGCTGGGAGCTCGTGCCGGCCTCGAAGCTCGTCTCCTGGCTGCTGCTGATGATGGTGTCGGTCGTGCTCGTCACGCTCGTGCATCGGCCGCGGAGGCCGGAACGGGCTCAGTGATGCATGCCGGTGCGGCCGAGGGTGGTCTGCGCGGTCGCACCGGGGCGCGTCCACTGCGCCGCCGGCCGTCCCGTCGGCCCCCAGGTGGGGTTCCCGTCGACGTCGGTGCGCCAGAACCAGCAGGCGTCGCGCTCGGCGATGCGCCCCGCGGGCATGTCCTGCCAGGCCTCGCGCCGGCCGAAGGCGGTCAGGTCCAGCAGTGCGAGGGTCGGATCGGAGATCTCCGTGCCGCGCCCGGTGATCGCGTAGGTGAGGAAGACGCGGTCGCCCTCGCGCACGTAGCACTGCAGGTAGCCCATGTCGCCGCCGATCGGCGGGGCCGTCTCCCGCACCGAGAACCACGGCTCGGTGTAGCCCATGAACGCCACGAACGGCGCGACCTCCTCCCAGGCGCCGGTGGTGAGGATCGCGAAGGACACGCCGGCGGCGCGCAGATAGGACGCGTCGTGCAGATGCCAGGCGGTCATCGTGCAGCCCTCGCACTGGCCCTGGTGCGGCGCGCCGTCCCACCACATGTGCTGGTAGACGAGCAGCTCGTCGCGCCCCTCGAAGAGGCTGCGGAAGGGGACGGGGCCGTCGGCCCCCACCACCGTCGCGTCGCCGTCGACCTCGAGCATCGGCATGCGGCGGCGCTTCGCGGCGAGGGCGTCGCCGGCGCGGGTGTGCGCCTTCTCCTCGAGCAGCAGCTCGGCGCGGGCGGCCTCCCAGGCCTCCCGGTCCACCACCTCGGGCAGGCCGGGACCGGGAGCGCCGGCGCCGTCGGCAGGAACGTCGTCGGCAGGAATCCTGTGCGGACGGTCGGTCATGTCGCCTCCAGCGGATCGCGCGTCGGACGGCGGTGCCCGGCGCGCTCCACCACGAGTCAAGCACCGCTCGGGGCTCGGGGGGAAGGCCTCCGGCGTCGACCGGGCGGAAATCGCGTGACAGCGCCGCCGGGTCGCTCCGACGGTGGCCCCATGACGACCTGCTTCCTCGGCACCTGCGCCATCGCGCGCCCCCGCGCCCGCCGCTGACGGCGGCGCCCCTCCACCACCCCGCGCTGCCGTCCGGACCTCCACCGGGCGGCGATCCGCCGTGCCCGGTGACACCCACCACCGGAAGGCACCCGAACCATGCCCCAGCGGACCACCTCTCATCTCCGCGCCCGCGAGCTGCAGCTCTCGCGCGGCGGGCGCGTCCTCCTCACCGGCATCGACCTGACCCTCGTCCCCGGAGCCGTGCTCGCCGTGGTCGGCGAGAACGGACGCGGCAAGACCACCCTCCTGGACGCGCTGGCCGGGACGCTCGAGCCCGACGCCGGCACCGTGGAGCGCCACGGCGCCCTCGGCATGGTGCGCCAGGAGCTCGCCACCGCCGACGCCGACGGCCCCCGCACCGTCGGCGACCTGCTCGATGCGCTCCTCGCCCGGCCCCTCGCCGCGCTGCGCGAACATGACGCCGCCGCCGACGCGCTCGCCGACGGCACCGCCGAGGCCGCGCGACGCTACGACGACGCCCTCGCCCGGGTCACCGCCCTGGACGCCTCAGACGCGCCGCGGCGGCTCGAGGTCGCCCTCGAGGAGGTCGGCGCCGTCACCGACCGCGACCGCGAGCTGACCGCCCTCTCGGTGGGGCAGCGGTACCGGGTGCGGCTTGCCGGCGTGATCGCCGCCCGCGACGAGATCCTGCTGCTCGACGAGCCCACCAACCACCTCGGCATCAGCGGAGTCGACGACCTGCTGGAGGCGCTCGAGCGCACCCCGTCGGCCGTGGTCGTCGCGAGCCACGACCGCACCGTGCTGCGCCGCCTGGCGCACTGGCCGCGCCTCGATCTCGGCGAGGCGGTGCGGTGCGCGGCAGGGCGAGCGGGAGTAGATACGCTGTGACCATGAGCAACGAAGGACTCGCCGCAGCGCAGCAGAAGATGAAGGACGCAGGGGTCGCGCAGACCGCGATCGACGTCTTCTCCCACTACTACGGGCAGCTCGAGGAGGGGGTGACCGGCACGATCCCCGAGGACACGATCGAGCCGTACCTGGACCCCACCCACCTCGACGACGTGAAGATCGACGTGGCCGAGGCGAAGAAGGTCTTCGACAAGCTCGCGATCATCAACCTCAACGGCGGGCTCGGCACCTCCATGGGGCTGGACCGGGCGAAGTCGCTGCTCCCCGTGCGGGACGGGAAGTGCTTCCTGGACCTCATCGTCGAGCAGGTCCTCGCCGCCCGCCGCGGCACGAACTCGCGCCTGCCGCTGATCTTCATGAACTCCTTCCGCACCCGCGAGGACACCCTCGAGGTGCTCTCGAAGTACCCCGACCTGCCCGTCGGCGACCTGCCGCTGGACTTCCTGCAGAACAAGGAGCCCAAGCTCCGCGCCGACGACCTCACCCCCGTCGAGTGGGAGGCGGACCCCGACCTCGAGTGGTGCCCGCCCGGTCACGGCGACATCTACACCGCCCTGCAGACCTCGGGCCTGCTCCAGCAGCTGCTCGACGCCGGCTTCAAGTACGCCTCGGTCTCCAACTCCGACAACCTCGGCACCGTGCCGAGCCCGGTGCTCGCCGCCTGGTTCGCCTCCACCGGCGCGCCCTACGCCGCCGAGCTGTGCCGCCGCACCCCCGCGGACCGCAAGGGCGGCCACCTCGCGGTGCGGAAGTCCGACGGGCGGCTCATCCTGCGCGACACCGCGCAGACCCCGACGGAGGAGATGGACTACTTCACCGACGAGCACCGCCACCCGTTCTTCCACACCAACAACCTGTGGTGGGACCTCGAGCAGCTCGACGCGATCCTCAAGGAGAAGGGTGGCGTCATGGGCCTGCCGCTGATCCGCAACGAGAAGACCGTGGACCCCTCGGACAAGTCCTCCACGCCCGTCTACCAGATCGAGTCCGCGATGGGCGCCGCGATCGAGGTGTTCGACGGCGCGACCGCGATCGTGGTGGGCCGCGACCGCTTCCTGCCCGTGAAGGCCACCAGCGACCTGCTCCTGATCCGCTCCGATGCCTACGCGCTCGACGAGCGCAACGCCCTGGTCCAGCAGATTCAGAGCGTGCCGTCGGTCTCCCTGGAGTCCGGCTCCTACAAGCTGATCCAGGACTTCGAGCTCCGCTTCCCGCAGGGCGTGCCCTCGCTCAAGGAGGCCACGAGCCTGGACGTGCAGGGCGACTGGACCTTCGGGGCCGACGTCGAGATCGTGGGCGAGGCCGTGCTCGGCGAGGAGGGCGGCGAGGTGCCCGAGGGCGCCCGCGTCGGCACCCCCGCCGCCGGCTGACCCCGGCCGCAGCCGGGGCCGTCGGCCCCGCGGCCGGGCTCGGCAACCCTCCCGCCACTCGATCTGCGCGGGCCCATGGGCCCGGCCCCGCTGACGGGACCGGAGCGGCCGACGGTACCGGAATGGTCGACGGGGCCAGGCCGGCCCTGCGGGTCAGCGGGGGCCGGTGGCCCAGCCCTTGCCGCCGGTGAGGTCCAGGGGGTGCGGCAGCGGGTTGCCGTAGCGGTGGTTCGTCGCGCTGATCGCCTGCTCCTGCAGGAAGGTCAGCAGCTCGACGCGACCCGAGGCGAGCACGGGACCGGTGAACAGGGCGACCTCCACGCGCTGGGCGTGCGCGTCCCGCAGCGCGTCGTCGACCTCGCCGATCACGCGCACGCGGCGCTGGGCGAGCCGGCCGAGACGGGCGGCGAAGGTCGCCGCGTCCTCATGGACGACCGAGGCAGGCGTGTCCCCGGCCCGCGCGGTCGGGAGCAGCGCCTCGTCGGCGACCGAGACCTCGACCTCGGCGCCGGCGGTGCGGGCGGCATGCAGCACCCGCTCGAGCTCCGCCGTCGTCGTCCCGTCGGCCGCGCGCACCATGACCGGAAGCGGCAGGTGGCGCAGCAGGTTGATCTCGCCGTGGACCTCCTGCTCGTCGCGCGGGGCGAAGAACCCGTCGATCTCCTCGCGGTCGGAGGCGCCCGCCGCCTCGAGCCAGTCCTGCGGGTCCTCGGCGCGGGAGGGGACGGAGGCGGAGTCGGCGAGGTCCTGCAGGTGCAGCAGGTAGTGCGGGCCGCCCGCCTTCGCGGTCTGTCCGATCGCGGAGCGCTTCCAGCCGCCGAAGGGCTGTCGCTGCACGATCGCGCCGGTGATGCCCCGGTTGACGTAGAGGTTCCCCGCCTCGACGTGCTCGGTCCACCAGGCGATCTCGGAGGGCTCGAGGCAGTGCAGCCCCGCGGTGAGCCCGTAATCGGTGCCGTTCTGCATCCGCACGGCGTCCTCGAGGGTGTCGGCGTGCATGATGCCGAGGACCGGCCCGAAGTATTCGGTGCGGTGGAAGGCGGAGCCCTCGCGCACGCCGATCCGCACGCCCGGCGTCCACAGCCGTCCCTCCTCGTCGAGCCGGCGCGGCTCGGCGAGCCAGGTCTCGCCCTCCCCGAGCTCGGTGAGGCCCGCGGCGAGCTTATCGCCGGGCGGCTCGATGATCGGCCCCATCCGCACCGTCGGGTCGACGGGCTCGCCGACCTCGAGGGACAGCACCGCGTCGGCGAGCTGCGCGTTGAAGCGGCGGGAGCGGGAGACGGAGCCGACGGTGATCACGAGGCTCGCCGCGGAGCACTTCTGCCCGGCATGGCCGAAGGCCGACAGCGCCACGTCCCGGGCGGCGAGGTCGAGATCCGCCTGCGGGGTCACGACGATCGCGTTCTTGCCGCTGGTCTCGGCGAGGATCCGCAGATCGGGGCGCCAGGACGCGAACAGGGCGGCGGTGTCGTAGGCGCCGGTGAGGATCAGCTGGTCGAGCCGGGGATGGGCGATGAGGGAGCGACCCACCTCGTCCTCGGGCACGTCCACGAGCGTGAACACGCCCTCCGGCACCCCGGCCTCGAGGAAGAGACGTCCCAGCAGCGCGCCGCAGCGTCGCGCCTGCGGGGCCGGCTTCATGATCACGGCGCTGCCGGTCACCAGCGCGGCGAGGGCCCCGCCGGTCGGGATCGCGACGGGGAAGTTCCACGGCGGGGTGACCAGCGTCAGGGTGCGCGGGGTCAGCGCGAGGTCGCGGCGTGCGGCGAGGCGCTCGGCCTGCTCGGCGTAGAAGAGCGCGAAGTCGATCGCCTCGCTGACCTCGGGATCGCCCTGCTCGAAGGTCTTTCCCGTCTCGGAGGCCATCACCTCCAGCAGCTCGGCGCGGTGCGCGGCCAGGGTGCCGGCGACTCGGCGGAGCACCAGGGCACGCTTCTCGACCGGCATCGCGGCCCAGGCCGGCTGCGCCGCGAGCGCCGCCTGTACCGTGGTCTCGACCTCGTCCGTGGTGGTCAGACGCGCGGCACGGGCCTCCTCGACGCCGAGCTCGGAGCCGCGGATGCGATGGGTGATGCCGGCTGCCCACTCCTGGTTCGCGGCTGTGGACAGGTCGGTGTCCGGGGTGCCGTGGAAGGCGCCGGGCACCGCGGGCAGCGCGAGGCTGCCCAGCTCGAGCCGAGCACCGGTCTCCGCCGCACGGTCCTGGACCCGGTGCGTGTCCGGGGCATCCTCGCTCCGGGCGAGGTCGAGGGCACGGGTGAAACGGTCCTGCTCGCGCGTGAACAGCTCCTCGGAGGAGTCGAGGTCGAAGGCCGCGGAGAGGAAGTTCTCCGAGGAGGCGTTCTCCTCCAGACGACGCACCAGGTAGGAGACGGCCACGTCGAAGTGGCGGGGGTGGACGATCGGGACGTACAGGCGCATCGTCCCGGTCGCCTCCCGCACCACGGCCTGCTGGCCCGGGGCCATGCCCGCGAGCATCTCGAACTCGACGCCGTGCCCGGGACCGCTCGGGATCCCGCGCTCGGCCATGAGCAGGTGGGCGAAGGCGACGTCGAAGAGGTTGTGCCCGGCGACGCCGAGGTGCACCGCCTCGAGCCGGCCCGGGTCCATCGCCTCGAGCAGCATCCGCTTGTACTGGGCGTCGGTCTCCAGCTTCGAGGGCAGCGGGGCCTGCGGCCAGCCGTGCACCGAGGCGTCGACCTTCTCCATCGCGAGGTTCGCCCCCTTGACCAGCCGCACCTTGACCGGCGCACCGCCGTCCGCGACCCGGCGCTCGGCGAAGCGGCGCACCCGCGCCATCGCCCGCGGCGCATCGGGGAGATAGGCCTGCAGCACGATCCCGGCGTGGAGCTGGGCGAGCTCGGGACGGTCCAGGAGCGTCTCGAACACCTCCAGGGTCAGCTCGAGATCCCGGTACTCCTCCATGTCGAGGTTCAGGAACGTGTGGGAGTCGGTGCGGGCGGCGTCGAGATAGATCGGCAGCAGCGTCTCGACCACGTGGTCGACGGTCTCGGCCGCGCCCCACAGCGGCAGGTGCTCCACGATCGAGGACACCTTGATCGAGACGTAGTCGACGTCGGGCCGGGAGACGATCTCGTGCACGCCCGCGAGGCGCCTCGCCGCCTCCTGCGCGCCGAGCACGGCCTCGCCGAGCAGGTTGATGTTCAGCGTCGTCCCGTCGGCCGTGAGCCGGGAGAGGGAGGCGGTCAGCGGCCCGGGGCGGGCGTCGAGGATCAGATGGGAGACCATCCTGCGCATGGCGGCGCGGGCGGTGGGCACCACGGCCGAGGGCGCCAGGCGCGAGGCGGCGCCGCCGAGGCCGACGACGCGGCGCAGCGGGGCGGGGAGGAAGGCCGGCGGGTCCTGGGCGAGGCGACGCAGCTCGACCGCCGCGGCGCGGGGGTCCTCGGGGCGGATCACCCGGTCCACGAAGGCGAGCGTGAAGTCGAGCCCCTTCGGATCGCGCAGCAGGTCGGAGAGGAGTCCGGCGGCGGCCGGGACCTCGCGTCCGGCGGCGTCCTGCACCCAGGTGCGCACCTGGGCGGCGACGTCCTCGGCGGTGAGGGCGGTCGTGCGCAGGGCGTCGCGGTCGGAGGGCTGGGGCACGGGGGACAACGCGGGTCTTCTCCTCGATCACGGATCTCGCCGGACCCTCGGGGGCGACGGCGCGGGCACCACCGCCCGTCACCCCGATCGTAGGTCCTCGGCGGGCCCGCGGCGGGCCCGAGCGGCGCGCAGGCGTGGAGATCCCGTGACCGGATCGGGACGGTTCCGGGACGACTCCGCGCGGACCGTCCGGTCAGCATCCGCCTCCGAGCGCCCCGGCGACTGTGACACGATGCGGGAGCACACCGCACCACACACCACCCGGACGCCACTGGAGGCATCGATGAGAAAGTTCATTTTCCTGGCCGGTCTCGGCATCGGCTTCGTGATCGGGTCCCGTGCGGGCCGCGGCCCCTACGAGTCCCTCGAGCGCACCGCCCGCCAGGTCGCCGACGATCCCGAGGTCCAGCGCCGCGCGACGCAGGCCAAGGACACCGCGACCCGCGTCGCGCAGGACACCGCCGGGACCGTCAAGGACAAGGCCCCCGAGGTCGCCTCCGCCGCCCAGGGAGCGGTGGTCGGCGCGGCCGGCGCCGCGAAGGAGCGCCTCTCGAACAGCTCCGACGCGACCCTCGACGAGGACGCGGCGAAGGTCGCGGACGCCTCCGCCGACACGGACCTCGCAGCCGGCAGCGCGGCCGCCGGCGGCGACGCCGAGGTGGGCGAGGACAAGCCCCTCAGCTCCTGAGCGCGCCCCGGGTCCGACGGGACCGCCCCGACGCGCAGCGGCGCGCCGGCCTCACCCCAGCACGGTGACGCCGGCGCGCCGCTGCTCGTCCATGAAGCAGTTCCCGCACAGCGACATGTAGGTGACGGCGTCGGCCACCGCTCCTCCGTCCTCCTCGTCGATCGCGACCTGGTCGCCCTCGAACACGAACCGCTCGCCGACGCGCCGGCAGTTGAACTCGGCCTGCGCGCCGCAGCGGCACATCGTCGGCAGCTTCTCCACGTTGTCCGCGAGCTCGAACAGCCGCTGCGCCCCGGGGAAGGTCGTGGTGCGGAAGTCGGTGCGCAGCCCGTAGCAGATCACCGAGATCGCGTCCTGCTTCGCGATGCGGAAGAGCTGGTCGATCTGCAGCGGCTCGAGGAACTGGGACTCGTCCACGAGGACGCAGTGCAGCGGCCGCAGGCCCCGCTCGTCGGCGGCCCGGGAGACCCGCTCCCGCAGGTCCTCGCCCGGATGGGCGAGCACGTCCACACGCCGGCTCGCCCCGCCGCGGGCCACCACCCAGTCCTCGCCCTTGGTGTCCAGGGCGGGCTTGACCGTCAGCGTCGCCAGCCCTCGTTCGTCGTAGTTGTAGGCGGTCTTGATCAGGGTGTCGGACTTCCCGGAGTTCATCGCTCCGTACTTGAAGTGCAGCTTGGCCATGGGTGGGGTGCTCCGGGGTCGCGGTGGGTCGGGGAAGGGGGCGCAGGGTCAGGCGCGGAGGGGCGGGATGCGCGGGCTCAGAACGCGTCGAGCACGCTCGGCCGGGGACCGGCCAGCAGCGCGTCGAGCAGCGCCTCGGCGGGCGCGTCGGCCTCGGCGCGAAGTCCCAGCCGACGGGCGTCGGCGAGGGAGCGGCCGCCGACGAGCAGCAGGGAAGCCGCGTGGACGTCGAGCAGGACCCTTCCCACGGTCGCCTCGCCCGAGGGGGCGGGAGACGGCCCGGCCGACGACTGCGCCGAGGTCGTCCCGCTCCTCGGGACCGGGACGACGCGGACGCGCGCGTCGGCGACGTGCACGTCGAAGAGTCCCGCGGCACGGCAGGTGCCTGCGGGGACGGTGTCGTCCGTGACCTCGAGCCGCAGCGCGCCGGAGAGCCCGGCCGGTGCCTGCCGCGCCTCGAGCAGGGCCGCGGTGTCGACCACCCTCATCATCACGATCGGCACCGGCCCGCCGGCGGGCCGGGCGCCGCCTCCGGGCAGCACGTCCAGCACGGGATCCTCCGTCCGCACGCGCAGCCGCACCGACTCGGTCACCGTCGACCAGGAGCCGATCACGCGCAGCAGGGCGCGGAGGTCCTCCCGGTCCCGCCCCAGCACCTCGTGGACCTCGAGACCGGGACCCTCGCCCCTGCGCCGGGTCCAGGAGGCGTAGCCGCGATCCAGGCCGTCCGCGCCGACGAGCAGCACAGCCTCCCAGCCGTGGCCGGGAAGCCCGTCCGGGAACAGCGGCCCGTGGCGACGCAGCATGGCGTTGTCCCCGGCCGTGAGCTCCTGGTACAGCGCACGCACGCGCGGCATGCTCGCAGCGGTGACCGGGACCGTGCGCCGGCCGGGCACGGACCGCAGGCGCTGCAGGTCCACCAGCGGCACCTCGAGCGTCTCGACGCGCGCGACCACCTGATAGCCGTGGCGGCGGTAGATCTCGGGGTTCGAGGGATAGAGCATCGAGACCGGCAGCGACTCCTCGTCGCAGCGGGCGAGCACCGCAGCGAGCAGCTCGGCGAACAGCCCGTCGCCGCGATGCGCGGGATGGACCGCGAGCCCGGCGATGCCGCCGCAGCGCACCCGGCCGCCGCCGAGGGAGATCTCGTCGTGCCGGATCCGCGCGGCCGCGGCGAGCACCCCGCCGGCTCCTCCCGGCAGCGCCGCCGAGTCGATGCCAACCGCGGTCTGACCGGGGGAGAGGGGCGCGGAGGCGGCGGGGTCATCGGGATCGACGGACCCGCCGAAGGCGCTGGAGGTGAGCAGCCTGTAGGCGAGGGCGTCCGTCGGGGTGAGTTCTCGGACCGGCATGCGGACGAGTCTAGGGGCGCGCGACGGTGCATACTTGCCTCGCGAGACAGCCCAGGAGGTGCCGTGAGTCCACGCCGCGACAGCGAGTCGGACAACCCGTCCACGAACGGGGGCCGCAAGCCGTTCACCCGCCCCAACAGCGCGCAGCGCGGGGCGCGCGAGGCGCTGTCCCGTCGTCTCTCCGCCGGGGATCCGCGCAGCGAGCAGTCGCCGCGCCGCCGCATCCCCGTGGGCCTGTCCACCTCCTCCGTGTTCCCCTCGGGGGTGGAGGAGGCGTTCCGCCTCGCCGCCGAGATCGGCTACGACGGCATGGAGGTGATGGTCTCCTATCCGCGCGACAGCCAGGACCCGGACCTGCTGGCGGAGTACTCCCGCCGCTACGACCTGCCGATCCTCTCCCTCCACGCGCCGACGCTGTTCTTCCTGCAGGGGCTGTGGGGTCGCGACGCCTGGGTGAAGATCGAGCGCACGATCGAGATCGCGAAGGCGCTGGACGTCCCGACGATCGTCGCCCATCCGCCGTTCCGGTGGCAGGGGAAGTACGCGCGCGGCTTCGTCGAGGGCGTCGCCCGCCTCGAGGACGAGCACGGCATCGCGATCGCGGTCGAGAACATGTACCCCTGGCGGCTCGGGGTGCGCGAGGTGCTGAACTACCTCCCCGACCACGACCCGACCGACGAGGCCTACGCCCACGTCACCGTCGACCTCTCCCACGCCGCGACCGCCGGGGACGACGCGCTGGAGATGATCGAGCGGCTCGGCGACAGGCTCACCCACCTCCACCTCGCCGACGGGTCCGGCAACACCACCAAGGACGAGCACCTGCCTCCCGGCGAGGGCAACCAGCCCTGCGCGGAGGTGCTGCGGCGCCTCGCCAACCGCGGCTGGGAGGGCTCGGTGCTGCTGGAGGTCACCACCAGCCGCGACTCCGTCGCGCGCGAGCGCACGCTGCGTCAGTCCCTCGCCTTCGCCCGCCACCACCTCGGTCACCACCTCGAGGACGGGGACGTGGGATCCGCCACCCCCTGAGGGACTCCCCAGGCTCCGGTGGGAGGATGGCAGAGGCATGTGCCGGGCTCCGCGCGGCCGCCATGCATCGACGACAAGCACACGAACTGATCGAACGACGAGGTAGCGCAGGCAGATGGGGAACGGCAACACAGGGATCGTCCACTCGAACACGAGCCTGCTGGCGGTCGAGGGGACTCTGCCGCAGGTGACGGTGACCTCGGACGAGATCGACGAGATGCTGGCCCCGGCCCGCAAGCGGCTGCGCCTGCCCAAGGGCGTGCTCCAGCGCGTCGCCGGCGTCTACGAGCGCAAGTGGTGGCGCGACCGCGAGAACGGCTGGAAGCAGGGCGTCGTGCTCGCCGCCGAGCGCGCGATGGCCAAGGCCGGGATCATGCGCGACCAGGTGGGCCTGCTGATCAACGCCTCCGTCTCCCGCAAGCACCTCGAGCCCGCGGTCTCCACCGGTATCCACCACAGCCTCGGCCTGCCCCCGGCGTGCATGAACTTCGACATCACCAACGCCTGCCTCGGCTTCGTCAACGCCATGACGATGGCCGCCGGCATGATCGACTCTGGCCAGATCAAGTACGCCCTGATCGTCGGGGCGGAGGACGTCGAGCAGGTCCAGCGCGGCACGATCGAGCGGCTGAACGCCAAGGGCTCCACCCGCGCCGACTTCAACAACCAGTTCGCCTCCCTCACCCTGGGATCGGGCGCCGCGGCGGCCGTGCTGGGTCCGGCCGACGTGCACCCCGAGGGCCACCGCCTGAAGGTCACCCAGGCCCGCTCCGGCACCGAGCACCACGAGCTGTGCGTGGCGAACATGGACGACATGCGCACCGACTCCAACGGCCTGCTCGAGAACGGCATCAACCTCATCGTGGACACCTGGAAGGCCGCGAACGAGTCCGGTCTCGACTTCAGGAGCATCGACTACGTCATCCCGCACCAGGTCTCGATGGTCTACACCCGCAACTTCTCGAAGATCACCGGCGTGGGGATGGAGCGGATCCCCGTCACCTTCCCGGACTGGGGGAACATCGCCGCCGAGGCGGTGCCGATGACCCTCGCGAACATCCAGGACGACATCGAACGGGGGCAGCGCGTGCTGCTGATGGGCGTCGGCTCCGGACTGAACACCGCGATGATGGAGGTCCAGTGGTGAAGAGCACCCCCGAGATCCCCGACGTGCCGGGCGTGGACCCGGTGCTGCACCGCACCGAGCAGGTCCGCGACCACACCGGCGAGCTGCGCCGGTGGCACCTGCTGGACTCCGGCCCCTGGCTCGCCGAGCGCGGCATCACCCCGCGCGGCACCCTGCTCGCCGTCCACGGCAACCCCACCTGGTCCTTCCTGTTCCGCTCCCTGGTGCGCGAGGACATCCCCTGGCGGCTCATCGCCGTGGACCAGCTCGAGATGGGGTACTCCGAGCGCACCGGAGTGACCCGCCGCTACCAGGACCGCATCACCGACCTCTCCCTGCTGACCGACGCGCTGTCGCTGCACGGGCCGGTCGTCACCGTCGGCCACGACTGGGGCGGGCTGATCTCGACCGGCTGGGCGCTGGACAACCGCCACGACGTGGCCGGCATGATCCTCACCAACACCGGCGTGCACCAGCGGATCGAGGAGGCGCTGCCGAAGGCGCTGCAGCTCGCGACCACCCCCGGCTTCCGCACCGCCTCGACCTCGCTGACCGACGCCTTCCTGCGCACCACCCTGTCGCTGTCGAAGCCGTCGCTGCCCAAGGAGATCCAGGACGCCTATCTCGCGCCCTACCGCTCCCGCTCGCGCCGCCGCGGCATCGACCAGTTCGTCGCCGACATCCCCGCCGCCGCGGACCACCCCTCCCGCGCCACCCTCGACCGGGTCGCCGAGGGGCTCACCCGCCTCCAGGTCCCCACGCTCTTCGCCTGGGGCCCGCGCGACATCACCTTCTCGGACCGCTTCCTGCGCGATCTGATCCAGCGCGTCCCGCACGCGGACGTGCACCGCTTCGAGGGTGCCTCCCACCTGGTGTGGGAGGACGCGGACGTCGCCGGGCTCGTCGCCCAGTGGCTCGAGGCGACCTTCTCCGCCGCAGGCACGCCCCGCACCGAGGCCCCGGCCCGGCGCCCCGTCTCCTCCTACGCCGCCGAGCAGGTGCCCGCCGCCCCGATCGGCGAGCCGATCGCGCGCCTGGCCGCGGACCCGGTGCACGCCCATCGTCCGGCCGTGGTCGAGCTCGGCGCCGAGGAGGACGGCGGCACGCGGGAGATCTCCTGGTCGCTGCTGCACCGCCGCGTCGAGGACATCGCCGCGGGCCTGCTCGGCCACGGGGTCCGCCCCGGCGACCGGGTCAGCCTGCTGATCACCCCCGGCGCCGACCTCACCGGCGTGCTCTACGCCTGCTTCCGGATCGGTGCGGTGGCCGTGGTCGCCGACGCGGGCCTCGGCACCCAGGGTCTGACCCGCGCCGTGATCGGCTCCCACATCGACTGGCTGATCGGCATCCCGAAGGCTCTCGTCGGCGCCCGCGCGATGGGCTGGCCCGGCCGGCGGATCAGCGTCGAGCAGCTGCCCACCGTGGACCGCGCCGCCCTCGGCGTCGAGACGTCGATCGCGGAGCTCGCCCGCTCCGGCGCCCTCCAGCGCGAGCTCGGCGCCCCGCTGGACGTGTCCCACCCGGACCCCGACTCCGACGCGGCGGTGCTGTTCACCTCCGGCTCGACCGGCCCCGCCAAGGGCGCGGTCATGACGCATCGCCAGCTCAGCGCCATGTTCGCCGCCGTCGGCGACACCCTCGACCTCGCTCCCGAGCGGGGTCTGGTCGCCGGCTTCGCGACCTTCGCGCTGCTGGGCCCCGCCCTCGGCGCTCCGACGGTGGTGCCGGACATGGACATCACCCGTCCCGGAGAGCTCACCGCCCCGGCGCTGGCCGCCGCGATCGGCGCGCTCGGCCGCCCCGCCGTGTTCACCGCCCCCGCCGCGCTGCGGAACATCCTGGACACCGCGGGAGAGCTCGACGAGGCCGGTCGCGCCGCGATGGCCGGCGCCGCGAGCTTCTTCTCCGCCGGCGCGCCGATCCCCGCGCACCTGCTGCAGGGGCTGGCGGAGATCATGCCGGCGGCGAAGGCGCTGACCCCCTACGGCATGACCGAGTGCCTGGCCGTCGCCGCGATCGACCTCGAGGGCATCGAGGCGGCGGGCCCCGGCTCGGGCGTCTGCGTCGGCACCCCCGTCCGGCGGGTGCAGATCGCGGTCGCGGTGATGGACGAGGAGGGCCGCACGACCGGCGAGATCACAGAGGAGGCCGGCGTGACCGGCGAGATCCTCGTGCGCGCCCCGCACGTGCGCGACCGCTACCTCATGCTCTGGGGCACCACGCACACCTCCATGCGCTTCGAGGGCTGGCATGCCACCGGCGACGTCGGCCACCTCGATACGGCCGGACGGCTGTGGGTCGAGGGCCGTGCCGCGCACGTCCTGGCCACGGCCGACGGGCTGTTCACCCCCGTCCAGGTCGAGGAGGCCGCCGAGGCGGTGCCGACCGTGCGCCGTGCCGGCGCGGCCGTCGTCGGCCCCCGCGGCACCCAGCAGGTCGTCGTGATCCTCGAGACCGAGGACGGCTACCGGTCCGGGAAGGCGGCGCGCCCGAAGCCCGCCGCCGCCTCCCTCTCCGAGGCCGTGCGCCGTGCCGTGCGAGAGCGCGCCGGCGTCGAGGTCGTGGCCGTGTTCGAGACCCGGGCGCTGCCCACCGACATCCGTCACAACTCGAAGATCGACCGTGCGGCGCTGTCGCGCTGGTCCGAGCAGACCCTGCGGGGCGAGCGGGCGGCGGCCCTGTGAGCGCCCCGACCGTCCTGGTCACCGGCGCCTCCGGCATGCTCGGCGGTGCCGTCGCGACCGCCCTGCGCGACCGCGGCGCCACGGTCCGCGCCTTCCAGCGCCGTCCCGCCGGGATCGACGGCATCGAGGACGTCTGCGGCTCCCTGACTGAGGCCGACGAGGTGCGCCGCGCCGTCGCCGGGGCGGATGCGGTCGTCCACCTCGCCGCGAAGGTGTCGATCTCCGGTCCCGAGAGCGAGTACCGGGCGATCAACATCGGCGGCACCGAGAACGTGCTCGACGCGCTGCGCGCGAACGGCGGCGGCACCCTCGTGAACGTCTCCACCCCGTCGGCCGCGCACCTGGGCCGCGCGATCGTGGGCCTGGACGCGACCCCCGCCGATCCCGAACGGGCCCGCGGCCCCTACGCCCGCACCAAGGCGGCCGCCGAGCTGCTCGCGATGGACGCCGACGGGCACGACGGGATCTCCGTGACCTCGATCCGCCCCCACATCGTGTGGGGGCCGGGGGACACCCAGCTCGTCGGGCGGATCGTCGACCGCGCCGCGAGCGGCCGCCTGCCGCTGCTGGACGAGGGCATGGCCCTGATCGACACCACCTACGTCACCAACGCCGCCGACGCGATCGTCGCCGCCCACGACCGGATCGCGGACGTGCACGGGCAGAGCTTCGTGATCTCCAACGGCGAGCCGCGGACCGTCCGCGACGTCTTCGCCGGCTGGTGCGAGGCCGCGGGCGTGCCCGCCCCGACCCTGCGCGTCCCCGGCAGCGTGGCCCGCCTCGCCGGACGGCTCATCGAGCGGGTGTGGGAGAAGCGCCCGGGCCACGACGAGCCGCCGATGACCGAGTTCCTCGCCGAGCAGATGTCCACCGCGCACTGGTTCGACCAGCGCCGCACGCGCGAGCTGCTGCAGTGGACGCCGCGCGTGAGCATGGACGAGGGCAACGCCCGCCTCGCGGAGTGGTTCCGCGCGCATCCCGTCGTCTGAATCCTCCAGCCCGTCACATCGCACGGAAGCCGAACCCATGAGCGAGAAGAACACCGACCCATCCGCCACCGGGGCGGCCTCCACGCCGGAGCCTGCCCCAGCCGACGACGCCGCGCTGCGCGCCGAGATCGACGCCGAGCTCGCGGCCGAACGGGCCTCCCGTCCGCGGGCGAGCAGCCGCCTGGCCGGCCTGGTGCTCCTGCTGGGCGGCATCATCGGCTGGATCGCCTCCCTCGAGCTGCAGGTCGGCAAGGAGTTCCTGCTCGCGAACCCCGGGGCGAGCCTCGGCTGCGACGTGAATCCCTTCATCTCCTGCGGCAACGTGATGATGACCTGGCAGTCCTCGGCGCTGGGCATCCCCAACATGGCGATCGGGCTCGCCGGGTTCGCGATCATGGCGGCGGCCGGTGCGCTGATGGTCTCCGGCACGCAGCTGCCCACCTGGTTCCGCTGGGCGAGGCTCGGTGGGATGACGTTCGCCTTCGGCTACATCCACTTCCTCGCGATCTCCGCGATCTTCGTGATCCGTGCGCTGTGCCCCTGGTGCATGGTCATCTGGACCGTCACCGCGCCGATGTTCTTCGCGACCCTGGCCCGCACGATCGAGCACGGCGATCTGAAGCTTCCAGCCCCGCTCGCAGGACTGCTGCGCCGCTGGGTGCTGCTGACCGTGCTGTGGTATCTGCTGGTCGTCGTCGTGATCGCCGCCGCGTTCTGGCGGCAGTGGCTGGTCGTGCTCGGCCTCGACTGATCCCGGACCGGGGGACCTGACCGTTCCTCCACAGTGCCCCGCCGTCCCCAGGGCGGCAGCGGGCTCGGACGGCGCCCGCCCCGCGCGCCTAGGTTCGCGGGCATGGGAGCACCACCTGGGACCGAGGAGCGCGGCACCGCGGCACGGCATCGCCGCACCGGGCAGCCGCTGATCCGCCGACGCGACCACAGCGCCGAGCGGCAGCGACGTCGACTGCCCTTCCCCGCCCCGCCGGCCTCCGCGCTGATCGGCATCGCGGTGCTGGTGCTGATCGGCGCCGGGGTCATCCACCTCTCCGGCACCGGCTCGGCGATCCCGCAGGAGGAGCCTGCCGGAGTGACGGTCGCGGAGGGCGAGGCGGCCGGCCCGGAGGGCGGCGCCGACGGCGCGGGGTCGGACGGGGCCGAGGGCGCCGACGATGACGGCGACCTCGAGGGAGGCGACGGGACGAGCGGGGGCGGAGCCGAGTCCTCGGGGGACCCCGCCGCCCCCGCCTCCTCCGCCCCGACCGAGCTCGTCGTCCACGTCTCCGGCGCCGTCACCTCTCCCGGCGTGGTCCGCCTCCCGCCCGGCGCCCGGGTCGACGACGCGCTGCACGCCGCCGGCGGCGCGACCGGTGAGGCGGAGCTCGCCGCCGTGAACCTCGCCCGCCCCGTCGTCGACGGCGAGCAGATCCACGTGCCCGTCCCCGGGGAGGAGCCGCCGGCCGTCGCCGCTCCGGCGCCCGCCGCGGACGCTCCGCCCGCGGGCGACGCCGGTGCCGGTGACGGGGCGGCGGGCGGTGGGGGAGCGGACGGCGGACTGATCGACCTGAACACCGCGAGCGTCGCCGAGCTCGACGAGCTGCCCGGCGTCGGCCCCGCGATCGCGCAGCGCATCGTGGACCACCGCGAGCAGAACGGGCGCTTCGAGAGCGTCGACCAGCTCGAGGAGGTCTCGGGGATCGGCCCCGCGACCCTCGAGAAGATGCGCGACAGGGCGACGGTGTGAGCACGCCTCCCCGGAGCGAGGAGCGGGCATGACCCGCGCGGACCTGCGCCTGCTGCCCGGCGCGACCTGCGTCTGGGCGCTCGCGGTGCTCGGAGTGACCGCAGGCGGCGCCGCTGCGATCGCCGCCGGGGCCGTGCTGGTCTCCCTCGCCCTGACCGCCCTGACCCTGCTCGGGCCCGCACGCGGCGCGCGCACCATCCTCGCCCACCTCGCACTGGTGCTCCTGGCCGGACTGCTCCTGGTCCCTGCGCTCCACCGCCACGACGGCACCGCCGACGTGCTCGGCGAGGCCGCCGCCGACGGGCTCGTCGTCGAGCTCACCGTGATCGCGGGAGGCGACCCCGCACCGCCGAGCGGCGGCCCGGAATGGTCCCGCACCGGTCTGCAGATGATGGCCCGCACCGAGCCGGGTCCGGCACGGATCGGACTGACGCAGGAGCAGCTCACCGCCGCCGTGCCCGTGCTCGTGCGCGCCGACGGCAAGGCCGCGGAGGGACTCGCCCGGATCCGCGACGGGGAGCCCGTCCATGCGCGGGGGCGGGTCTCGGGCGATGCCTCGCTGCTGGTCCTGCGCGCCACGGAGGTCGGTCCCGTGCAGGAGGCGTCGGGCGGTGTCGGGCCGGGCCAGGAGACCCGGCACCGCCTGCGGCAGATCGCCCGCGACGCCACCGCTCATCTCCCTCCGGACGAGGCCGCGCTCGTGCGCGGGATGACCACCGGGGACACCAGCGGCATGGGGGAGCAGACCGAGGAGATCATGCGCCGCGCCGGGATCTCGCATCTGGTGGCCGTCAGCGGAGCGAACATCGCCCTCGTCCTCGCCGCCGTGCTGGGCCCGCTGCTGCTCGCCGGTGTGCGCCGCCGTCCCCGCCTGCTGATCGCGGCCGGCGTGGTCGCGGGGTACGTGTGGCTGGTCGGCGACGAGCCGAGCGTGCAGCGCGCCGCGACCATGGCCGCACCACTGCTGGCCGCACGGTTCGCCGGCGTGCGCGCCTCCCCGGTCGCCGCGCTCGCCCTCACCGTCGCGCTGTGGTCCGTGCTCGACCCCGTCACCGCCGCCTCGATCGGCTTCCTGCTCTCCGCCCTCGCGACCGCGGCGATCCTGCTCGCGGCACCGCCGCTCGCCCGCGCGCTCGAGCAGATGAGCGGCGGACGGCTCGGCCGGACGGCTGCGCTCGTGCTCGCCGTGCCGCTCGTCGCCCAGGCCGCCTGCACGCCTGTGCTGATCCTGCTGACCCCCGAGGTCTCCGTCTGGGCCGTGCCCGTGAACATGCTCGTCGGGCCGCTCGTCGGCCCCTCGACCGTGCTGGGCCTCGTCGCGCTGGTGCTCGGGGTGCTCTGGCCCGGCGGGGCCGCGGTGCTGTACGGGATCGCCGCAGGAGGGGCCCATCTGGTGCTCCTCATCGCCCGCACCGCCGACGACCTGCCCGGCTCCCGCATCGCCGTGCCCGACGGGACCACGGGCGTGCTCGGCGCGATCGCCGTGCTCCTCCTCGCGGGCCTCGCCGTCGCGGGGAGGCGCCGTCCCGCCGTCCGCTGGGCCACCGCAGTGGTTCTCGTCATCGCGCTCGCCCCCGGCATCGGGCGGATGCTGCCGGTGCGCAGCACCCCCGGCTGGAGCCTCGCCCTGTGCGCGGTCGGCCAGGGCGATGCGCTGCTGCTGCGCCCCGCCGGCGCGGCCCGGGACGGGCCGACGGTCCTGGTGGACACCGGCCCCGACCCGGCAGCGCTGAGCGCCTGCCTCGACCTGCTGCAGGTGCAGGATATCGACCTGCTGGTGCTCACCCACCCGCACGCCGACCACACCGGCGGGAGGGACGCCCTGACCGGGGCGCGCACCCCGGCGCAGCAATGGGTCTGCCCGCTGCCGGCCGCCGCGGCCGACGTCGTCCCGGGAGCGCCGGTCGAGGTCGCGACCACCGGCACCGGCTGGGAGCAGGACGGACTCGCGCTGACGGTGCTGTGGCCCGACTCGGCCGAGGCCGCCGAACGGGCCAGCGCCGCCGAGCGGGGATCCGGGGAGGGGGACGCCGCGAACGACTGCTCGATCGCGCTCGAGGCGCGCTGGGCCGACGGGACGCGCCTGGTCACCCTCGGCGACCTCGAACCCGCCGCGCAGGAGCAGCTCGCCGCGACCGAGCCGGGCCCGGCGGACATCGTCAAGGTCGCCCACCACGGCTCCCGCTTCCAGCACGCCCCGCTCTACGAGCAGCTCGACCCCGACCTGGCGCTGGTCCCGGTGGGGCGGGAGAACACCTTCGGTCATCCCACCGACGAGCTGCTGGACCTCGTCCGCGGCACCGGTGCCCAGGTGCTGCGCACCGACGTCCACGGCACCGTCGTGCTCCCCACGGGCGAGGACGCCGCGCCGCGGAGCGTCGCGCCAGCGCGGTAGCGGCACCGGGGCGTCGGCCCGGACCGCTAGGATCGTGCAGTCCCCTGAGCAGTGAGGAGCTCCCGTGAGCGATGTCGAGTGGCACAGCGTCGCCCTCGCACCGATCGTGCTCGTCCACGGCACGGAGGGCCTGATCGCCGACCGGGCCGTGCAGCGCCTGCGCGCACTGGCCAAGGAGGCCGACCCCTCCGTGGAGGTCCACGACCTCTCCGGCGAGGCCCTCGGCCCCGGCGCCCTGGCGCAGGTCGCGAGCCCCTCCCTGTTCGGCGAGCCGCGCCTCGTGGTCGTCCCCGAGCTGCAGTCCGCCCCGGACTCCCTCGTGCTCGAGCTGCTCGACTACGTGAAGACCCCCGAGCAGGACGTCACCCTCGTGCTCGTCCACCGCGGCGGCAACCGCGGCAAGAAGCTCCTGGACGCCCTGAAGAAGGCGGGAATGCCGCGCGTGGACGCGAGCCCCGTCAAGCGCGCCGCCGACAAGCAGGCCTTCGTCGCCGCGGAGTTCGCCCGTGCCCGCCGTCGCATCCAGCCCGACGCTCTGGTCGCCCTCGTCGACGCCTTCGGCACCGACCTCGCAGAGCTCGCCGCGATCAGTCGCCAGCTGATCGAGGACACCACCCCCGACCCGGGCGAGCAGCCCGCCCAGGTGACCGTCGCCGAGGTGCACGCGCTGACCTCCGGCCGTGTGGAGTCCACCGCCTTCGCCGTCGCCGACGCCGCGATCGCGGGCAAGGAGCAGGACGCGCTGCAGCTGCTCCAGCAGGCGCAGCTCGCCGGCGCCGACCCCGTCCCGATCGTCGCCGCGATCGCCTCGAAGGTCCGCTCGCTGGCGAAGGTGTCCGCACCGAACGCGACCCCGCGCAGCCTCGGCATGCCCGACTGGATGCTGCGCAACCTCTCCCGGGAGGCGAAGAGCTGGAACGACCGCTCCCTGGCCCGGGCGATCGAGGCCGTGGCCCGCGCGGACCACGAGGTCAAGGGCGCCGGCCGCGACCCGCAGTGGTCGGTGCAGCGCATGGTGATGGAGATCTGCCGGGCGCGCCGCGCCCGCTGAGAGCGACTGCCGGGCCTCGCCGCCCGTCCCCGTCGGCCCCGCCGCCCGCGACCGTCGGCCCCGGCCTCCACGACCGATGCAGGCACCCGCTCCCGCGACACCCGCCCCGGACATGAAGGAGCCCGGTGCGCATCGCTGCGCACCGGGCTCCTCATGCCCCAGAGGGGCGGGGTTCGTCAGGGACCGACGATCACTTGGCGACGCCGGCGACCAGCTTGGCGAGACCGGACTTGCGGTTCGCGGCCTGGTTCTTGTGGATGACGCCCTTGGAGACGGCCTTGTCGAGCTTGCGCGAAGCGGACTTCAGCGCCTCGTTCGCCACGTCGGCATCGCCGGTCGAGACAGCGGCCTTCACCTTGCGGGTGTAGGTCTTGAGCTGCGACTTGACGGCGCGGTTGCGCAGACGAGCCTTCTCGTTCGTCTTGTTGCGCTTGATCTGGGACTTGATGTTTGCCACGAAGACTCTTCTCCAGTGTTGCTGAGGTGGATCATCCCGGACTGCCGAGGAACGGAGCCGACGGGGACGGCGGTGGGGATTCGCCTGGAGACGTCGGTACCGGAGTCGCTGCCACGGGTACTCGCCCGGGTCGCACGAACCGCCCGTCCCCTGAGACACTTCGGGAGGACACCCCTGCGCACACCGAACGGTATGTCACACATACAAGGAGCGATCCTAACAGAGGCCAGCCCCCGGACCGGTGCTCATGTGCGCCGTGTCTCCCGATCCGCGATGCGCGCCCCACCTGCTCCTCGGCGCCCGCACAGGGCGCGCACCCGGAGGGCAGAGCCTGCGCGACCTCCGGCGGCGAGGCGGCCGCTCACAGCGCGACGGCGCGCACCGCCTCCGCGACCCGGTCGTAGCGCTCGCGGTCCAGCCGCCCACCCTCGCGTCGCACCGACCCCGGGGCCAGGCGCAGCAGGCGGTCCGCCCGGACCTCCGAGGGGCGGCCCTGCCGGTCCCAGTCCCCGCCGCCGATGTCCACCCAGGTCGCCCCGTGCTCATCGGTGCGGGTCGCGCCGGGCTCGGTGCGGTCGCGGGAGGTGAGCATCAGGGCCACCAGCACGGTCCCCGTCCCGTCGGCGCCGCCGGCGGAGGCGTCCTCCTCGGCGATCACGAGGACCGGACGGTCCTTGCCCTGGGAGAGGTCCTCCTCGTAGTGGACCCACGCCCACGCGACCTCGCCCGGATCGGGACGGTCGTCGTCCCGCGGGGCGTAGACCAGCTCGAGCGGCGCGCCGTGGCGGCGGTCGGCGAGCACGCCGTCCGCCGCCTGCCCGCGACCGTCGGGCTCGGGACGAGCACCGTCGTGCTGCCCGGAGCCCTGCCTGGACCCGCCGCGCTGCTCCTGAACGTAACGGATCGCGGCGCGCCCGAGGTCCCGTGCGCCGCGGCGCACCGAGGGATTGCGGGCGAGGGAACGGGCGACGGAGCCGAGCCGGGAGAGCAGCGACATGGTTCTCGCTTCCTGGGCGGAGCGCCCACGAGGGGATGGAGGTCGGTGTGAGAATGGTAGGCATGTCAGACACCTCGCTGTTCCGCAGCGCCCGCACCGGAGCGGACGGTGACGAGATGTTCGCCGCCGACGGCACCGTGCGCCCCACCTATCGGGCGCTGCATGACGCGCTGGCCGGGCTGGGACCGGAGGAGTTCCGCTCCCGCTCCGAGTCCCTCGCCCGCAGCTATCTCGACCAGGGCGTCACCTTCGACTACGCGGGGGAGGAGCGACCCTTCCCGATCGACGCGATCCCGCGGGTGATCGACGCCGACGAATGGGCCCGGGTCTCCTCCGGCGTCTCCCAGCGCGTCCGCGCCCTGGAGGCCTTCCTCGACGACCTCTACTGCGACCGCAGCGCCATCGCCGACGGCGTGATCCCCGAGGAGCTCGTCACCTCCTCGACCTACGTGGTCGACGCGGTGCGCGGCTACCGGCCGGCGAACGGGGTGCGCATCCACGTCTCCGGCATCGACCTGGTCCGCGACGGGGACGGCGGCTTCCGGGTGCTCGAGGACAACGTCCGCACCCCCAGCGGCGTCAGCTATGTGCTCTCGAACCGCCGCGCCATGGCCCAGGGCTTCCCCGAGCTGTTCGCGGACCGGCCCGTGCGCCGCGTCGGCGAGTACCCCGGCCGGCTGCTGGCCGCGCTGCAGGCCGCCGCCCCGGACACCGCCGGCGAGGAGGCGACCGTGGTGGTGCTGACCCCCGGCCGCTACAACAGCGCCTACTTCGAGCACTCGCTGGTCGCCCGCACGATGGGCGTCGACCTCGTGGAGGCCTCGGACCTCGTCGAGCGGGGCGATCGCATCTACATGCGCAGCACCGCGGGACTGCGCCGCGTGGACGTCATCTACAAGCGCACCGACGACGACTTCCTCGACCCCGAGGTGTTCCGCCCCGACTCGATGCTGGGCGTGCCGGGCCTGGTCCGCTCCGTCCTCGCAGGCAACGTCGTGGTCGCCAACGCCATCGGCAACGGCATCGCCGACGACAAGCTGACCTACACCTACGTCCCGGACCTGATCCGCTACTACCTCTGCGAGGAGCCGATCCTCCCCAACGTCGACACCTGGCGGCTCGAGGAGCCCGACTCCCTCGTCGAGGTCCTCGACCGGCTCGAGGAGCTCGTGGTCAAGCCCGTGGACGGCTCCGGCGGCAAGGGCATCGTCATCGGCCCCTCCGCCACGCACGAGGAGCTCGACGCGCTGCGGAGGCGGCTGCGCGCCGATCCGCGCGGCTGGATCGCCCAGCCCGTCGTCCAGCTCTCCACCATCCCCACTCTCGTGGAGGAGGGGCCAGAGCCCCGCCACGTGGATCTGCGCCCCTTCGCCCTGAACAGCGGGGACGACGTCTGGGTGCTGCCCGGCGGGCTCACCCGCGTCGCCCTGCCGAGCGGGGAGATGATCGTGAACTCCTCCCGCGGCGGCGGCTCGAAGGACACCTGGGTGCTCGCCGCCGGCCGCCCCGGCGCCGCCGCCTCGGGTCTCGCCGACCAGGACGAGGAGGGGATCGAGGACCCGACCGACGACACGCGCGACCAGTTCGACGACCCCCGCGAGGAGCACGGCGAGGAGCGGGAGGTCGAGCCCGACCCGGTCACCTCCGCCATCCCGATCATCGAGGCCGACGACGAGGAGGAGGACCGCCATGATGCTCAGTAGGATCGCCGACGCGATGTTCTGGATCGGCCGCTACGTGGAGCGGGCCGACCAGGCCGCGCGCATCCTCGGCGTGTCGCTCCAGTCGATCACCGAGGACGCCTCCCTCGACCCCGTCGACTCCTGCGCGGGCGTGTACGGGATCTTCGGCGTCACCGACGTGCAGGCCGAGGACCTGACGGTGCAGCGGGTGCTGGAGCGCCTGGTCACCGACCGGGCGAACCCCTCCTCCGTCGCCGGCGCCCTCCAGGCCGCGCGGGAGAACGCCCGCGGCGTGCGCGAGGCGCTGTCCACGGAGGTGTGGGAGTCGCTGAACACCGCCACCCTCGGCATGCCCCGCGTCGTGCGGCCCTCCCGCATGCACGGCGCCTTCCAGTTCGCCAAGGACCGCTGCGCCATGGTCAACGGCCTGCTGGACGCGTCGATGACCCGTGACGAGGCATGGCTGTTCCTGCGCGTGGGCCAGCTGCTGGAACGGGTCGACATGCTCGCCCGCAACCTCCAGGCCCACGACCTCTCCGACACCTCCGACGCGGCGACCGTGCTGCTGCTGCGCTCCTGCAGCGCGCACGAGGCGTACATCCGCTCCTATCGCGGCCGCGTGCGCGTCTCCGGCGCGATCGAGTTCCTGCTGCTGGACTCGATCTTCCCGCGCTCGGTCGCGTACTGCCTCAGCGAGATCGACGAGGCGCTCGAGACCCTCGCCAAGCTCCACGGCAACAGCTTCGACCGCCTCGGCACCGCCGAGCCGGGCCGCAGGATCGTCGGCCGCGCGCTCGCGAGCCTGCGCTTCCGCCAGCTCGAGGACATCACCGAGGACTTCGAGGACGAGATGGAGCAGCTCCAGCGCGTCACCGGCGCCGTCACGAGATCGCTGGGCACCACCTACTTCCACCCCGCCGCCTGAGCCCGCCGGGGAGCAGGGGTGAGCGCGGCGAGAGGGGAGAGGGGCCCGCTGGGGCTCGTGAGCCCGCTGCGCGGGGCGGCGCTGGTGCGCAACAGCCCGGCGGACCGCGTCCCCAGCCACGGGACGACGCTGGGCGCCTCGACGTGCGCGATCGACCTGGTGCCCCTCGACGACCGGGGCCGGACGGCGCCGTTCACGCCGATGTCGTTCCTGCTGCCCGAGCCGCCGGAGCACTTCGTCGGCTTCGGCCTGGAGGTGCTGGCCCCGGCCGACGGGACCGTCCGGCACGTCCACGACGGGGAAGCCGACCATCGCGCCCATCGCGGTCTGCCGTCGGTGCTCTACGCGCTCACGCAGCGGCGTCGACTGCGCCGGGGCTGGCAGGGACTCGCCGGGAACCACGTCGTCCTCGAGGTCGCCCGCGGCGGCCGGGCGGCGTTCGTGGTCCTGTGCCATCTGCAGCAGGGCAGCATCGCCGTGGGCATCGGACAGCGGGTCGCGGCGGGGGAGGTGCTCGCCCGGTGCGGGAACTCCGGCAACAGCATGGAGCCGCACGTGCACGTGCAGGCGATGGACGGCCGCGACCCCGGCACGGCCGCGGCGCTGCCCCTCACCTTCCCCGGTGGTGTGCCGCGGGCCGGGCGGCGCCTGGCGGGCGCGGGGGAGGCCGACGGGCGGTGATCGTCCCGGCCCGGTGCTCTCCTCCGGGACGGGCGCCCGGCCGGGTGATCCCGTCGGCCTCGCTGTGACGTCGGCCCGTCGGCCGCCCGCGGGACGCCGCGGCGCGTGCGGCACATGAGACCATGGACCGATGCCCGGCGCATGCGCGCTCGGCACACCATCGACGAGAGGACGAATGCCGGTGACCCCGAGGATCGCTGCCGATGAGGCACGGGACATCGCTCCCGCGTCGACACCCCAGGAGCGGCTCCGCAACTTCTGCATCATCGCCCACATCGACCACGGCAAGTCGACGCTGGCCGACCGGATGCTGCAGATCACCGGGATCGTCGAGGAGCGCGCCATGCGCGCCCAGTACCTCGACCGGATGGACATCGAGCGCGAGCGCGGCATCACCGTGAAGAGCCAGGCCGTGCGCATGCCCTGGCAGGTCGAGGGCGTCAACTACGCCCTGAACATGATCGACACCCCCGGGCACGTGGACTTCACCTACGAGGTCTCCCGCTCCCTCGCCGCCTGCGAGGGGGCGATCCTGCTGGTCGACGCCGCGCAGGGCATCGAGGCGCAGACGCTCGCGAACCTGTACCTCGCGATGGAGCACGACCTGACCATCATCCCGGTGCTGAACAAGATCGACCTGCCCGGCGCCGAGCCCGAGAAGTACGCGGCCGAGATCGGCCAGCTCGTCGGCGTGGACCCCGAGGACGTGCTGCGCGTGTCCGGGAAGACCGGCGTGGGCGTGCCCGAGCTGCTCGACCACGTGGTGCGCACCCTGCCCGCCCCCGAGGGACAGGTCGACGCCCCCTGCCGCGCGATGATCTTCGACTCCGTCTACGACACCTACCGCGGCGTCGTCACCTACGTGCGCGTCGTCGACGGCTTCCTCAAGGCCCGCGACCGGATCGACATGATGTCCACCGGCGCCCACCACGAGCTGCTCGAGATCGGCGTGAGCTCCCCGGAGCCGCACCCCACCCAGGGCATCGGCGCCGGCGAGGTCGGCTATCTCATCACCGGCGTGAAGGACGTGCGCCAGTCCAAGGTGGGCGACACGATCACCACCTCGGTGCGCGGCGCGACCGATCCGCTGGCCGGCTACGCCGATCCCAAGCCGATGGTCTACTCGGGCCTGTTCCCGATCGACGGCTCCGACTATCCCGTGCTGCGCGATGCGCTGGACAAGCTCAAGCTCAACGACGCCGCGCTCGTCTACGAGCCGGAGACCTCCACCGCCCTCGGCTTCGGCTTCCGCGTCGGCTTCCTGGGCCTGCTGCACCTGGAGATCATCCGCGAGCGACTCGAGCGCGAGTTCGACCTCGACCTCATCTCCACCGCCCCCTCCGTGGTCTACCAGATCGTGATGGAGGACGGCACCGAGATCGAGGTGCTGAACCCCTCCGACTTCCCCGAGGGGAAGGTGAACCAGATCAGCGAGCCCGTCGCCTCGGCGACGATCCTCGTGCCCAGCGAGTTCATCGGCGCGGTCATGGAGCTGTGCCAGTCCAAGCGCGGCACCCTCGGCGGCATGGACTACCTCAGCGAGGACCGCGTCGAGCTGCGCTACACCCTGCCGCTGGCCGAGATCGTCTTCGACTTCTTCGACCAGCTGAAGTCCAAGACCCGCGGCTACGCCTCGCTGGACTACGACGTCTCCGGCGAGCAGACCGCGGACCTGGTCAAGGTCGACATCCTCCTGCAGGGCGAGCCGGTCGACGCGTTCAGCGCGATCGTGCACCGCGACAAGGCCTACTCCTACGGCGTGGACATGTCCGGCAAGCTCAAGAACCTCATCCCCCGCCAGCAGTTCGAGGTCCCGATCCAGGCCGCGATCGGCTCGCGCATCATCGCCCGCGAGAACATCCGCGCCATGCGCAAGGACGTGCTGTCCAAGTGCTACGGCGGCGACATCTCCCGCAAGCGCAAGCTGCTGGAGAAGCAGAAGGAGGGCAAGAAGCGCATGAAGAACATCGGCTCCGTCGAGGTGCCGCAGGAGGCCTTCATCGCCGCGCTCTCCTCCGACGCCTCCGAGCCCTCGAAGGACGAGAAGAAGAAGAAGTGAGCACCGCGCCCGGCCCGCTGCCCGAGACCGCCCCGCGCCGCCTCGACCCGCTCGAGGTCGCCTTCGAACCCGGCGGCGGCCGGCTCGGCGCGGTGTGCACGGTCGCCCAGCTCTTCGAGGTGCGCGAGCGCTCCCTCATGAGCGGGATCGACAAGCGCCCGGCCGACGGGCCCGTCACGCTCCTCACCCACGGCGTGCTCGGCGACGTGCAGGGCGACCGTGAGCACCACGGCGGGATCTTCAAGGCCGTCTACGCCTACTCCCGGGAGGTGCGCGAGGCCTACGCCTCCGCGCTCGGCCACGAGCTGCCCGACGGGTTCTTCGGCGAGAACCTCGCCACCGTCGGCCAGGACACCGACCACACGGTGATCGGGGAGCGCTGGCGGATCGGCGGCGCAGAGCTCGAGGCGACCTGCCCCCGCAACCCCTGCGGCACCTTCGCCGCCTGGATGGGGGACCGCCGCTGGGGCCGCGCCTTCACCGACCAGGGCCGGGCCGGCGCCTATTTCCGCGTGCTCGTCGAGGGCGAGGTGCGCGCCGGCGACGCGATCGAGGTGCTCGAGCGGGCGGACCACGGCGTGACGATCGCCGACGCCTTCCGGGGACTGGACGCCGCGCAGGCCCGCGCCCTGCTCGACTGGGCGGAGGCGAGCGGCACCGTGCTGTACGAGACCCTCGTCGGCGCCGCGCAGAAGACGCTCGCCAGAGCGGGCGAGCGCGAGGACTTCCCGGAGCGGCTGCGCTCCACCGGACGGGGCCTCGGTCTCGGTCTCGGGCTGTGACGGTCGTGAAGGACCTCTCCGCCTACATCCACGTTCCGTTCTGCGCCGTGCGCTGCGGGTACTGCGACTTCAACACCTACACGAACGCCGAGCTGGGCGGCGGCGGGTCCCAGGCCGAGTACGCGGACAACGCGATGGCCGAGATGGACCTGACCCTCGCGGCGGACCGCGCGGCCGGGTACGAATACGAGGAGATCTCCACCGTCTTCTTCGGCGGCGGGACCCCCACCCTCCTGCCCGCCGACGACCTCGTGCGGATGCTCGACCACCTGCGCTCCCTGATCCCGCTCGCGGAGGGCGCCGAGGTCACCACCGAGGCGAACCCCGACTCGGTCACCCGC
Source organism: Brachybacterium sp. SW0106-09 (assembly GCF_001293905.1). Lineage (NCBI taxonomy): Bacteria > Bacillati > Actinomycetota > Actinomycetes > Micrococcales > Dermabacteraceae > Brachybacterium > Brachybacterium sp. SW0106-09. Next base: position 36,505 of record NZ_BCAK01000001.1, read on the forward strand.
GCCTCGCTCTCGCGCCTGGCCGACGGCGGGATCACCCGCGTCTCGATCGGCATGCAGTCCGCGATCCCGTCGGTGCTCGCGACCCTGGACCGCACCCATGACCCCGACCGGGTGCCGCAGGTGGTCCAGTGGGCGAAGGACGCCGGGCTGCAGGTGAGCCTGGACCTCATCTACGGCACGCCGGGGGAGACCGTCGCCGACGTCGAGACCTCCGTGCGCGCGGCCCTGGCCTGCGAGGTCGACCACCTCTCCGCCTACTCGCTGATCATCGAGGGCAACACCGCCATGGCCCGGCAGCTGCGCCGCGGCGAGATCGAGGCGCCCGACCCCGACGACATGGCCGACAAGTACGAGCTCGTCGACGACCTCACGTGCGAGGCGGGCCTGACCTGGTACGAGGTCTCCAACTTCGCCCGCACCCCCGAGCACCGCTCCCGCCACAACCTCGCCTACTGGAAGGGCGGGGACTGGTGGGGGATCGGACCCGGCGCCCACCGCCACCGCGACGGACTGCGCTCCTGGAACGTGAAGCATCCCAGCCGCTACGCGCGCATGCTCGCCTCCGGCGAACTGCCCGTCGCGGACAGCGAGCAGGTCGCCGCCGAGGACCGGCTCGTCGAGCGCATCATGCTCGAGCTGCGGATCGCCGACGGCCTCGCCGTCGACGTCGTGCCCGAGCAGAACCGCTCGATGCTCGAGGTGCACCGCGATCGGGGCCACCTCGATCCCGACGCCCTCGCCGCAGGCCGCGCGGTCCTCACCAGGGAAGGGCGTCTGCTCGCCGACGCGGTGATCCGCGACCTCGTGCCCTGAGACCCGTCGGCCGCGGAACGATCTCGATGACCGAGCCCCTCGAGCTCGAGCCTCCTCCTGCTCTCTGCCCCGGCAGCCGTGCTCTCTCGTCGTCGATCCACTGGTCCCACGGATCACCGAGGTGCACACTGTCCGCATGACGCCACCGACAGGATCCCGCCCGACGACGATCGACGAGTACCTCGCCGCCCTCGAGGACCCGGCCCGCACTCGCCTCGCCGAGCTGCGGAACCTGGTGCGCGAGGAGCTGCCCGAGGCGACCGAGGCGATCAAATGGGGCAGCCCCGCCTTCGTCCACCCCCGCGGCACGATCCTGCTCGCCATCAGCGCTCACAAGGCGCACGCGAACTTCACCGTCACCCCGAGCGCGAAGGAGGCCTTCGCCGCGGAGCTCGAGGGGCTCGAGACCGGCAAGGGCAGCGTGAAGCTCCCCTACGACACGCCGATGCCGGAGGACCTGCTGCGGCGAATGGCGCGCCACCGCCTCGCCGAGTTCGAGCAGGACGGCGTGAACTGGATGTGACGGGCCGCGGCGCCGTGCGGCAGGACCCGGCCCGCGGCGTCGAGTCCTGACCCGCGGCGTCCGGCCCGGGCGCGCGGTATCCGGTTCCGGCGCGCGGCATCCGGTTGTGGTGCGCGAGGTCGGCCGCCCGCGCCCCGACATGCAGGAGCCCCCGGGAGCGACTCCCGGGGGCTCCTGCATCCGGCCGTCGGCCGAGGTTCAGACGCTGTGGAAGTGGATCACTTCACGAGGCGGATGTTGACGGGGTAGTTCCACCACTCGCCCTGGTAGGCCTTCACCGCGCCGATGATGGCGAAGACGACGTGGACCAGCGCCGGGACGCCGATGAGGGCGAAGAGCACCGAGCCGAAGCCGAAGGTGATGACCGTGATGATGGTGAAGACGATGGCGAGCGCGATCTCCACGATCAGGGTCGCGATCGCCGCGTTCAGCGCCTCCGCCGCGTTGTAGCGGACGAAGCGGTTGCGGTCCTTGTAGACCAGGAAGATGATCAGCGGGCCGAGCCAGCCGAGGAAGCCGGCGCCGATCACATAGCCGACGATCGCCGAGAGCTGCGCGAACATCGCCCACAGCTTCGTGTCGGACTCGGTGGTGGGCTGACCGATCAGCGGGCCGTCGAAGACGCCCTTGACGTGGGCGGGGGTCTGGTCGGGGTTCATGGTTCCTCCGGCTGAGGTCTGTCCGTGGGCGGCGTAGGGAGCGTGCTGCTGGGCATGCGGAGCCTGCTGCTGCCCGTACGGCTGCTGGGCATGGGCCGGCTGCGCGGAGGGCTGGGACGGCGAGGGCGCCCCGTAGGGGGAGGCCGGCGCCGCGGCCGGAGCGGCCGAGCTCGCGGACTGCCCGTAGGGATCCGCCTGCTGAGCGGAGCCCGGCTGCGCGTAGGGGTCCTGCTGCGCGAACGGATCATGCTGCGCGGCGGGGGCCGGCTGCGCGCTGGGAGCGGACTGCGCAAACGGATCGTAGGGATGCTCTGCCGGGTCCGAGGTCGCGCTGCCCTGCTCCTGCGGCGCGGGGGCGGCAGGGGCGTCGATGTCGAGGTGGTCCGAGGCCGGGCGCTCGGCAGGCTGCTCGGGCAGCGAGTCGGAGGTGGGGGTGCCGGGCTCGGTGCCGTACGGGTCGTGCGGATGCGGAGTCTGGCTCATGGGATCCTTCTTCGTCTCGGTCGGCGCGGGGGCCGTCGTCTCGGGTGACGGGTTCACCCTAACGAGCCGGGGACCCCGCGGTCAGCGCGGCGGTCCGCCGAATCCGCTGGGGGATATCCCCCTGGTGGGCTCCCGAGGGCCGCCGACCCGGACCGCGTGCACGCACCGTCGGGCGGCGTCGACGGCCCGCGACGACGTCCCGTGCCGCGGCGGAGTCACCCCTGGTCGACGGTGACGAAGTCGATGAGCTCCTCGATGCGCCCCGAGAGCGTCGGCTCGACATCGGCGTAGGAGCGGACCGTGGAGAGGATCCGCTTCCAGCCCAGGCCGATGTCGGCCTTGTCCTCGTGAGGCCAGCCGAGCGCGGCGAGGGAGCCGACCTTGATGTCCGTCCCCTTGGGGATGTGCGGCCACTCCTTCAGTCCCACGCGCGCGGGCTTCACGGCCTGCCATACGTCGACGTAGGGGTGGCCGAGCACGGTGACGTTCCCACGAGCGCCCGGCAGGGCCATCACCTCGGCCGCGATGCGGGACTCCTTCGACCCCTTCACCAGGTGGTCCACCAGGATTCCCAGCCGGCGGCCGGGGGAGGGGCCGAACTCGCGCACGCGCTCGGCGAGGTTGTCGGCGCCCTCGAGCTGCTCGACGACGATGCCCTCGATCCGCAGGTCGTGGCCCCACACCTTCTGCACCAGCTCCGCGTCATGGGTGCCCTCGACCCAGATCCGCGACGCACGCGCGGTGCGGGCCTTCGCCCCCTCGACGTACACCGAGCCGGAGGCGGAGCGCTTGCGGACAGGCGCCTTCTGCGCCGCTTGCGGGCGGGTGAGGACGACGGGCTGGCCGTCGATCATGAAGCCCGGCCCGAGCGGGAAGGTGCGGCGTCGGCCGCGGCCGTCCTCCAGCTCGACGATCAGCTCCCCGGCCGTCTTCTCCACGCGCGTGATCGCGCCGGTGAAGCCGGTCGAGGCCTCCTCGACGACGAGGTCGCGCTGCGCGGGGACCTCGCGGCCGACGGGGCGGCGGCGGTGATGGGCGGGCGGACCGGAGGAGAGCACATCGGCGCCGTACCGGTCGGGGAAGCGAGCAGGCGGGGTGGACACGGCGGACACTGTAGCCCCGTGGCGAACGCCTCCCTGCGAAGCACGCCGCGGACGCGTACGATTGGCACTTGGCATGGGAGAGTGCCAATGTCCAGGGAGACCCGGGCGCCGGGACGCCCCGGTGCCGGACCGCGCGGCAGGAGGTGCACGACATGGACGACCGCAAGCTCCAGATCCTCGGCGCCATCGTCGAGGACTACGTCTCCACGCGCGAACCCGTCGGCTCGAAGTCGCTGCTGGAGCGGCACGAGCTCGGCGTCTCCGCGGCGACCGTCCGCAACGACATGTCCGTCCTCGAGGAGGAGGGGCTGATCCATCAGCCCCACACCTCCGCGGGCCGCATCCCCACCGACAAGGGATATCGCGCTTTCGTCGACCACGTCGCGATGGTCAAGCCCCTCTCCACCGCCGAGAAGCGGGCGATCCGTGCCCTGCTCGAGGACGCGGGGGACGTCGAGGAGCTCCTGGCCCGCACCGTGCGCCTCCTCGCCCAGCTCACCCAGCAGGTCGCGATGGTGCAGTACCCGGCCCGGCGCCAGGCCCGCATCCGCCACGTCGAGCTCGTGAAGGTCGCGGACTCGCTGCTGCTGGTCGTGCTGATCACCGAGTCGGGGCGGGTGGACCAGCGCACCGTCCCCGTCATCGCCGGCCGCCCCGCCGAGTACTACGCGGCGCTGCGCGACCAGCTGAACCGCGCCGTCGCCGGCCGGGAGGTCACCGACCTCGCAGGCCCGCTGACGGACTACCTCGAGTCCCTGCCCGTCCCCGAGCGGCCCGCCGCCGCGGAGGTGGCCGAGGCGCTCACCGCGCTGGCCGCGACCCGCGCCGAGGACCGCATCATGATGGCGGGCACCGCGAACATCGCCCGCTCCGCCGAGGACTTCGCCCGCGACGTCGAGCCGCTGCTGGACGTCCTCGAGGAGCAGCTGGTGCTGCTGCGCCTGTTCACCGAGATGCACGTCTCCCCGGGGGACGTGCAGGTGCGGATCGGCTCCGAGCTCCACGACCGGGCGCTGCACCAGGCCGCGCTCGTCGGCGCGGGCTACGGCGCCGGTTCCCACCTCGCGATCCTCGGCCCCAGCCGCATGGACTACGCGGCCGGGATCTCGACCGTCCAGGCGATCGCCCGCTACATCTCCCGATTCCTCGAATGACCGCGCCGGCGGGCCTCCGCGCCCGTCGCCGGCCGTCACCGACCTCCGACCCCCTGTGAAGGACCCACGCCTGTGAACGACGACTACTACGAGCTGCTCGGCGTCTCCCGCGACGCCTCGACCGAGGAGATCAAGAAGGCGTACCGCAAGCTCGCCCGCACCCTCCACCCGGACGTCAACCCGGACCCGGAGGCGGCGGAGAAGTTCAAGAAGGTCTCCCAGGCGTACGAGACCCTCTCCCATGCGGACAAGCGCCGCCAGTACGACATGGGCGGCGGTCCGGGCATGGGCGGCTTCCCCGGCGGCGGCGCCGGCTTCGACTTCAACGACATCTTCGACATGTTCGCCGGAGCCTCCGGGATGCGCGGGCGCACCCAGGGACCCGTCCCGCGCCAGCGCCGCGGAGGCGACGTGCTGCGCCGGGTGAAGATCGAGCTGCGCGACGTCGTCTTCGGCACCGAGCAGGAGGTCACCTTCCGCACCGCCGTGCTGTGCGAGCGCTGCTCCGGCTCCTGCGCCGAGCCGGGCACCAGCCCCACCCGCTGCACCGCCTGCAACGGCTCCGGCCACGTCCAGCGCGTCCAGCAGTCGCTGCTGGGCCAGATGGTCACGATGGCGCCCTGCCCCACCTGCGAGGGCCACGGTGACGTGATCGAGAGCCCCTGCACCGGCTGCTCCGGCCACGGACGCACCGCCACCGAGCGCACCGTCACCGTGCGCATCCCCTCCGGCGTCGAGAACGGCACCCGTATCCAGCTGCGCGGCGAGGGCGAGACCGGCGAGGCCGGCGGCCCCTCCGGCGACCTCTTCGTGGAGCTGTCCGTCAAGGACCACGAGATGTTCGACCGCGCCGGCGACGACCTGGTCACCACGGTCTCCGTGCCGATGACCACCGCCGCGCTCGGCGCGACGATCCCGCTGGAGACCTTCGACGGGGAGCAGGAGCTCGACATCCGTCCCGGCGCCCAGCCCGGCGAGGAGATCGTCCTCAAGGGCCTCGGCGTGACCCCGCTGCGCCGCGAGCGCCGCGGAGACATCCGTGTGGTCCTGGACGTGGACGTGCCCACCGCGCTCACCGACGAGGAACGCGAGCTGCTCGAGCGCTTCGCCGCCCTCCGCGGCGACGAGGCCACCCGCCCCAAGAACCACGGCGGCCCGTTCGCGAAGCTCCGCGAGCGCCTGAACCTCTGAGGCGGGAGAGCCCGTGCCCACCACCCCGCCCGGCTTCCTGATCCTCGACGAGGCCCTCGCCGCCGCCCGTGAGGGAGACCAGCTCGAGCTCGCCGGCGACGAGGGCCGCCACGCGGCCAAGGTCGCCCGGATCGGGGTGGGGGAGCAGCTGCTCCTCACCGACGCCCCCGGCCGACAGGTCCTCGCCGAGGTCACCGCCGCCCGCAAGGAGGCGCTCGACCTGCGCCTGCTCGCGGACCCGTCCCCGGCTGTGCAGCGTCTGCCCCGACTCGCGCTGGTGCAGGCCCTCGCGACCGGCGGCCGCGACGAGCAGGCCGTCGAGTCCGCGACCGAGCTCGGCGTCGACCGCATCGTCCCGTGGACCGCGAAGCGCTCCGTCTCCGTATGGCGGGGGGAGAAGCTCGCCAAGGGCCGCGCGAAGTGGGAGGGCACCGCCCGCGCCGCCGTCAAGCAGTGCCGTCGGCCCGGCATCCCCGCCGTCGACGCCCCGCTGACCACGAGCGCGCTCGTCGAGGACCTGCGCGTCCGCGCGGCCGACGGGACGCTCGTGCTGGTGCTGCACGAGCAGGAGTCCGTCGGCGTGATGAGCCTCGCCGAGGAGCTGCGCGGAGCGAGCGAGGCCGGCATCGAGGAGATCGTCGTGGTCGTCGGCCCCGAGGGCGGGATCGACGAATCCGAGCTGGCCGCCCTGCGCGAGGCCGGTGCCCAGACCGTGCTGCTGGGCCCCGAGGTGCTGCGCTCCTCCACCGCCGGCCCCGCAGCCCTCGCGGTGCTCAGCGCGCTCGTCGGCCGCTGGGGCTGAGCCCACCGGCGGACCCCGCCGACGACAGGACCCCGCAGACGCTCGGCGCCGGCGGGGTCCTGCGACGTGAGGGAGCGGTTATCAGCCGACCGGGGAGAGCACCTTCGTCTCGAGCGCGGCCAGCGCGGTCTCCAGCGCGGCGGCCTTCTCCTCGGTGACGAACAGCTCGCCCTCGACGGAGAGGTCCTCGCGGAAGCCGAGGCCCACGGAGCCGACGACGTCGGCGCCCACGCGGCCCATCAGGGTCTCCAGCAGCGGCAGCACCTCGTTCGCGGCGCCCCAGCCGTAGCCGACCAGGATCGTGGGCAGGTTCTCCCACTCGTGGAACAGGAAGTCGATCGCATTCTTCAGGGCGCCCGGGTAGGCGCCGTTGTACTGCGGGGTGAGGATCACGATCGCGTCGAGCGCGGCGATCCGCTCGGCCCAGGAACGGCCGTGGTCGGTGGTCTTCTCGGCGCCGGACTTCGGCGAGGAGGGCTCGTCGAAGGAGGGCAGGGCGACCTCGCGCAGGTCGATGAGGTCGATCTCGAAGCGGCCGTAGGCCGAGGCGCTGACCCACTGGGCCACCTTCTCGCCGACTCGGTTGGGGCGGGCACTGCTGAGGAGGATTCCGAGCTTCGTCATAGTCCTTTAAACTTCTCATACTTTCAGGGGCTTCCCCAAGGAGGGGTGGTGTTCGTCGCTCCCGTAGACTCGCGACCATGGGTACGAGCGTCAACCGGAACGACACACTGCGTCACGATCCCGACTGCATCTTCTGCCGGATCCTCGCCGGGGAGATCCCCTCGGATCGGGTCCACGAGGACGAGAAGGTCATCGCCTTCAAGGACCTCCATCCGCAGGCGCCCGTCCACGTCCTGGTGGTCCCGCGCGAGCACCGCCGCGACGTGACCGAGCTCGCCGAGGACCCCGCGCTCCTCGCCCACACCGCCACCGTCGCCGCGAAGGTCGCCGCCGAGCAGGCCGACGGCGACTTCCGCCTCGTCTTCAACACCGGCGCGAGCGCCGGACAGACCGTCTTCCACGTGCACGCGCACGTCCTCGCGGGCGGGACGCTCGCAGAAGGAGAACTGTGACAGACCCCCTCAGCCCGGCTCCCGGACGCGCCCCCGAGGTGCGCGAGCGGAAGCTGGCGATCCCCGACCATCTCAGCCCCTTCCAGGTGCTCGGGGAGAACGACCAGGCGCTGGCCGCCCTCGAGGACGCTGTCCCCGACACCGACGTGCACGTGCGCGGACACCAGGTGACCCTGCGCGGCACCGACGACGCGCTGCGCCGCGGCGAGCACATCATGCGCTCCCTCATCGAGCTGGCAAGCACCGGCCAGCCCGTCACCGCCGAGGCCGTGCAGCGCGCCGCGAACCTCTTCGGCGACGACCGGGCGAGCGGCCGCAAGCTCGAGGAGGTGCTCTCCCGCACGATCCTCTCGTCGCGAGGCCGCACCATCCGCCCCAAGACCATGGGGCAGAAGAGCTACATCGAGGCGATCGAGAGCTCCACGATCACCTTCGGGATCGGTCCGGCCGGCACCGGCAAGACCTATCTCGCCGTCGCGATGGCGGTGCAGAAGCTGCTCTCCAAGCAGATCAACCGCATCATCCTCACCCGTCCCGCGGTCGAGGCGGGCGAGCGGCTCGGCTTCCTTCCCGGCTCGCTGAACGAGAAGATCGACCCCTACCTGCGCCCGCTCTACGACGCGCTGCACGACATGCTCGACCCCGAGTCGATCCCGCGTCTGATGGGCGCCGGCACCATCGAGGTCGCGCCCCTGGCGTACATGCGCGGCCGCACCCTCAACGACGCCTTCATCATCCTCGACGAGGCGCAGAACACGACGCCCGAGCAGATGAAGATGTTCCTCACCCGCCTCGGCTTCAACTCCACCATGGTCGTCACCGGCGACGTCACCCAGGTCGACCTCCCCGGCGGTCACCAGAGCGGCCTGCGCGTGGTCGAGAACGTCCTCTCCGGCATCGACGACATCTCCTTCTGTCGCCTCTCCTCCCGGGACGTGGTGCGCCACCGGCTGGTCAGCGACATCGTCGAGGCGTACGGGCGCTGGGAGATCCGACCCGGCGGCACCCGCGACTCCCGCCACCGCAGCAGCAAGGGGAACTGAGCATGACCATCGAGATCCGCAACGAGACCACCGCCGTCGTCGACGAGCGCGAGTTCGTGGAGCTGAGCCGCTTCGTCTTCGAGGCGATGCACCTCCACCCCGCCACCGAGATGTCGATCATCTTCGTGGACGAGGAGGCGATGGAGAAGCTGCACGTGCAGTGGCTGGACCTGCCCGGCCCCACCGACGTGATGAGCTTCCCGATGGACGAGCTCACCCCCGGCACCCCCGAGCACCCCGCCCCGGAGGGACTGCTGGGCGATGTGGTGCTGTGCCCGAGCGTCGCCGCGAAGCAGGCCGCCGAGTCCGGGCACAGCGCCGCCGAGGAGATGCTGCTGCTGACCGTCCACTCGATCCTCCACCTGCTGGGCTACGACCACATGGAGGAGGACGAGCGCACGGTGATGTTCGATCTCCAGCGCAAGCTCCTGCTCACCTTCCTCGCCTCGCGGCCGAGCGCCTGAGCCGAGATGTCCCAGCCTGATCAACCTCCCGGGCACCGCGCCGCTCCGAACACCACCCGGTCGGACCCGCGCGGTGCGGCCCTCGTCCCGCGTCCGTCGACCCGAGGAGGGCGCCCGTGAGCGCGCTCAGCCTCGCCCTGCTCGTGCTCGTCCCGCTCGCGCTCGTCGGCGGGATCGTCTCGGCGGTGCTCACCGCGGTCGACGCCGCCCAGCTCGCCGTCAGCCGCGGCACGCTCGAGAAGGCGGTCGCGGACCAGCCCGCCGCCGCCCGTGAGCGGGTCCTCCACCAGCACGCGGACTCCGGCCGCACCCTCGCCTCCGTCTCCCTGGGCCGCGTGCTCGGCGAGACCGTCATGGTCACGGCGATCGCCGCGATCTGCTTCTCCGCCCATGCCGAGCTGCGACCCGGTGAGGGCTGGGCGCTGCCCTTGCTGGCCACGCTGCTCATCGCCGGGCTGATGGCGCTGCTGATGCTCGCCATCTCCCCGCGCACCATCGGCCGACGCCGCGCCGAATCGGTGCTCATCTCCTCCCGCGGCCTCGTCGCCGTGATGCGGTGGCTGCTGTGGGTGCCCGCGAGCGCGCTCGCGAACCTCGGCGCGTCCCTCGCCGCCCGCGCCGGCAGCCAGGAGGATCCCGAGGAGCGCGCCGAGAAGGCTCGCCGCAACGTCGACCGCGCCCTCGAGGACGAGCACGTCCGCGACGGCGAGCGCGACATGATCCAGGGCGTCTTCGACCTGCGCGGCACGATGGTGCGCGAGCTGATGGTGCCCCGCCCCGACATGGTCACCATCGGCGCCGATTCCAGCGCCGAGAAGGCGATGCGGCTGTTCGTCCGCTCAGGCTTCTCCCGGATCCCCGTGATCGGCGAGAACGTCGACGACCTGCGCGGCATGCTCTACGTCAAGGACGTGATGCGCGCGATCCACTCACCGTGGGACCCGCGCCCGCAGCGGCCCGTGAGCGAGGTGATGCGCCCGGCCCGGTTCGCGCCCGAGTTCGTCCCGGCCGACGAGGTGCTGCGCCAGATGCAGACCAGCCATGTGCACATCACCGTGCTGGTGGACGAGTACGGGGGAGTGGCCGGCATCGTCACCATCGAGGACGTCCTCGAGGAGATCGTCGGCGAGATCGCCGACGAGCACGATCGGCGCGAGCCCGAGATCGAGGACCTGGGCGGCGGCCGCTACCGGGTGCCCGCCCGCGCGAGCCTGTCCGAGGTGGGGGAGCTGTTCGACCTCGACATCGACGACGACGACATCGACTCCGTCGGCGGGCTGCTCGCCAAGACCACCGGGCGGGTGCCGATCCCCGGCAGCACCGCCACCGCCCTCGGCCTCGACCTCGAGGCGGAGAGGACTGCCGGACGCCGCAAGCGACTGTCCACTGTGCTGGTGAGCAGGGCGGCCGACGACGAGGACGAGGACCGAGACCAGGAGGATCACCATGAGCGATGAGCAGCAGGTGCCCGGCACCGCCGACGGCACCCGAGCGGAGAGCGGCGGTGTGCACCGGGCGGGATTCGTCGCCCTCGTCGGCCGGCCCAACGTCGGCAAGTCCACCCTCACCAACGCGCTGGTGGGGGAGAAGGTCGCGATCACCTCGACCAAGCCGCAGACCACGCGGCGTGCGATCCGCGGCATCGTCACCCGTGAGGACTCCCAGATCATCCTTGTGGACACCCCGGGCGTGCACCGCCCCCGCACGCTCCTCGGGGAGCGGCTGAACGACCTGGTGCGCGAGACCCTCGGCGAGGTCGACGTGGTGGGATTCTGCCTGCCCGCCGACCAGAAGATCGGCCCCGGCGACCGGTTCATCGCTGAGGACCTGGTGGAGATGCGCACCGGCCGACGGGGACCCCGCGTGGTCGCGATCGTCACCAAGATCGACCTGGTGGGGCGCGACGTACTGGCCGAGCACCTGATGAACGTCGACCAGCTCATGGACTTCGACGAGATCGTGCCGATCTCCGCCGTGAAGGGCGAGCAGATCGACGTGCTCATGGACGTCGTCACCCGGCAGCTGCCCGAGGGCCCGCAGCTCTACCCAGACGACCAGCTCACCGAGGAGACCCGCGACGACCGCATCTCCGAGCTGATCCGCGAGGCGGCGCTGGAGGGCGTGCGCGACGAGCTGCCGCACTCGATCGCCGTGGTCGTCGAGGAGGTCGTCGAGGTCGACCCCGACGGCGATGCGTTCACCCCGGTCGAGCCCGGCACCGGGCGGCTCGTGGTGCGGGCGACCCTGTTCGTGGAGCGCGACAGCCAGAAGGGCATCATCATCGGTCGCGGCGGCTCGCGACTGAAGGAGGTCGGCTCCCGGGCGCGCAGCGAGATCAACGCGCTGCTGGGCCGGAAGGTGCACCTGGACCTGCGGGTCAAGGTCGCGAAGGAATGGCAGCGGGATCCGAAGCAGCTGGGTCGCCTCGGTTTCTGACGACAGGCGGGCGAGGGCGCGAGGCCGTCCTCGCCCGGGCGGTGCGTCGGTCACGGCGACCGACGGGGCGGAGGACGACGGTGTCCTCCCACCGCGGGAGTTGTCCACATTTCCGGGGATCGATGGCGGACCTGGGTGACTGCTGGGTACGGTAATGGTGATCCGTCCCACTCCCCGGAAGGCACCACCCATGCCTCGACGCCTCCTCAGCGCCGCCGCAGCCTGCACTCTCCTCCTCGGACTCGCCGCATGCGGTGAGGGCGGAGACGGTCCCGTGACCACGCCGCCGCCCAGCATCGACATCTCCGGATCGAGTTATGGGGGTGGGGACGACGGCGCCGCGAGCGATGGTGGAGGCGACGAGGCCTCACCGAGCGCCGCGCCGGACGTGCCCGCACCGGATCCTGCGGACTATCCGGGGATGGATGAGAACACTCCTGAGGGTGCGGAGCAGGCGTTCCGGTACTACATGGCGCTCATGATCTGGGGATATCAGACTGGGAACGTGGAAGACATGGAGAGTCGGGAGATTGGCAGTTGCAAAACGTGCGCGGAGAATCGAAGAATTATTCTTGATAACTCGGAGGCGGGGCTCTATTGGAGTGCCACCTCGATTGAAGATGTCGGAGTCGTTCACTACGATTCGGAAGAGTTTGATTTCGAGGTTGGCTATATTTTCGTGCTTGGTGAACATGAGGAGCCAAACCTTGAGACCGGCGAGCTTGAGTTGGAGCCTGCGACCAGGTATACCACGGCAGCTGTTGTGGATTGGGTGGACGGGGCCTGGAAGATTGTATCCGTGCGAGTGACGGCGGAGGCTGGGTGAGATGTTCTCGGGCGCGCTGTTTAGACCAGTTTCTCGGGGACTGACTGTTGTTCTGGTCTTGGTAATCTGGACCGCTTTAATGCAGTTCTCGTATGCTGGAATTGCGGGTGCGACAGATGAGAACAACGCTACTGTCGAGGATACGCAGATTGCCGAAGATGTTCTTTACCCCGAGGGGTCAGCCAGTGATGGGGATCCTGCTGTGCCCCCGGTAGCCAGCCAGGATGTCGGAAATACAGTTACGCCCCCTTCTGGACGGGTGCCCGATTTCATCACTCGCTTGCAGCGGGCGGCAGACCATGGTGGCTGGAACTGCAATGGGGTGGTGTGCCAGGCGTCCCGGGAAGCGTGTACCGCAGCGCCGGACTACACGACATATGGAGGCGAGATCCTGGCGAGACCTCGGGCATCGAGTGCTCGTGAGGGGGGCGCTTTGACCTTCGAGTCGATCACGCAGGATACGAGGTCGGGCGCGGAGACTTCCAACGGATACTCTTGTCAGGTTCCGTCGAGTCCAACTCCCGGGGTTGGGGGAATCGAAACGGCGGTGGACGCAGAGGCACCCGAGCCGGTCGTGATCATCATGACCCAGAGCGACTTTGCGAAGCTGCCGGTGAAGCCGTCTGTGGCCAGCGCCGGGCCGGAGCGGGGGTGGCTGCCGGCGGGAATGGTGAATGTGCTACATGCGGAGCATGAGGTGCAGACCCTTCAGACGGACCTGCTCGGCACCCCGGTGGCAGTTCGGGCCATTCCGACTTCGTATCACTGGGACCTCGGGGACGGAAACACGATCACTACGAGCAAGCCGGGCAAGCCGTACCCGTCGGAGGAGGTGTCGGCGAAGTACTCGGGGGAGGGCTGGTATGACGTCACGCTGACGACGACCTTCGCCGGCCAGTTCTCCGTGGACGGCGGGGAATGGCAGGACATCGACGGGACGATCGAGGTCGCCTCCGAACCGATCGCTCTCTACTCGAAGTCACTCGAGTCCCGGCTCGTGAATGGTGACGTGCCTGTCGACGAGGACGAGGATCCGTGGGTGCCGGGGCGTACTCCGGAGACCGACGGTCCCAAGGATCCTGAGGCGCGGCATCGGGAGATCTGAGCTCGCATGGGGCCCACGCGCGGCGGTCGCTGACTCGAGTGGGGCGTTCGTCGAGGCGGAAGAGTGAGGTGTTCGTCGGCGATGGGGTGTCGACGTCCCGGATGTTCGCATCGTGAGCCGCCCCGAGCGGCCTGCGTGACGGTGCTAACGTGACCATCGTGCGTGGATCGCTGCTCCTGCTTAGACGCCGCGACGGGTCCTGAACCGCCGGGAACCTGTCGCGGCTGACGTGCTGTCCGGCGACCGGCAAACCCAGCGAGAAGGACCTGAAGATGACTGACTCCACGAGCACCGCAAACATCGCGACCGTCGCCGCCGAGGCCGACCCCGCGACCCCCGTCGTCGGCACCACGGGCGACGCGCCCCAGCAGCCCTCGGGCATGCCGACCCACAAGTACCTGCCCTTCCACGAGCAGATCCAGGTCGAGCTCCCCGACCGCACCTGGCCCACCCGCCGCATCACCCGCGCCCCCCGCTGGTGCGCGGTTGACCTGCGCGACGGCAACCAGGCCCTCATCGATCCCATGAACTCCGAACGCAAGCTGCGCATGTTCGAGCTCCTGGTGAAGATGGGCTACAAGGAGATCGAGGTCGGCTTCCCGTCGGCCTCCAAGACGGACTACGACTTCGTGCGCACCCTCATCGAGGAGGACCGCATCCCCGAGGACGTGTCGATCCAGGTCCTCACCCAGTCCCGTGAGCACCTCATCGAGCGCACCTACCAGGCGATCTCCGGTGCCAAGCGCGCCGTCGTCCACCTCTACAACTCCACCTCGGTCGCGCAGCGCGACGTCGTCTTCCGCGCCGACGAGGACGCCGTGCTCGACATCGCCGTGCAGGGCGCGCTGCTGTGCAAGAAGTACGAGGAGACGATCCCGGACACGGCCGTCACCTACCAGTACTCCCCGGAGTCCTACACGGGCACCGAGCTCGAGTACGCCCTGCGCGTGTGCAACTCCGTCATCGACGTCATCAAGCCCACCCCCGATGACAAGATGATCATCAACCTGCCGGCGACCGTCGAGATGGCGACCCCGAACGTCTATGCCGATTCGATCGAGTGGATGCACCGCCATCTCGATCGCCGCGACTCGGTCGTCCTGTCCCTGCACCCCCACAACGACCGCGGCACGGGCGTGGCCGCCGCCGAGCTCGGCTACATGGCCGGCGCCGACCGCATCGAGGGCTGCCTGTTCGGAAACGGCGAGCGCACCGGCAACGTCGACCTCGTGACGCTGGGGCTGAACCTGTTCAGTCAGGGAGTCGACCCGCAGATCGACTTCTCCGACCTCGACGAGGTGCGCCGCACCGTCGAGCACTGCAACCAGATGCCCGTCCCCGAGCGCAGCCCCTACGGCGGCGACCTCGTGTTCACCGCCTTCTCGGGCTCCCACCAGGACGCCATCAAGAAGGGCCTCGAGCGCATGGAGGCCGACGCCGAGAAGGCCGGCAAGGCCGTCGACGACATGGTCTGGCGCGTGCCCTACCTGCCCGTGGACCCCAAGGACCTCGGCCGCTCCTACGAGGCCGTGATCCGTGTGAACTCGCAGTCCGGCAAGGGCGGCATGGCCTACCTGCTGCGCACCGAGCACGGGCTGGACCTCCCGCGCCGCCTGCAGATCGAGTTCTCCGGTATCGTCCAGCAGAGGACCGACTCCGACGGCGGCGAGGTCAGCGTCGAGGCGCTGTGGGACGTGTTCTCAGACGAGTACCTGCCGGCGAAGGACGACTCGCGTCGCTGGGGCCGCTACAGCTTCCGCGACGTGCGCCAGGAGTCCGCGGGCGACGGCGCCGATCGCATCACCGTCACGCTCGTCGTCGACGGCGAGGAGCACGAGATCACCGGTATCGGCAACGGCCCGCTGGACGGCTTCGTCAAGGCGCTGGCCGAGCGGAAGATCGACGTGCGGATCCTCGACTACGCCGAGCACGCCCTGACCGAGGGCGACGACTCCCTCGCCGCCTCCTACATCGAGTGCGAGATCGACGACCGGATCTTCTGGGGCGTCGGCATCGACGGCTCGATCACCCGCGCCTCCCTCGAGGCGATCACCTCTGCGCTGAACCGCAACGCCCGCTCCCGGGCCTGAGCCGGCCGGTGCAGGGTGCTGATGCGCCCTGCGCCGCGGCGGCGGAGTCGGGGTGCGCTGCGGGGCGCGATGGCCCCTCGCTCCGACGGACGAGTTCGACGGGAGGTACCAGATTTCTGGTACCTCCCGTCGATCAACTCTGGGGGAGCGGTACCTCCCGTCGATCAACTCCGAGGGGGCGGTACGGGTCGTCGATCAACTCCGGGGGAGTGGTACGGGTCGTCGATCAACTCCGGGGGAGTGGTACGGATCGTCGATCAACCAGTGGGGTCAGCAGCGCTGCCGCTCAGCGCGTCGACGCGTCGCCGTCCTCGCGCAGGTCGTCCTCGGTGAGGATCGGCATCTCGCCGGTCAGCGTCGCATGGGTGGGCGTGGGCAGCTCCCAGCCCGGTGCCTCGTCGATCGGCTGCGGCTCCCCGGCGGGACGGGAGCGCGCGGTGAGGGTGACGCCGGCGCTCGCGACGACCACCAGCACCGCCGCCGTGACGCGGAGCGGAGTGATCTCCTGGCTCAGCAGGAGGACGCCCGCGAACAGCGCGACCACCGGCTCGAGGCTCAGCATGATGCCGAAGACGTGACGGGGCAGGCGGCGCAGCGCGGAGAGCTCGAGCGTGTACGGCAGCACGGAGGCGAGCAGCGCAGTGCCCAGCGCGATCAGCAGCAGGCGCGGCTCGGCGATGCCGGCGATGGCGCCGGGCGCGCCGAGCGGCAGCACGGCCAGGGCCCCGATCAGCATGGCGACGGCGAGGCCGTCCTGTCCGGGCACGATGCGTCCCACATGCGCGCTGGCGAGCACGTAGAGCGCCCAGAAAACCGCCGCGACCAGTGCGAAGACGACGCCGAGCACGTCCAGGGAGGCCGCACCGGTGAGGGACTCGAACCCGAACAGGCTCACGCCTCCCAGCGCGAGCAGCACCCAGAGCAGATCGGTGCGGCGCGTGGACAGCAGCGCGGACAGCACCAGCGGTCCGAGGAACTCGATCGCCACCGCCGTGCCCAGCGGGATCCTGTCGATCGAGGCGTAGAAGGCTCCGTTCATGCCGCCGACCGCCACGCCGAAGGCGGCCACCCCCAGCCACTGCTGCCGCGTGAAGCGATGGATCTTCGGGCGCACGATCACGATCAGCACGGCCGCGGCGAGGCCCAGGCGCAGCGCCGTCGTGCCCCAGGAGCCGATCGCCGGGAAGAGCTGCGTGGCCAGGGCCGCTCCGAACTGGAGCGAGATGCACGAGCCGAGGATGAACAGGATCGGCGTCATCGGCACGCCGCCGGAGTGGGCGCCGCCGCCGACGCCTGCGGTCGCCGTGGTCGAGGAGGTGGAAGAGGTGGTCACGACTCCACTCTGGCCCCGCTGTCCTGTCGGGTCCAGCGAATGTTCTCGACGTGTACCGTGAAGCAGACATGGCCGATCGGGAAGGATGCTCATGCTGAACCTGCACCGGCTCTTCCTCCTGCGGGAACTGCGCAGGCTGGAGACGATGTCGGCGATCGCGCGGGAGCATTCGATGTCGCCGTCGGCCGTCTCGCAGCAGCTGTCCCAGCTGGAGAGGGAGTCCAAGGTCACCCTGTTCGAGCAGGCCGGACGCCGCGTCGTCCTCACAGACGCCGGCGCTCGGCTGGCCCGTCGGGCCGAGGAGATGCTGGGACTGATGGAGACGGCGGAGGCCGAGCTCGTCAGCGCCCAGGGCGAGGCTTGGGGAGTGCTCCGGGTGGCCTCCTTCCAGACGCCGCTGATCGCGCTCGCGCCCGTGGCGGTGAGCGTGCTGGAGCAGCGTCACCCCGACCTGCGGATCGAGATCGCCCAGCGCGAGGTCGAGGAGGCCTACGAGGGGCTGCTCGCGCACCGGTTCGAGGTGATCCTCGGCGAGGACTATCCCGGCGGTCAGCAGGTCGTCCGTCGCGGCACCGATCGGGAGGACCTCCTGCAGGACCCGCTGCTGCTGGTGCTGCCCGACCACGGTCCCGCCTCCGGGGCGCGACGCCTGCAGGACCTCGCCGAGATGCCCTGGGCGCTCGACCCGGAGGGCACCCGCACCGGGGCGTGGGAGCGCACCTACCTCCGCTCGGCGGGGATCGAGCCGTGGGTCCGCTTCGACACCCCCGATCCGCTCCTGCAGGTGCACCTGGTCCGCTCCGGCCATGCCGCCGCCTTCGTGCCCGGCCTCATCGCCGCCGAGCACCTCGGCGGCACCCGGGTGCTGCGGCTGCCCGGTGACCCCCACCGGGGCCTCTACACCGCGGCGCGCGCGGGGGCGCGCGAGCATCCCTCCCTGCTCGCCTTCCGGGCCGCGCTGCTCGAGGCGGCCGACGCGCTCGGCGACCTCCCCGGACTGGAGCGTCTCGGGTCCTGAGCGTCGGGCGGGAGGCACGCTGCTCGCCGCACCGTCGCCCCGCCGCTCCTCCTTTCGGCGGATACCGTCCTGAACGGCTTCCGTCATCGTCCTCGGCCGCGTAGACAGGACCCATGCCGAGCACCCTGGACGACGACGTCACCCCAGAGCCTTCCCCGCCCGGCCGCGGGAGCGGCCCCCGATCAGCGGGGCCGATCCTGCTGCTCGTGCTGCTGCTGGCGGTCGTCGGCGGCCTCCTCTCCCGCGGCACCAGCACCCCGCAGCCGGCGACCGCCCCGGACGAGGTGTTCAGCGCCGAGCGCGCCGCCGCGGCCGCCGCTCCGCTGGTGCAGGAGCCGCGCCCGGTGGGGACGGAGGCCAACGCCGCCGCCCACGACCACCTCGCCGAGCAGCTCACCGGGGCGGGCTTCGAGGTCACCTCCTCGGAGGGGATCGGCCGACGCACGGCGGAGCGAACGGGCTCGGCCGGCTATGTGCGCAACCTCGTCGCGACCCGCCCCGGCAGCGACCCGACGGGCACCCTCGTACTGGCCACGCACATCGACTCCGTCCCCCACGCGCCCGGCGCCGCGGACGCGGGGGTCGGACTCGCGGTGATCCTCGAGACGGTGCGGGCGCTCGGTCCCGAGGCGCTGCGCAACGACCTGGTGATCCTGCTGGTCGACGGGGAGGAGACCGGCCTGCTCGGCGCGCAGGCGTACGTCGACGGCGCCGGTGAGGAGCTGCGCGCACCGGTCGTGGTGCTCAACCACGAGGCGCGCGGCATCTCCGGCAGGCCCCTCGTGGCCCGCACCGCCGGTCCCATGCACGAGACGCTCCCGGTGATGCCCCGTCCCGAGTACGAATCGTTCACCGATGCGCTGTTCGGGGTCATCCCCAACGACACCGACTTCACGGTCTACCGCGACGAGGGAGGCTGGTGGGGACTGGACGTCGCCCTGATCGGCGAGGCGTGGGCGTATCACAGCCCTCAGGACGACGCCGAGCACCTCGATCCCGGCTCGCTCCAGCACTTCGGCGAGCTGACACTCTCCCTCACGAGGGAGCTCGGCGCGCAGGACCTCGCCGCGCTCGAGGACGCGGGCGAGGACCGCCCGGTGCAGACGACCATGCCGTGGGGGATCCCCGTGATGCCGCCCTGGCTCGTGCAGGGCCTCGGCCTCGCCGCTCCGCTCGCCCTCGCGGCGACGGCGGCCGTGCTGCGCCGACGCGGACGGCTCACCCTGCTCGGCACCTCCTTCGGCGCGCTCCTCGCCCTGCTCGCGATCGCCCTCGCGGGCGCCGCCGGATACGGGCTGTGGAGCGCCACCGCGGCCGCGAGCCCCGACATCCTCTCGCAGACGATGAAGGAGCCGGTGGTGGCGCTGCCCTTCCTCGGCGCGGAGCTGCTCGCCGGCGCCATGGTGATGGCGGCGGCCTGGCTGCTCGGTCGCCTCCTGATAGGTCGGGACGCGCTGCTGGCAGGGACGGGGATGCTCGCGCTGCTGCTGATCGCGGCGGTCGCCGTGCTCTCGCCGGCCTTCGCGAGCTCCATGGTGCTCCCGGCCGCTGCGGCGGGCATCGGCATCCTGCTCGGCACGCTGCTTCCCCCGGTCCCCTCGCTCGTGGTGAGGGCGGCCGCCCTGCTGCCGACGGGATGGCTCGTGGGCACCCAGGTCCATGCCCTCGGCGAGTTCGGGATCGCCTCCTCGGTCGGAGCGCTCGCCGCGACCACCGCGCTGGCCCTCGCCGCCGCCGCGCCGCTGCTGATCGCGCCGCAGGGGGAGGCCTCGGGCACCGCGCGGCGGCCGCACCGGCTCCTGATCCCCGCGCTGCCGGCGGTCCTCGCCGTCGGCCTCGCGATCGGCGGCACCGAGCTCACCCGCGCCGCGGGCGAGCCCGTGCAGGAGCGGGTGCTCGCCGCCGTCGACGCGGAGACCGGGCACACGCGCTGGGAGAGCGACGGCGTGACCGAGTGGGGCCGGTCCCTCGACGGCATCGAGGGCACCTCGGTGGTCGAGGGGCCGCAGGTCGAGGTGGAGCCCGTAGGGGAGGGGACGACCAGCACACGGATCCGTCTGACCTCGGCGCGGCCCGGAGCCGAGTACCGCCTGGAGCTCGCAGAGGGGGAGTTCTCCGGGGTCACGGTCGACGGGGAACCGCTGGCCGACGACGACTCCTCGGGGTCGCAGGGTCTGCGTGCCCTCCGGATCGTCGGGGTCCCCGCGGGCCACGAGGTCGTGATCGAGGCCGAGGTGCCCGACGGAGCGAGCATGGAGGTGGTCGAGACCGTCTACTCGCCGGCGCTGGCCGACGGCTGGGTCGCGCCGGGATCCGGGGTCTCCCTGGTGCAGCCGAGAGTGGAGATCTCCCGGACCGTCACCCTCTGAGCTGATATCTTGGCGTCTAGATATATGTCGAGGGGGGGATCCCGATGGCCCACACCTGGAGCCCCGAGCAGTACCTCCGCTACGGCGACGAGCGCGCCCGGCCCTTCCTCGACCTCACCGCCCGCCTCGGCGCCGGGTCGCCGCGGCGCGTGGTCGACCTCGGCGCCGGACCGGGCACGCTGACGCGACTGCTCGCCGAGCGCTGGCCGGAGGCGGAGGTGCTCGCCGTCGACTCGAGCCCCGAGATGATCGCCCGCGCCGCCGAGATCCCGGGCCTCACCGCCGTGCACGCGGACCTGCGCACCTGGGAGCCGCCCGGCGAGGTCGACGTGCTGGTCAGCAACGCCGCGCTGCAGTGGGTCGACGGGCACCTGGAGCTGCTGCCGCGCCTGGCGGGGATGCTCGCACCGGGCGGCCGACTCGCGATGCAGGTGCCGGGCAACTTCGAGGAGCCCAGCCACACGATCCGACGCGAGCTCGCCGCCGAGGAGCCCTATGCCCCGCACGTGCAGGGCATCGCCTCACCCTCCTCGCACGACGCCGCGACCTATCTGCGGGCGCTGCAGCAGGCGGGCCTCGAGGTGGACGCCTGGGAGACCACCTACCTCCATGTCCTCCACGGCCCGGACCCCGTCTTCGACTGGGTCGCCGGCACCGGCGCGCGCCCCACTCTGCAGGCGCTGCCCGAGGACCTCCGGCCGCGCTTCGAGGAGGAGTTCAAGGCCCGGCTGCGCCGCGCGTATCCGGACGACGGGCATGGCGTGGTGCTGCCCTTCCGCCGCGTCTTCGCCGTCGGCCGCCGGGGCTGAGCGGCGGCAGACGAGCGGGCGCACCGAGCGGCCGGCCGTCGCGCCCGCGACCCCGCCGGCGCGCAGCCAGGACCCGGCTCAGCCGACCTGCGGGAAGCCCTTCCTCGCGGCCTCCGCGATCCGGTTCAGCTGCTTGCGGTCCGAGAGCGCGCCGAGCACGCCGCCGAGGCCCGGGATCGCCTTGCCGAACAGGCGCGCCGAGCGCAGGCCGAAGCGTCGGATGAGCCGCCCGCCGACCGCGGAGACCACGGCCGAGTGCGGGGACGCGGGGAGCTTCCCCGCCACCCCGCGGGCGGCGGCGCCGGCGACGGGGCTCAGGCCGATGTTCCTCAGCACGTCCCCGGACTCCTCGCCGAGCAGCGTCGCGAGCACCCGCACGCGCACCTCCTCGTCGTCCAGGTCGTAGCCTCGCACGACGGCGATGGCGCCGACCATGCGGGTGGCCTGGATGTAGAACTCCATCACGTTGGTGGGCAGCAGGATCGGCAGGGTCACCACGCCCCCGAGCCCGGTGAGGAAGCCGCCGGCGGTGACGCCCCGTCGGTGCCTGCGGACGATCCGGCGCACCGCCTTCTCCGGCCGCTTCCGGGCGCGGCCGCGCTGCGCCTTCCTCGCGACGTCGGCGGCGGAGGAATAGGTGAGCTTCCCGTCCAGGCCGATGTCGCGGACGGTGTCGATCATGCGCTGCACGGCGCCGTTCGGGCTCGCCTCCGCCTTCTCGGTGCGGGCCTCGCGCATCGCGTCGCGGGCGGTGCTCTTCGCGGTGTCGTCACGGCGCAGCATGCTGAAGATCCCCATGGGCGTCCTCCTGGTCGTCGGTGTCCGGCGGTCGGTGCCGCGCCCGCGGCGGGTGCGGCACGAGGCCCATCATGCCGTGCCGCGACTGCCCGCGCGTGCCGGCGGACCACATGGTGGGGGAGTCCGACGGGCGCGGGCCACGGGGCGGCCCCGCCCGGCGAGAGCGCGGCGCCGTCCGGTGAGAGCTCCGCGCGGCCCGGCGTGAGCGAGGTCCCGTCCGCCTCGGCCGTCGCCTCCGCGAATGCGTCGTGCCCGCGGCGTAGTCTCGGAGCACCATGGCCAGCAAGCTCTACCGTGACGATGCGATCGTCCTGCGCACCCACCCGCTGGGCGAGGCGGACCGCATCATCACGCTGCTCACGCGGCGGCACGGCAAGGTCCGCGCCGTCGCCAAGGGCGTGCGCCGCACCGGCAGCCGCTTCGGCGCGCGGCTGGAGCCGTTCACGCTGGTCGACGTGCAGCTGCACGCCGGGCGAAACCTCCACACCGTCACCCAGGTCGTCACGATCGAGGCCTTCGCCGTCGGCATCACCGCGGACTACTCCCGCTTCGCCGCCGCCAGCGCCATGCTCGAGACCACCGACCGCCTCACCGACGAGATGGTCGATCCCAACCAGCGCGGATTCCTCATGCTCGTCGGCGCGCTGCGCGCCATGGCCGAGGGCCGCATCGCCCCGCCGCTCGTGCTCGACTCGTTCCTGCTGCGCACCCTGGCCGTCTCCGGCTGGGCGCCCGAGCTGCGCGTGTGCGCCTCCTGCGGGGCCGACGGCCCCCACCACGCCTTCGACGTGCGTGCGGGTGGCCTGGTCTGCACGCCGTGCCGTCGGCCGGGCGCCATCGCGGTGCGCCAGTCCACGATCGAGCACATGATCTTCCTGCTCGCCGGGGACTGGGAGAATGTGACCGATGCGGAGGAGACCGTGCAGCAGGAGGCGGGTCGTCTCATCGCGGACACGGTGACCTGGCATCTCGAGCGCTCGGTCCGCTCCCTGCACTACGTCGAACGCTGATCCCCATCCCGGGCGGGTCCACGGCCCGCACGATCCCGCACGATCCAGGAGGACCCCGAATGCCCGGTGCATCCCGTCACGGGTACCAGGAGCCGTTCGCCCATCCCAGCGGCGCACTGCCCCCGCAGCTGCCGCCTCCCACGATCCCTCGCCACGTCGCGGTGGTGATGGACGGCAACGGCCGCTGGGCGAACCGTCAGGGCCTGCCCCGCACGGCAGGGCACGAGGCCGGGGAGGCGGCGCTGCTGGACGTCGTCGCCGGCGCCCTCCAGATCGGTGTGACGCACCTGAGCGCCTACGCCTTCTCCACCGAGAACTGGAAGCGGTCCCCGGAGGAGGTGCGCTTCCTGATGGGCTTCTCCCGCTCCGTTCTGCGCCGCCAGCGCGACACCCTGGACTCCTGGGGCGTGCGGATCGTGTGGATCGGCCGTGAGCAGCGCCTCTGGGACTCGGTGATCCGGGAGCTCAAGGAGGCCGAGGAGCGTACCCGCGACAACACCCGCATGACGCTGTACATGTGCGTGAACTACGGCGGTCGCGCCGAGATCGTCGACGCGGTGCGCGAGATCGCCGAGGAGGCGCGGGCAGGGCGGCTCAAGGGCTCCGGGATCAGCGAGAAGACGATCCAGCGCCATCTCGTCGACCCCGACATGCCCGAGGTGGACCTGTTCCTGCGCACCAGCGGCGAGCAGCGCACCTCCAATTTCCTGCTCTGGCAGGCCGCCTACGCCGAGCTCGTGTTCGTCCCCGAGCTGTGGCCGGACGTGGATCGCCGCGTGCTGTGGCGGGCGATCACGGAGTACGCGCGGCGCGATCGGCGCTACGGGGGAGCGGTCGACGCCCCCGATGCGTCGGAGGGTCCGTCCGCAGGGCTCTGAGCGACCCGCTCGGCCGCGGCGGTCTTCGCGGGCCGAGCCGGAGCGGCGGCCGGCTCCGTCGTAGTCGGCCGGTCGCCCTCGGCCTCGGGCGAGGCCTCGGTCCCGACCTCGCTCTCGGCGAGGGTCGCGACCAGGGCGGCCCGGGCGCCCGTGCGGCGGCGGTGGTGCAGCACGAGGGCCACCAGCAGCACCAGCAGGGCGAGCACGGCGACGGCGCCGGCGGGGGAGACGAGGAACAGCTCGAACCAGCCCGCCACGGCCACCAGGCCGACGGTCGCGTAGATGATCGCCCAGGCCAGGCCGCCGACGGCGAGGGCGGGCAGGTAGCGGCGGGCAGGCATGGCGGTCAGGCCCGCGGCGGCGTTCGCGGCGGTCTGGAAGCCGACGGTCAGGAAGCTCAGCGCCACGGCCCAGGCACCCCAGCGGTTGACGAGCTCGGTCGCGCGCTGCACGGAGGTCGACTCCAGCAGCTTCTTCACCCGGCCGCGGTTCGCGGCCTTCCGCGCCCCGCGGCCGACGAGATAGGTGCCGCCGGCGCGCGCCCAGATGACCACGTACAGGAACGCGATCGCAGGCAGGAGCGGCAGCGACTGGACCCAGTCCATCATCGCTCGGCCACCTCGTCCTCCGGCTCCTCGGGATCGTCCTCGTGCTCCGAGGGCTCGGCGGTGCTCGAGTGCTCCTCGCACAGCCCGAAGACCTCGAGGGTGTGGTCCACCTCGGTGAAGCCGTGCTCGCGGGCGATCGCCGTCATGGACGCCTCGAGCCTCGGGGCGAGGAACTCGACGGTGCGGCCGCACTCGCGGCACACCAGGTGATGGTGGTGGCCGGTGTCCTCGCACTGCCGGTAGAGGGACTCCCCGTCCCCCGCCACGAGCACGTCCAGACGCCCGGCGCGGGAGAGCGCCTGCAGGTTGCGGTACACGGTGGCGAGGCCGACGGTCTCGCCGTCGGCGCGCATCTGCTCGTGGATCTGCTGGGCGCTGCGGAAGTCCACCTGCCGGGAGAGCGTCTCCAGGATCGCGGCACGCTGGCGGGTGTTCCTCTGCATGCCCTCATTGTCCCCCACCTGGTGCGGGACCTCCATCTCTGGTGGGAGGGACCACCATCACCGGTGAGAGGGACCACGCGCCGCCACCGGGGCGGCGTCCGCGGCCGTGGGCCCGGGGCCGCCGGCCGGCCGGCTGCGGCGTGCCGCGAGCACAGAGCGGACGACGAGCGCGGCCACGTACACCGCGATCGTCAGCAGCACGATCACGCCGCCCGGCGGGAGGTCGACGTAGACCGTGATCACCAGGCCGCCGACGGCGCACAGCACCGCGATGACCATGGCGGTGCGCATCGTGCGGGCGAAGCCGACCACCAGATGCTGCGCGGCGGCCACCGGCACGATCATCAGCGCCGAGACCATCAGGGCGCCCACGATCCGCATCGACAGCGTCACCGTCAGCGCCGCCATCACGGCGATGAGGACGTTGACGGTCCGCACCGGCAGCCCCGCGGCGCGGGCGAACTCGTCGTCGGCCGTGACGGCCGCGAGCAGACCGGAGAGCCCCACCCCGATCGCGAGCACAACCACGGCGAGCACGAGCGCGATCACGGTGTCCAGCCGGGTCACGGTCGAGAGGGAGCCGAAGAGATACCCCATCAGGTTCTGCGAGGTGCCGCCGGCGAGCTGGATGATGACCACGCCGCCGGCGATGCCGCCGTAGAAGAGGATCGCCAGCGCCACGTCGCGGCTGGTGTGGCTGATCTCGCGCACGTACTCGATCAGCACGGCGCCGATCACGGAGGCGGCCAGCGCCCCCGGGATCGCGAGCAGGTCCGCGGGGGTCGCGGCGAGCCAGGCGCCGACCAGCCAGCCGACGGCCACGCCCGTCAGCGCGACGTGCCCGAGGCCGTCGCCGAGCAGGGAGAGCCGCTTCTGCACCAGATAGGTGCCGACCACCGGGGCGGTGAGCCCGATGAGCACCGCGATGATCAGCGGGTAGCGCAGCAGGTCGGAGGTGAGGATGTCCAGCATCGAGATCATGCGGGGTGGATCTCCTGTCCCAGGCATTCGTCGAGCGGGGCGGCGTCCTCGGGGTGTCCGTGCCCGGGGTCCAGGTGCGGGCGCTCGCTCACGGGGCCGTCATGGACCATGCGGCCGTGGTCCAGGACCACGGCGCGGCTGATGTCGCCGGTCAGCGGACCGGTCTCGTGCAGGACCACGAGCAGGGTGGTGCCGCGGGCGGAGAGCTCCCGGAAGAGCTCGGCGATCAGCTGCTGGGTGGGGACGTCCACCCCGGAGAACGGCTCGTCGAGCACGAGCAGCTCGGGATCGCGCACCAGGGCCCGGGCGATCATCACGCGTCGGCGCTGCCCGCTGGACATGCGGGTGATCGGCCGGCCGGCGAGGTCCGCCATCCCGACCGCCTCGAGCGCGGCGTCGACCCGGGGGTCGCGGGCGCTCGGCCACCAGCGGCGGGCGCTGAGCAGGCCGCTGGCGACGGTCTCCCGCGCGGTCGCGGGGATGGATCCGGTGTCGGCCGACTCCTGGGGGACGTAGCCGAGGCCGTCGTGGGCGCGGCCCTGGGAGACCGGGCGGCCCAGCAGGTGCGCCGTGCCGCTCTCGAGCGGCAGCACCCCGACCGCGGCGCGCAGCAGGGTCGACTTGCCCGAGCCGTTCGCGCCGAGCAGCGCGACGAGCTCGCCGCGCTCGATGCTCAGGTCGATGTCGTGCAGGACCCGCTGGCCGGCGCGGGAGACGCTCGCGCCGACGAGCTCGACGACCGGTCCGTCCCCGGCTCCGTCCCCGGCGCTCACGCCCAGCTCTCCGCGAGGGCGGTGCAGTTGCTTCTCATGACGGCAGGGTAGTCCGCCTCCGGGGACTGCTGGGTCTCGAGGTTGTCCAGCTCGGCGCTGTCGATGCCGAGGTTGTCGGCGAGGGTCTGGGCGACCTTCGGCGAGGCGGTCGCCTCGAAGAAGATCGTGGTGACCTCCTCGTCGCGGACCACGGTCTCGAGGGCGAGCAGCCGCTGCGGGGACGGCTCGGTCTCCGGGTCGATCCCGGAGATCCCCACCTGGTGCAGGTCGTAGCGGTCGGCGAGATAGGTGTAGGCGGCGTGGCTGGTGATGAAGGTGCGTCGCTCGTCGGTCACCTCCTCGAAGGCGGAGGTCAGATCGGCGTCGAGCTGCTCGAGCTCCTCGCGCACCGTGGCCGCGGCGGAGGTGAACTCCTCGGCGTGCTCGGGGGAGAGCTCGCCCAGGCGCGCGGCGATCGCGTCGCCCAGATCCGCCATCCGCAGCGGGTCGTGCCAGAAGTGGGGGTCGTTCGGGCCGTGGTCGTGGCCCTCGTGGGAGTCGCCCTCCTCGGCGTGCTCGGCGTGCTCCTCCTCGCTCTCCCCGGCGTGCCCCTCCTCTGCGCTGCCGGCATCGGCGGGCAGGAGCGTGATCACGGAGGAGACGTCGAGCGCGTTGTCGCCGTCCTGGGAGGCGATGGCGTCGTCGAGCGCGGTCTGGAAGCCGGGGATCTGCAGCACCAGGTCGGCCTCTTCGACGAGCATGGTCTGCTTCACGGACAGCTCGAGGCCGTGGGCGTCGGCCCCCGATGTGGTGAGGTCCGTGAGGGCGACGTGCTCGCCGCCGATCCGTGTGACCAGGAAGCTCAGCGCGTAGGCCGAGGTGACGACCGACAGGCCGTCTCCGTCGGCGGCCGTGCCCTCCCCGCAGGCGGCCAGGAGCGCCGCACCGGCGCCGAGGCCGAGGGCGGAAAGGAGGGTGCGGCGGCGAAGGGGAGAGGCATGCGACATGACAATCATTCTCACCAATGGGTGTGCCGGGGTGCAAGTCGAGAGGCCGTGCGGAGCCGGTGCGCGTGGGGACGCTCACACGTGAGCGGCGCCCTGGGCCGACGACTATGCTGGGAGCGATCCGATCGCACCGTCACCAGGAGTCTCCCCGTGGCCAAGGCCCCCGCCAGCACGCTGGACAACGTCATCGCTCTTGCCAAGAAGCGCGGCTTCGTGTTCCAGGCCGGTGAGATCTACGGAGGCTCCCGCTCCGCCTGGGACTACGGCCCCCTGGGCGTGGAGCTCAAGGAGAACATCAAGCGCCAGTGGTGGCGGACCTTCGTCCAGTCCCGCGGGGACATGGTGGGCCTGGACTCCTCGATCATCCTCCCCAAGCGGGTGTGGGAGGCCTCCGGTCACGTGGCGACCTTCGTCGACCCGCTGGTGGAGTGCCGCAGCTGCCACAACCGCTTCCGCGAGGACCACCTGATCGAGGCCTTCGAGGCCAAGAAGGGCCGCGCCCCCGAGGGCGGCATGGCGGAGATCGCCTGCCCCAACTGCGGCACGCGCGGCGAGTTCACCGAGCCGCAGCAGTTCTCCGGCCTGGTGAAGACCTACCTCGGCCCCGTCTCCACCGAGGCGGGCCTGCACTTCCTGCGCCCCGAGACCGCGCAGGGCATCTTCGTCAACTTCCTCAACGTCGTCACCGCCACCCGGCAGAAGCCGCCCTTCGGCATCGGCCAGATCGGCAAGGCGTTCCGCAACGAGATCACCCCCGGCAACTTCATCTTCCGCACCCGCGAGTTCGAGCAGATGGAGATCGAGTACTTCACCCCGCCGGCCGAGGCCGACGAGCACTTCTCGGCCTGGGTGGAGGCGTGCTGGAACTGGTTCGTGGACCTCGGCATCAAGGAGGAGAACCTCCGCCGCTTCGACGTGCCCGAGGACGAGCGCGCCCACTACTCGGCCGGCACGATCGACTTCGAGTACCGCTTCGGCTTCCAGGGCAGCGAGTGGGGCGAGCTGATGGGCGTCGCCAACCGCACCGACTTCGACCTCAGCAGCCACACCGAGGCCTCCGGCACGAAGATGCAGTACTTCGACCAGGCCGCGAACGAGCGCTACACGCCCTACGTCATCGAGCCGAGCTTCGGCCTGACTCGCTCGATGATGGCCTTCCTCGTCGACGCCTATCGCGAGGACGAGGCCCCCAACGCCAAGGGCGGGGTCGACAAGCGCACCGTGCTGGGACTGGACCCGCGCCTCGCCCCGGTCAAGGCCGCGGTGCTGCCGCTGTCCAAGAGCGAGGACCTGGTGCCGCGCGCAGAGAAGCTCGCCGAGACGCTGCGCAGGCACTGGAACGTCGAGATGGACGTGACCCAGGCGATCGGCCGCCGCTACCGCCGCCAGGACGAGATCGGCACCCCGTTCTGCATCACCGTCGACTTCGAGACCGCCGAGGACCAGGCCGTCACGATCCGCGAGCGCGACACCATGACCCAGGAGCGCGTGGCGCTCGACCAGGTCGAGTCCTACCTCGCCGCGCGCCTGATCGGCGCCTGAGCCGCACAGCACGGCCGACGGGGCCGACGGGGATCTCCCCGTCGGCCCCGTCCTCGTCCCGGCGAGCCGGCGGGTGTCCGGGACCGCGGGTGTCCATGACCGCGGGTGTCCGGGGCCGCGCGGGTCCGAGGCCGCGGAGCGTCGCCGACGGGCGCGTGGCGACATGAGATGGCTGTATCGCCATCTCGTGCCGCCTCGCGCCCGTCCGTGACACGTCGCGCCGCGGGGATGGCAGAGTGCTCCGCATGAGCAGCACCTCCGGCCTCGAGCTGTCCGCCGCCTACCACCGGGAGGTGGTGGCGCCGCTGCTGGAGCGCCGGCTGTCCGGTCTCCCGTACGCCGCGGCGCGGCTGGGCTCGGGATCGGACGTGCTCGGGTTCGACGACGTGCAGTCGAGGGACCACGACTGGGGGCTGCGGCTCACTCTTCTCGTCGAGGGCGGTGCCGCGGGGGAGGTCGACGCGCTCCTCGAGCGGGAGCTGCCGACGCAGTGGCGCGGCCATCCCGTGCGCTTCGCGACGACCTGGGAGCCGGTGGTACGCCAGCGCGTCGAGGTCGCCTCGGCCGCGGACTTCGCCGCCTCACGGGTGGGGATCGCCCCGCAGCGCCTCGACGGCGCCGCGCCGCTCGACCTGGTGGACTGGCTGCAGCTGACCGGGCAGGCGGCGCTCGAGGTGACCGCCGGTCCCGTGTTCCACGACGGCACCGGGGCGATCACCGCGATCCGGGAGCGGCTGCGCACGTACCCGGAGGACGTGCGCAGGTACGCGATCGGCGCGGACTGGACCCGCATCGGCCAGGAGCTCGCCGACGTGGGCCGGGCCGGGCTGCGCGGCGACGAGGACGGCTCCGCCGTGATCGCCGCGCGACACGTGCGCACCCTGCTCCATCTCGCCCACCTGCTGCACCGGCGCTGGGTGCCCTCTGGGAAGTGGCTCGCCCGCTCGGCGGCCGCGCTGCCGGACGGCGATGCCCTGCGCCGCTCCGTGCTCGCGGTGCTGCGGGCACAGGACTGGCGCACCCGGCAGGGCGCCCTCGCCGCGCTGGTCGAGCAGATCGCCGCGCTGCAGGGACAGGTCGGCCTGCCCACCCTGGACCCCGCGACCGAGCCCTTCTTCGACCGCCCCCATGTGGGGCTGCGCGGGCTCCCGGAGCTGCTGGTCGAGGAGATCACCGACCCTGCGGTGCGCGCGCTGCGCCCCGGCATCGGCACCGCCGAGCAGATCAGCGACCACGTGAGCGTGCTCGTCGACCCCGTGCTGCGCAGGCGGCTGGTCGGCGGGTGAGCACCCGCTGCCCCGCTCCGCCCGCACCCTCCTCCGCGGGGCACCCCGGCTTCTCCGTCCTGCGCTGAACAGTCCTGCGCTGATCAGTCGCGGGCTGATCAGCACGCGGCGGAGAACGACCCGGACGGGACCGCGGCGGCGCAGGCTGGGGCCATGACCGCGCACACCGCCCCACCGCCCCGACTCGACACCTCCGACCCCACCGCCCCGCAGCCCCTCGCCGCCCTCACCGCGACCCGGCTGCTGCATCAGCGCGTGCTGCTGCTGGACCGAGAGCTCGAGCAGGACAACGGATCGTCGCTGGCCGCCCAGCTGCTCCTGCTCGCGGCCGAGGACCCCGCCGCCGACATCACCCTGCTGATCAACTCGCCCGGCGGGCTGGTCCCGGCGATGCTCGCGATCGGCGATCTGATGGACCTGGTCCCCTGCGACGTGCGCACGGTCGCGCTCGGCATGGCCTACAGCGCCGGGCAGTACCTCCTCACCCAGGGCACACCCGGCAAGAGGTACGTGCTCCCGCACGGCCAGGTGCTCATGCACCAGGGCTCGGCCGGGTTCGGCGGCAGCGCCGCCGACATCGAGCTGCAGGCCGAGGACCTGCGCCGCAACCGCGACCTGCTGATCCGCCTCACCGCGGAGCGGACCGGGCAGAGCGAGGAGCGGATCGCCCGTGACTCCGAGCGCGACCGCATCTGGGACGCCGAGGGCGCCGTGGACTACGGCTTCGCCGACCACGTCGCCGCGGACCTCGCCGAGATCCTCCCGCTCGGTCCGTCCGGAGCCCGCGGCCGCGCCGCGGGGATCGGGGGCGCACGATGAGCAGCTACACCATCCCCTCCGTCATCGAGCGCACCCACACCGGCGCCGAGCGCAGCGCCGACGTGTTCTCCCGCCTGCTCAGCGATCGGATCGTCTACGTCGGCACCCCGATCGACGACGGCGTCGCGAACACCGTCATCGCCCAGATCCTGCACCTGGAGAACGAGTCTGCCGACGCACCGATCCACCTCTACCTCAACTCCTCCGGCGGGGACGTGCAGGCGGTGCTCGCCATCTACGACACGCTCGCCTTCGTGCGCAGCCGGGTGGCGGTCACCTGCATCGGCCAGGTGGTCGCGGCGCCGGTGGTGCTGCTCGCGGCGGGCACGCCCGGGCTGCGCTGGGTGCTGCCCCACACCCGCGTCGTCCTCCACCCGCTCGAGGCGCAGGGACGCGGCGCGGTGCCGGACCTGATCCTCGCGACCGAGGAGGTCCAGCGACTGCGCGGAAGCCTCGAGGCCCTGCTCGCCGAGCACTCCGGACAGGACCTGCAGCGGGTGCGGCGGGACCTCGAGCGGGAGCAGGTGCTGGATGCGGAGGCGACCGTCGCCTACGGCCTCGCCGACGAGGTGCTGCTCAGGCGGCCGCGAGCAGAGTGACCCCCGAGCCGTCGCGGGGCTCGGAGCCCGGGCCGGCGAAGGAGCGGCGATCTCTCTCGGCGGAGGAGCTTCGTCCTCCGGGGGAGGAGTGCAGCTCGAGGACCGGCGCGATGCGCCCGGTCGACGGGGCGGCGGCGAGCGCACTGTCGGCGGTGCGCAGCAGGAGCAGCGGGAGGTCGACGTCGAGCGCGCCGAGGATCGCGGCGAGCAGCTCCGAGGAGGGGTCCTTGCGGCCGCGCTCGACATCGGAGAGGTGTTGCATCGACACCCCGGCCGCGCTCGCGACCTCGGCGAGGGTGCGGTGCTGACGGTGCCTCTCGGCCCGCAGCTCCGCCCCCATCAGCTCCCGCCAGAGCGGCTCGAGGTGCGTCTCCATGCGGTGAGACTACGGTCGCCCCGCGCCGGCGGGGGAGTTCTCCGCTGTGGGCGGAAGCGCGCGGTCGGTCCTCGGTGCACGCGGGGCGTGCCGGGGCCGTTTCAGGGCAGGGCGGCCAGCAGATGCGGCAGCACGTGCTGGGCGAAGGTGCCCAGGGTGCGGGTGCTGTCCTCGAGCGGTGCGCCTGGCGGCAGCACCAGCGCGATCTCGTCGGCCTCCAGCACCACCGGGTCCGCCAGCAGCGCCTGCGCGACGGCGACCGGCTCGTCGAGCACGACCGGACCGTAGACCGCCTCGCGTCCGCCGAGCTCGGTGCGGCGGTGCTCGGCGAGCACCCCCGCCTCCGCGGAGCGCTCGCGCGGGATCAGGGTGGTGAAGCGCTCGAGCTCCGCCTCGTCGAGCACCGGGAGCATCTGCCGGCTGACCATGACCCGGCCCTGCCCGTGCCCGGCCCCGAGCGACGCCTCGCGATAGGCGCGCAGCGCCTCGAGCTGGAGCTGCGCGAAGGAGCGGCCCGAGCCGTCGTCCGGGGCCATCGTCGCCAGCTGCAGGCCGAGGCCGAGCCGGCCCGCCGTCGCCGCCCGCTCCGGGCTCGCCGCCCCGTAGGCCAGGCGCTCCCGCAGCCCGGGCGCGCGGGGCTGCAGGCGCAGCGGCGTGCCGGGGTCGACCTCCTCGATGTGCGCGTCGGCCCCCGCGACGATCTCCCCGTCCAGGAAGGAGAGCAGGTCGTGCAGGATCCGGTCCACGTGGTCGCGATGGTCTCCCTGCAGGGCCCCGAAGGCGCGGGCGTAGATCGCATCGTGCGCGGAGTAGCCCGGTGCGAGGCCGGCGCGGAGCCTCCCGCCGGTGAGCAGATGGGCGGTGGCGAGGTCCTCCGCGAGCCGGCCCGCGTTCTCGAAGCGCAGGGGGATCACCGCGGTGCCCAGCTCGATGCGCTCGGTGTGCTGGGCGAGGGCGGAGAGGAACAGCAGCGGCGAGGGCAGCGCGTCCTGCAGGTGCCGCACCCGCACGTAGCCCGCGTCGTAGCCGAGCTCCTCCGCGCTGCGGAACAGCGAGCGGCCCTCGTCCAGGGCGGAGTGGTCCACCTGGGCGACGAAGCCGATGCGGGGCGCGGGGCGGCCCGTCGCGGCACCGGTCGCGGGTGCGCCGTCGTGCGCGGGTGCGGTGCCGGTCGTCGATGCGGTGCGGGCCGGGGATCGGTCTGCTGCGGATGTGCTCATCGCACGCCTCCTTCGAGCGGGTTCCTCGGCGGCACGGTCGCCCGGCGCCGGGGAGTCGTGCCGTCGCCTGATTCTCCCCCGTGGGGAGGGCCCGGCGGGGGACCGAGGGCCCTCCGCGCCCCTGCCTCCGACGGTTCCTCCCCGGGCGGACCCGATGCACATCACCTCACGGATCCTCCCGAACGTCCGCCCAGGATGGGACAATCCAGGGACGATGACCCTTCTGACCGACACCGTGACCGCCGTGACCGCCGCTCCCGCCCCCGCCGACGCCCCGTCGGCCCCAGGACGGGAGCGCATTCGGCGACCTCTCACGATCGGGAGGCTCACCGTGGACACCCCGGTGATGCTCGCGCCCATGGCCGGGGTCACCAACATGGCCTTCCGCGTGCTGTGCCGCGAGTTCGGCGCCCTGCACAGCGAGGACGACGGCGCTCTGTTCCCCACCGAGATGGTCACCACGCGCGCGCTGATCGAGGACCACCGCGAGTCCTGGCGCCTGCTGCGCATGGCCGATCGGGAGCGGCCCCGCTCCGTCCAGCTGTACGGCGTGGACCCCGCGGTCGTCGCCCGCTCGGTGGAGATGATCCTCGAGCGCGACGGCGCCGACCACATCGACCTGAACTTCGGCTGCCCGGTCCCCAAGGTGACGCGTCGCGGCGGCGGCGGCGTGCTGCCCTGGAAGGACGAGCTGTTCACCCGCATCCTGCGCGCCGCCGTCGAGGCCGCCGGGGACGTGCCGGTGACGCTCAAGACCCGCAAGGGCGTGGACGACGGCCACCTCACCTACCGCGACGCGGGCCTGATCGCCCAGGAGGTCGGCGCCGCCGCGATCACCCTCCACGGCCGCACAGTGAAGGAGCAGTACTCCGGCACCGCGGACTGGAGCTCCATCGCGGACCTCAAGCAGACGGTCCCCGACATCCCCGTGCTCGGCAACGGCGACGTGTGGTCCGCGGAGGACGCGCTGCGGATGATGGACGAGACGGGCGCCGACGGCGTCGTCGTCGGCCGCGGCTGCCAGGGACGGCCCTGGCTGTTCGCCGACCTCGCCGCCGGGTTCTCCGGCAGCGCCGAACGGGTCCGGCCCGGCCTCCGCGACGTCGCGCGGATCCTGCGCCGACACGCCGAGCTGCTCACCGAGTTCTACGAGAGCGAGGACCGGGGCGTGAAGGACCTGCGCAAGCACGTGGCCTGGTACTTCAAGGGCTATCCCGTCGGCGGCGACATGCGGCGCCGGCTCGCGACCATGGAGTCCCTCGTGGACCTCGACGAGAAGCTCTCCGAGCTCGACCTCACTGCCCCCTACCCGGGCGCCGACGTCGAGGGGCCGCGCGGCCGCACCGGCCACCCCCGCAACGCCACCGTCCCCGCCGGCTGGATGGACACCCGCGAGCTGTCCGACGAGCACCGGGCCCGCCTCCACGAGGCCGAGCTCGACATCTCGGGCGGCTGAGCCATGACGACCACCGCCCCTCCCGGCCCCGCCGCGGCCGTCCCGCCCGTCGGCTACTCCGCCCACGACCTCGAGCGCTGGGTGCCCGAGCCGCCGAAGTCCCAGGCCCGCACGCCCTTCCAGCGGGATCGGGCCCGGGTGCTGCACTCCTCCGCGCTGCGCCGTCTCGGTGCGAAGACCCAGGTGCTCGGCGCGGGCGCGAACGACTTCGTCCGCACCCGCCTCACCCACTCCCTCGAGG
Source organism: Brachybacterium sp. SW0106-09 (assembly GCF_001293905.1). Classification (NCBI taxonomy): domain Bacteria; kingdom Bacillati; phylum Actinomycetota; class Actinomycetes; order Micrococcales; family Dermabacteraceae; genus Brachybacterium; species Brachybacterium sp. SW0106-09. The sequence goes on from NZ_BCAK01000001.1 coordinate 71,818, forward strand.
TCGCGCAGGTGGGACGCGACATCGGCGCCGAGCTCGGCTGCGACCCCGACGTGGTCGACGCCGCCTGCCTCTCCCACGACCTCGGCCACCCGCCCTTCGGCCACAACGGCGAGAAGGTCCTCGACGACCTCGCGAAGGACTTCGGCGGCTTCGAGGGCAACGCCCAGACCCTGCGCCTGCTCACCCGCCTCGAGCCCAAGGTGATCGGACCCGAGCGCCCCCACGGGCTGAACCTCACCCGCGCCTGCGTCGACGCCGCGATCAAATACCCCTGGTCGCGCGGCGAGGGCCCGGACCCGGACTCCCCGAAGTTCGGCACCTACGCCGACGACCACGACGTCTACTCCTGGGCGCGCGAGGGCGCCGTGGAGGGACGGAAGTGCTTCGAGGCGCAGGTCATGGACCTCGCCGACGACATCGCCTATTCCGTCCACGACATCGAGGATGCGATCACCGGACGCACCCTCGACCTCGGCCGCCTGCGCGACCCGATGGAGCGCTCCGCCGCGCTGTACGTCGTCCAGGACTGGTACATGCCCCACGAGAGCCTCGACGCGCTGGACGCGGCGCTGACCCGCCTCGAGGCCGAGCCCTCCTGGATGCCCGCCTTCGACGGGTCGATGCGCTCGGCCGCGGCGCTGAAGGACATGGCCAGCCAGCTCATCGGCCGCTTCACCCGCTCCGCGATCACCGCCACCCGCGCCGAGCACGGGCCCGCGCCCCTGTCCCGCTACGGCGGCGACGTGATCGTGCCGGAGGGGACCCACGTCGAGATCGCGGTGCTGAAGGGCCTGGCCGCCGCGTACGTGATGTCCTCCGCCTCCCAGCAGCCCGTCTACGAGGCGCAGGAGGAGATCATCCGCGACCTCTACTCCCGGCTGTGGCACACCGGCACCCAGCACCTCAGCCCCCTGTTCGCGGAGCTGTGGCAGCAGGCCGAGGACGACGACGCCCGGCGACGCGTGATCGTCGACCAGATCGCCTCCTACACCGACGTCACCGCGAGGCGCCTGCACGAGGTGCTCTACGACCGCACCCTCACGCACGTCACCGCCGCGGACATGCCCCTGCCCGGCCTCGGATCGGAGCTCTGAGCGGGTGGCACAGGGACTGATCCGCCGCGCCGACGTGGACCTCGTGCGCGAGCGCTCCCGCCTGGACGAGGTCGTCTCCGAGCACGTCACGCTGCGCACCGCCGGGATCGGCTCGATGAAGGGGCTGTGCCCCTTCCACGACGAGAAGACGCCCTCGTTCAACATCCGCCCCCAGCTCGGCCACTGGCACTGCTTCGGCTGCGGCGAGGGCGGGGACGTGATCTCCTTCGTCCAGAAGATCAACCACCTCAGCTTCGTCGAGGCGGTCGAGATGCTCGCCGGGCGCTACGGCGTCCAGCTGCACTACGAGGAGGGCGACGGCAAGGGCGGGGACCGGCCCGACTTCGGGACCCGGCGCCGCCTCCTGGACGCCCACTCGATCGCGGAGGAGTTCTACCGCGAGCAGCTCTCCGCCCCGATCGGCGAGATCGGGCGGCGCTTCCTCACCGAGCGCGGCTTCGACCAGGCCGCCGCCGAGCACTTCGGCGTCGGCTTCGCGCCCGAGGGCTGGGACTCGCTGACCTCGGTGCTGCGCGGACGGGGCTTCACCGAGGAGGAGCTCACCGCCAGCGGGCTCGTCTCCCAGGGCCAGCGCGGCGTCTACGACCGCTTCCGCGGGCGCCTCGTGTGGCCGATCCGCGACATCACCGGCAAGACCATCGGCTTCGGGGCGCGGCGCCTGCTCGAGTCCGACCAGGGCCCCAAGTACCTCAACACCCCCGAGACCGCGATCTACCACAAGTCCTCCGTGCTCTACGGCCTCGACCTCGCCCGGAAGGAGATCGCCTCCCAGCACCGCGTGGTGGTCGTCGAGGGCTACACCGACGTGATGGCCGCACACCTGGCCGGGGTCACCACCGCCGTCGCCTCCTGCGGCACGGCCTTCGGCGCCGAGCACGTGAAGATCGTCCGCCGCGTGATGGGTGACTCGAACCCGTCGGCCGGGCTGCGGCTGAACACCGACGGGAAGGGCCTGGCCGGGGAGGTCGTCTTCACCTTCGACGGTGACGCCGCCGGGCAGAAGGCGGCGCTGCGCGCCTTCGAGGAGGACCAGCGCTTCGTCGCCCAGACCTACGTCGCGGTCGAGCCGAACGGCCTGGACCCCTGCGAGCTCAGGATCCAGCGCGGCGACGAGGCGGTGCGGGAGCTGATCGAGACCCGTCGGCCGCTGTTCGAGTTCGCGATCCGCACCGCCATCTCCCAGGTCGACCTCGACACCGTCGAGGGCCAGGTCACCGCGCTGCGGATGGCCGCGCCGGTCGTGGCGAGGATCCGGGACCGTGCGATGCGGCCCGAGTACGCGCGCCGGCTCGCCGGCTGGCTCGGGATGGAGGAGCGGACCGTGCTGCGCGCCGTGCACGACGCCGCCCGCACCGAGGGCGGCGGCGGGCACCGCGCCCACGAGGCGCCGCTCGAGCGGGCGGGGGAGCGGCCCGGCGCCCCGGCGATCGAGGACGACGGCGGCGCCCTGCCGATGCCGCGCCTGGCCGACGTGGTCAGCCCCCGCGACCCGGTGGGCCAGGTCGAGACCCAGTCGCTGGCCGTGATGCTGCAGGCCCCGCATCTGCTGGACACGGAGCGGGTGGCCGCCCTGCCGGACGACTCCTTCCACGTCCCTGCCCTGCAGGGGGTGTGGGACGTGATGCTCGCCGCGGGCACCCTCCTGGACGCCGTGGGCGGGCAGCTGCCCGCCGCGCGCTATCTGGAGCAGGTCCTCGAGATCGCCGGCGAGACGGTGCGGCCGCTCATCGTGGAGATCGCGAACCTCGACCTGCCGGCCCGCAGCGAGGAGGCGCTGGGACGGCTCGGCGTCTCGCTCCTGGACCGTCTCAGCGAGCTGTCGATCACGCGCGAGTACTCCGTGCTCAAGCAGCGTCTCCAGCGCACCGATCCCTCTGACGCGGAGCGCTACCAGCAGATCATGGCGCGTCTGACCGAGGTGCAGATCAAGCGTCGGTTGCTGCGGGCACCTTCCGACTGACGGCGCCGGTCGAGGCGGCGCGTCCGGCCCGGGGTCCGCGCTCGCGCGCCGCCTCGCGGTGCTCGCGGTCCGTCGCGTCGTCGGGGCCGGCGGTCAGCAGATCGGCGGCGGAGCGTCAGCGCGTGCCGGCCCTGCGCGCCGCGGGGAGGCGGGAGGGCTCTCGGCAGGGTGTCCGGACCGCGCGGACCTCCGCCGCCGACAGGACGCTACGATCCTGGGATGGACCAAGGTGGCGGCGCGCAGGAGTCGCGACGGGATGGGCTCGCGCATCCGGTCGCGGCCGGCGCAGCGGATGCGGCGCCCGACGCCGACGCGTCGGGCGAGTGGACGGAGAAGCTCGGGGAAGCGGCGAGGGGCGTGCATCCCGACGGCTACTGGTACCCCGAGCACGACTCCGCGATCGACCTGCTCGCGGCGCTGCGCACCTACCAGGCCGCACACGGTGACATGCGCCGTCGGACGAGCGCCGGGATGGACATGAACTTGACCGACCTGGACGCGATGCGCCATGTCATCGCGCACGAGCGGCGCGAGGAGCCGCTGACCCCTCTGGGCCTGGCGCGGCTGCTCAGAATCTCCGGCGCCTCCAGCTCGAAGCTGCTGGACCGTCTCACCGCTTCGGGGCATCTGCAGCGGGTCCCGAACCCGGATGATCGCCGCTCGAGCGTCGTCGTCGCGACTGACCAGGGACACACGCAGGTCCGGGAGCGCCTGGACGGTCTGCATGCGCGGATGCAGGAGGCGGCGGCGCAGGTGCCCGAGGAGGTACGCGGTGAGGTCGCCGCCTTCCTCCGCCGCATCGCGGGGGTGCTCGATGCCGAGAGCAGCTCCGACGCGCCGCTCCCCTCGGTCGAGCGGTCATCTCCGGCCCCAGCCCCGCGCAGACGATGACCCCGCCGGTGACGGCGAGGCCTCGGACTACCCTGTCGGGCGTGCCGTGTCACCGTGCCTCCTCCTGCACCCGGGGCACGGTGCGGCCGCGGCGTCCCGGGGGGCGCTGCCCGGCATGGCGTCCCGCCGAGCGTGGACCGTGCCGCGGCATTGCTCCACGCGCCCGTAGCTCGGCGATGTAGCGTGAGGGGAGCCGATGTGATCGGGTGGCCCACCGCCCGCTCCGGAATCGAGGAGTCGCCGTGAGGATCGAGACCCGCTACCACCTCGAGCATCCCCGGGACGAGGTGAACGCCTGGCTGGAACGGCCCGGAGCACTCACCCGGCTCACCCCGCCGGGTCTCGCCACGGCCGAGGACGCCGCCGAGGGCGGCACCGGGCAGGGCCGGCTCGTCGGCGTGCGCCTCGGCCCGGCGCTGCTCCCGCAGCCGCTGCGCCCCCGCTGGCTGCTGCGCCACGCCGGTGCGGAGCCGCCCTTCGACTTCGCCGACCAGCAGGTGCGCGGCCCCTGGCGCACCTGGCGGCACGAGCACGCGGTCGAGGAGAGCCGCTCCGGCGCCGCGGTGCACGACCGCCTCGAGGTCGAGCTGCCGCGGCGCCTCGAGCGATGGGAGCCCCGCGTCGAGCAGCTGGTGCACGGCGTGATGCACTTCCGCGCCCGCCAGCTGCGCGAGGACCTCGCCTTCCACGCGGCGCGAGCGGACCGGCGCCCGCTCACCGTGGCGATCGCCGGGTCCTCGGGGCTCATCGGCAGCCAGCTGACGGCGCTGCTCCGCACCGGCGGTCACACGGTCCGGCCGCTGGTGCGGCGCGCCGCGACGGCACCGGGCGAGATCTCCTGGGACCCGCAGGCAGGACGGCTCGACCCCGCCGACCTCGAGGGCGTGGACGTCGTGGTCAACCTCGGCGGCCGCTCGATCGCGACGCGGTGGACCGCCTCGGCACGGGCGGAGATCCGCGCCTCCCGCCTCGCGGGGACCGCGCTCCTCGCCCGCACCCTCGCCGGCATGGCCGACGGACCGAGGGCCCTGGTGCAGGCCTCCGCCATCGGGTACTACGGGCCGCGCCGGCCGGGGGAGAAGCTGGTCGAGGGCTCCGGTCCGGGGGAGGGCTTCCTCGCGGAGGTGGTGCGCGACTGGGAGGCCGCGACGACACCGGCGCGCGAGGCCGGACTGCGGGTGGCGCTGCTCCGCACGGGCCTGGTGCTCAGCGACGGCGGCGGATCGCTGCTGCCGCAGCTGCCGCTGTTCCTCGCGGGCGTGGGCGGGCGGCTCACCGCTCGGGACGCGGTCGTCTCCTGGATCTCGCTGGACGACATGGTCCGGGCCTACGCCCACGTGATCCTCTCGAGCACGGCGGAGGGGCCGCTGAACGCGGTCGCGCCGGGGACGGTCACCGCCGGGGAGTTCGCCGGCACCCTCGGGCGGGTGCTGCACCGCCCCGCCCTGCTGCCCGTCCCCGCCGCCGGACCGGCGCTCGTGCTCGGCCGCGCCGGGGCCGACGAGCTGATCCGCACCGACCAGGACGTCCCGGGCGACCGGCTGCGCAGGAGCGGCTTCGAGCCTGCTCACCCCGAGCTCGAGCACGCGCTGCGCCACCTGCTGCGCCGGATGCCGACGGAGGGGGAGGGGTAGCCCAGGCGGGGCTTGAACCCGCGACCGACGGATTATGAGTCCGCTGCTCTGACCGGCTGAGCTACTGGGCCGTGGCCCTGCGAGAGGGCCCGGACGAATCTACCACGCACGTCCGCATGACCTGGCACGACGCAACGCCCCACGCTCCGCGGGCACTCCGCCTCGGACGGGCTGTCCGGTCGCCGCGGCGCCACCCGCCTTCTCGAGATGCTCCGGAGGAATGACGACCTCTTCGATCCGGGAGCGGCGGTCCGGGCGATGACGCGTCAGCATCCACGACGGGACCCGGCGCGGGCGCGTAACCTTCGTCATAGTGGCCGGTCGTGAAGGGATTCCGGGATGCGAGCCCCGCCCCGATCCTGCTACAGTCGTCCAGGTCGATCCCGCATAGCTCAACGGCAGAGCATTCGACTGTTAATCGAAGGGTTGTTGGTTCGAATCCAACTGCGGGAGCCCCTGCGACTCAGCCCCGGCCTCGTCCGGGGCTGAGTCATTTCTTCCTCCGGTCCCCTGAAGGAGCATCCCGATGCCCTCCCTGCCCGATGACCGCTTCCCGCTCCCGGAGGACTTCGGCCCCGGCAGCGTGTGGGCGGACCGCACCGGCCACCGCACCCTCGTCGGCCGCACCCAGCGCGGCGTCGAGATCCCGATCGGCCACGGCGAGGGCGAGGCGAGCCCCGGCGAGCTGCTCAAGCTCGCCCTGATCGGCTGCGCCGGGATGAGCAGCGACGTGAACCTCGCCCGCCGCCTCGGCGAGGACTTCGAGGCGCGCCTGTGGGCCCACGGCACCTCCGACGAGGCCGAGAACCGCTACCTGTCGATCGCCGAGGAGGTGCAGCTCCCGCTCGAGGGGCTCACCGCGCAGGAGATCGCCACGGTCGTGAATGTCTTCCGCCGGGCCGTCGCCGCGGGCTGCACCGTCGAGCGCAGCGTCGTCCCCGGCGTCGAGGTCACCCACCGGGTGCTCGGCGCGGAGCCGGGGGAGGAGCAGGCGTGACCGTCCGTCCCATCAGGGTCGTCGGAGACCCCGTCCTGCGCACCCCCTGCGACCCGATCCGCACGGTCACCGACGGCACCCGCACCCTCGTGCGGGACCTGCTCGACACCGTGGACGACCCCGCCCGCGCGGGCGTGGCCGCGAACCAGATCGGCATCGGCCAGCGCGCCTTCTCCTGGCACCTCGTGGAGACCGGCGAGCTCGGCTACATCCTCAACCCCGTCATCGTCGAGCTCTCCCAGGAGCTGCAGCACGACGACGAGGGCTGCCTCTCCGTGCCCGGGCTCTTCTTCCCGCGCACCCGCTCCGCCTACGCCCGCTGCGTGGGCACGAACCTTCAGGGCGACGAGATCGAGCTGGCCGGCGAGGGGATCCTCGCCCGCCTCATCCAGCACGAGGTCGGCCACCTCGACGGGGAGCTCTACATCGACGGCCTCGAGCGCTCCGTGAAGAAGCGCGCGTTGCGCCAGATCAGGGAGACCCTCTAAGCTCGTCACGGACCAGCACGCGCTGCCATCAGCTCCGTCCACGGTTCCGATTCGTTGGGGAAGACGCATCGGACACCGGAAGGAACGAGATGACCCAGGGCGTTCTGTACATCCACTCGGCCCCGCGCGCCCTCACGCCCCACATCGAATGGGCGGCCAGCGGGGTTCTCGGCATGCCCGCACGCATCCGCTGGGAGGACCAGCCCGTCGGCCGTGGCCTGCAGCGGGCCGAGATGACCTGGCGCGGCCGTGAGGACACCGGCGCACGCCTGGTCAGCGCGCTGCGCGGCATGCACGAGGTGCGCTTCGAGGTCACCCAGGAGGCGACCGCCGCCGTCGACGGCGCCCGTTGGAGCTGCACTCCCGAGCTCGGCATCCACCACGCCGCGACCGACCACGCCGGCAACATCGTGCTCACCGAGGACCACGTGCGCGGCTGCATGGAGCGCGCCGGCTCCGACCCGCATGCTCTCCCGCGAGAGCTCGGCATCGCGCTCGGCGAGCCGTGGGACGAGGAGCTGGAGATCTACCGCCACGCCGGCGAGGGCGTGCCGATGCGCTGGCTGCACCGCGTGAGCTGAGCGCGCGGCGGCCGCGGCCGCACGATGCTCCGATGCGCGAAGGGCGCCCGTTCCCCGAGGGGAGCGGGCGCCCTTCGCGAGCGCTGCGGCAGCGGTGCCGGTCAGGCCGTGGTGACCACCAGCGCGATGTCGTGGCCGCCGAAGCCGAAGGCGTTGTTGAGCACGGCGAGATCCCCCTCGGGGAGCTGCGCCGGGGCGCCGTTCGCGATCGCCATCGGGGTCTCGGGGTCGAGGTTCTCGATGTTGATCGTCGGCGGGACGGTGCGATGGTGCGCGGCGAGGACCGAGAACACGGTCTCGAGCGCGCCGGCGCCGCCGAGCAGGTGGCCGGTCATCGACTTCGTCGAGGTGACGACGATCTGATCGGTCTCGCCGCCCAGCGCGTCCGAGACGGCCTTCAGCTCGCCGATGTCCCCCAGCGGCGTCGAGGTGCCGTGGGCGTTGAGGTGCTTGATGTCCGCAGCGGCGAGATCGGCGTCCTCGACCGCCTCGCGCACCGCGGCGGCCTGCCCCTCGGGGTTCGGGGCGGAGATGTGGTGGGCGTCGGAGGCCATGCCGCGGCCGGCGGCGTAGCCGTAGACGCGGGCGCCGCGGGCCTTCGCGTGCTCCTCGCTCTCCAGCACCAGGATCGCCGCGCCCTCGCCGAGCACGAAGCCGTCGCGGTCCACGTCGTAGGGGCGCGAGGCGTGCTCGGGATCGGCCACGCGCGTGGACAGGGCCCGGATGTTCGCGAAGGCCGCGATGGTCATCGGGTGGATGGACGCCTCGGTGCCCCCGACGACGACCACGTCGGCCCGGCCGTCGCGGATCATGCCCATGCCCAGCGCCACGGCCTCCGAGCCGGAGGCGCAGGCGGAGACGGGGGTGTGGGCGCCGGCGCGGGCACCGAGCTCCATGGAGATGTTCGCGGCGGAGGAGTTCGCCATCAGCATCGGCACGGTGAAGGGGTTGACGCGGCGGGCGCCGCGCTCGCGCACGACGTCCCACTGGTCCAGCGTCGTCCAGATGCCGCCGATGCCCGTGCCGACGACCACGCCGAGGCGGGTCGGGTCGACGTCGGGAGCGCCCGCATCGGCCCATGCCTCGCGGGTGGCGACCATCGCGTACTGGCCGGAGGGGTCGAGCTTCTTCGACTCGGGACGGCTCAGGGAGTCCAGCGCCCCGGGCACCAGACGGCAGGCGAAGTCGACGGAGAGCCCGTAGGACTCCTTCCAGTCGTTCTCGAGGGTGCGGGCCGCGGAGGTCCCGGCCAGGGCCGCCTCCCACGTCGAGGCGACATCCGCGCCCAGCGGGTTGACGGTGCCGAGGCCGGTGACGGCGACTCGGGAACGGGAAGCGGACATGCGGACCTCCGGGTCGGGGCAGACGGGGAACGGCGACGCCCGGGACGAACCCGTCCCGGGCGTCAGGCGGGACTCAGTTCTGGGCGCCCGCGATGTACTTGACGGCGTCGCCGACGGTGGCGAGGTTCTTGACCTCTTCGTCGGGGATGCGCACGTCGAACTTCTCCTCCGCGTTCACGACGATGGTCATCATCGAGATGGAGTCGATGTCGAGGTCGTCGGTGAAGGACTTCTCGAGCTTCACGTCCTCGGTGGCGACACCGGTCTCCTCGTTGACGATCTCGGCGAGGCCCTCGAGGATCTCGTTCTCGGTGTGTGCCATGGGTGCTCCTTAGGGATGTTCGGATTGTGTGGCGGGGACAGACTACCCGGGACGCTGTGCTGTTCCGGTCAGGCCGAACGATGTTACTTCCCGGTCGTGATGCGGGTGACAGTCGTCCGGGCGGGGCTCAGGGGAGGACCAGCACCTGGCCGGCGTAGGCGAGCCCGGCGCCGAAGCCGAACTGCACGAGCACGTCGCCGCTCTTCGCAGCGCCCTCCTCGAGCAGGCGGTGGGTGGCCAGCGGGATCGACGCGGCGGAGGTGTTGCCCGTCTCGGCGATGTCGCGGCCGATCACCACGTCCTCCGGCAGCTTCAGCTGCTTGGCGAGCTCGTCGATGATGCGCATGTTCGCCTGGTGGGGGACGAACACGTCCACGTCCTCGATGCCGATGCCGGAGAGCTCGAGCATCTCGCGGATCTTCTTCGCGGTGTGCCAGACGGCCCAGCGGAACACCGTGCGGCCGTCCTGCTCGAGGGTGGGCCATTCGGCCTTCCCGTCGCGGAAGTCGATCGACGAGCCGGTCATGCGGATCGTGTCCCAGTGGTCGCCGTCGCTGCCCCAGACCGTCGGGCCGATCCGCGGGGTGTCGGACGGGCCGACGACCGCGGCGCCGGCCCCGTCCCCGAGCAGGAACGAGATCGAGCGGTCGGTGGGGGAGACGAAGTCGGAGAGCTTCTCCGCACCGATCACCAGCACGTTCCGGGCGGCGCCCGAGCGGATCAGGGAGTCGGCCTGCCCGATGCCGTAGGCGAAGCCGGCGCAGGCCGCGGAGATGTCGTAGGCGATGACGTCGGACCGGCCCAGCTCGCCCGCCAGCAGCGTCGCGAGCGACGGGGTCGGGTAGGGGAAGGAGATCGTCGAGACGATGATCGCGTCGAGGGTCTCCAGCGCGATGCCGGAGCGCTCGATCGCCTCCTTCGCCGCGGTGAGGGAGAGGTCCTTGACGCCGACCTCGGCGCTCGCACGAGTGCGGGTGACGATGCCGGTGCGCTGGCGGATCCACTCGTCGGAGGAGTCGATCGGGCCGACGAGGTCGTCGTTGGGGACGACCAGGTCGCCGCGGGCGGCGCCGTAGGCGAGGACCTGCGAGCCGGGGACCGTCCGCGGGGCGGTGAGGGTGATCGCCATGTCAGGCCTCCTGGTCGGACGGCGCGAGACCGGCGTGCTCGCGCACCAGGGCGCGGGCGGCCTCGAGGTCGTCGGGCGTGTTGAGGTTCGCCAGCGCGATCCCCTTCAGCTCCCGCTTCGCGAGCCCGGTGAGCGTGCCCGCGGGGGCGATCTCGATCATCGCGGTCACGCCGCGGTCGCGGAAGGTCGCCATGCAGGCCTCCCAGTCCACGGGCGAGGCGACCTGGGTGACGATCGCGTCGAGGTACAGCGCGCCCGAGGTGACGACTTCGCCGCCGGCGTTGGAGACCAGCGGGAGGGTCGGGTCGGCGGGGGAGAGCGTCGGCGCGAAGGCGGCGAGCTCCTCGCGGGCGGCGGCCATGTACGGCGTGTGGAAGGCCCCGGCGACCTGCAGCGGGATGACGCGGGCCTTCGCCGGGCCGTCCTCTCCGAGCGCGGCGATCTTCTCGGCGCTGCCGGCGGCGACGACCTGGGCGGCGGAGTTGATGTTCGCGGGGTGGAGTCCGTGGCGGTCGATCGCGGCGAGCACGTCTTCGCGGGTGCCGCCGACGACGGCCGCCATCGAGGTGGGCTCGGCCGCGGCGGCGGTGGCCATGGCGCGCGAGCGCACCGCGACCAGGCGCATCGCGTCCTCGTCGGAGAGCACCCCGCCGAGCGCCGCGGCGGTCAGCTCGCCGACGCTGTGGCCGGCGAGCACGTCGGCCGCGGGGACGTCCTCCTCGGAGCGCAGCTGGGACGCGGCGACGATGCCCGCGGCGACCAGCAGCGGCTGGGCGACCGCGGTGTCGCGGATCGTGTCGGCGTCGGACTCGGTGCCGTGGCGCAGCAGGTCGATGCCGGCCGGCTCGGAGAGCGAGCCCAGCAGCTCCTCGACGCCCGGCAGCTCGCGCCAGGGGGTCAGGAAGCCGGGCTTCTGCGCCCCTTGGCCGGGGCAGACGATCGCGAGCACAGGTACCTCCAGGGGAGTGAGGGACGGCCCGCTCGTGGGACGAGACGGGCCGCGGAGAGGGGGAGAGCGGCCGTCGGGCCGCCCCTCGCACGGAGGAGCGGCCCGACGGGGGTGATCAGGACTCGCCGCCGAACGAGCCGGACTCGCCGGCGTTCACGTTCGTCAGGTCGTACTTGTCGATGGCCTGGCGGACGACCGAGGGGTCGACCTTGCCGTCGCGGGCGAGCATCTGCAGCGTCTTGACGACCATCGAGTGGGCGTCGATCTTCAGATGACGGCGGGCGGCCGGGCGGGTGTCGGAGAAGCCCCAGCCATCGGCGCCGAGCACGCCGTAGCGGCCCGGGATCCACTCGCGGATCATGTCCGGGACCATGAAGTCGTAGTCCGAGGTGGCCACGAACGGGCCCTCGACGCCCTCGAGACGCTGGGAGATCCACGGGGTCCGCGGGGCTTCGGGGTTCAGGAGGTTGTGCTTCTCGGCCTCCTGGGCCTCCTTGCGCAGCTCGGTCCACGAGGTCACGGACCACACGTTCGCGCGCACGCCCCAGTCCTGCTCGAGCAGCTCGCGGGCGTGCTTGGCCCACGGGACGCCCACACCGGAGGCGAGCAGCTGCGCGACCGGGCCGTCGCCCTCGGGCGCCTGGTCGAGGAGATACATACCCTTGAGCAGGCCCTCCACGTCCAGGTCCTCCGGCTCGGCCGGGTGCACCATCGGCTCGTTGTAGACGGTGATGTAGTAGAAGACCTCCTGCAGGCGGTCGTCCTCGCCGTACATGCGCTTCAGACCGTCGCGGATGATGTGCCCGAGCTCGTAGCCGTAGGTCGGGTCGTAGATCACCGCGCCGGGGTTGGTCGAGGCGAGGACGGGGGAGTGACCGTCCATGTGCTGGAGGCCCTCGCCCGCGAGCGTCGTCTTGCCGGCGGTCGCGCCGATGACGAAGCCCTTGGCCATCTGGTCGCCGGCGGCCCAGAAGAAGTCGCCGGTGCGCTGGAACCCGAACATCGAGTAGAAGATGTAGAACGGGATCATCGGGTAGTCGTGCGTGGCGTACGAGGTGCCTGCCGCGGTGAAGGCCGCGGTCGAGGAGATCTCGTTGATGCCCATGTGCTTGATCTGGCCCTGCGCGGACTCCTTGTAGGCCAGCAGCAGGTCGCGATCCACCGAGAGGTAGTTCTGCCCGTCCGGGTTGTAGATCTTCGCCGTCGGGAACAGCGAGTCCATGCCGAAGGTGCGGGCCTCGTCGGGCACGATCGGGACCCAGCGCTTGCCGGTCTCCTTGTCACGCATGAGGTCCTTGAGCAGGCGCACGAGCGCCATCGTCGAGGCGATCTCCTGCTTGCCGGAGCCGCGCCTGACGACCTCGTAGGCCTTGTCGCCCGGCAGCTCGAGCGCCTTGTGCTCGGTGCTGCGGGAGGGGACCGGGCCGCCGAGCGCCTCGCGGTGCTGCTTGAGGTACTGCATGACCGGGGAGTCGTCGCCCGGCAGGTAGAACGGCGCGTCGTAGACGCTGCCGGACTCGAGCTGCTCGTCGGAGATCGGGATGCGCAGGGTGTCGCGCAGCGCCTTGAGGTCCTCGATCGTGAACTTCTTCATCTGGTGGGTCGCGTTGCGACCGGCGAAGTTCGAGCCCAGGCGGTAGCCCTTGATGGTGTGGGCGAGGATGACGGTCGGCTTGCCGTTCTTCAGCGTCATCGCCTGCTGGAAGGCCGCGTAGATCTTCTTGGCGTCGTGGCCGCCGCGGTTGAGCTTCCACCAGATGTCGTCGTCGGAGAGGTCCTCGACGAGCGCCTTCGTGCGCGGGTCGCGGCCGAAGAAGTTGTCGCGGATGAACGCGCCGTTCTCCGCGCGGTAGGTCTGGTAGTCGCCGTCCGGGGTCGCGTTCATCAGGTCGATGAGCGCGCCGTCGGTGGACTCCTGGAGCAGCGGGTCCCAGGCCGAGCCCCAGATCACCTTGACGACGTTCCAGCCCGCACCGCGGAACTGGCTCTCGAGCTCCTGGATGATCTTGCCGTTTCCGCGGACCGGGCCGTCCAGGCGCTGCAGGTTGCAGTTGATGACGAAGGTGAGGTTGTCCAGGTGCTCCTTCGCGGCGATGTGGAGCGCGCCGCGGGACTCGACCTCGTCCATCTCGCCGTCGCCGAGGAACGCCCAGGTGTGCTGCTCGGAGGTGTCCTTGAGGCCGCGGTTGTGCAGGTAGCGGTCGAAGGAGGCCTGCTCGATCGCGTTGACCGGGCCGATGCCCATGGAGACCGTCGGGAACTCCCAGAAGTCCTGCATCGCCCGCGGGTGCGGGTAGGAGGGCATGCCGTGCTCGGAGGAGACCTCCTGGCGGAAGCCGTCGAGGTCCTCCTGGCCGAGGCGGCCCATCGCGAAGGCGCGGGCGTAGATGCCGGGGGAGGCATGTCCCTGGAAGAAGACGTGGTCGCCGCCGCCGGGGTGGCTGCGCCCGCGGAAGAAGTGGTTGAAGCCCACCTCGTACATCGTGGCGATGGAGGCGTAGGAGGAGAGGTGCCCGCCGACGGAGACGCCGGGGCGCTGGGCGCGATGGACGACCATCGCCGCGTTCCAGCGGTTGATGTTGCGCAGCTCCTTCTCGAGCTCGACGTCACCGGGGTACTCGGGCTGCTGATCCGCGGGGATCGTGTTCACGTAGTCCGTGGTGAGCGAGTCCGGCAGGTGCAGGTCCTCGTCGCGAGCGTGCTGGATCAGGCTCTGCATCACCTCGGAGGCGCGGTCGACGCCGCGGTGCTCGACGAGTCCGTCGAACGAGTCGAGCCACTCCCGGGTCTCCTCCGGGTCCGGATCCTGCGCGTGGCTCGGCAGGTTGATGCCGATGGGACGAGGGGTCTCGTGCGAAGTCACACTGTCCTTCTCTCTACCGGAGTCGATGGACCGGCCGCGGGAGCTGAAGAACGCCGGTGGGCCCGGCTCCTGTCGGCCTCGGTTCCGTCCAGACTACCGTCGTGCGACGCGCCGAGGACCTTCACAGACCCTCCTCATCTGTGACGCTCGGGACATTGCCGCCTGCGCGGGGACCGACGTCCCGCGCCGGACATGCAGGAGAGTGCGCCGTGGCATAGAATCGGCGCGCGCAGCACCTGCGGTGGGTCCGTGAGGGCCGATCGGTATGCTGCGCTCGCACTGACACCACGTCTTGAGGAGTTCTTTCTTGTCACCGTCGGCCGACGCCCCCACGCCCAGCGCCATCGCCGAGGCGCTGAACCTCACCACGGGTCAGATCGTGCAGGAGATCGGCTACGACGACGACGTGGACCACGACCTCCGCGACGCGATCGAGGACCTGATCGGTGAGGAGATGGAGGACGAGGACACCCAGGAGATCGTCGACGCCGTGGTGCTGTGGTGGCGCGACGACGACGGCGACCTCACCGACGCCCTCGTGGACTCCCTGCGCAACATCGAGGCGGGCGCCCCTGTGTGGCTCCTCACGCCGAAGGCCGGTCGGCCCGGGCATGTCGCCCCGGGCGAGGTGCAGGAGAGCGCCGAGATCGCGGGCCTGCGCGTGATGAGCTCGCTGTCGCTGGCCGCCGACTGGACCGGCACCCGCCTGGCCAGCCGCACCAACTGATCGCCACCACCGACGGGGCACCCCGTCACGGCGGGGACACCCCGCGCTGAAGGGGCAGTCCCCGTTCCGGCGGGGTCGCTCCGCTTCGACGGGGGAGACCCCGTTCCGGGTCGTTAGCTCAGCTGGTCAGAGCGTCTGGTTTACACCCAGAAGGTCGGGGGTTCGAGCCCCTCACGACCCACCCGAAGAGAAGCCCCCGCCCTGCACTGACAGTGCTGGGTCGGGGGCTTTCTCGCGGAGTGGAGCACAGTCCGAGCACGACTCCCGCGATCATTGCGGCCGTGCTGAGCCCCGGCGCACACGCCCCGTCGTCGCCGTCCGGCCGACCCTGCACCGAGTGGCGTACTCCGACCGGTATTCCTCAGCAGTACCGGTCGAAGTACGCCACTCGGTCTGCGTCCGCCTCCGTCGCGGGGCCGACGCGGGCGGCCGGCGCGCGAAGGGCCGCAGCCTCAGCGGCTGACCCAGTACGCCAGCACCAGCACCACGGGCACGGCCACGACGAGGCAGCCCCAGGTGATGGCGCTGCGGCGGTCGCGCTCCTTCTCCTCGGGGGTCCGTTCGCGCGGCTCGGGACGGCCGTCCCGCTCCCACTTCTCGCGCTCCTCGCGCCGGCGCACCAGCATGCGGCCGATGATGACGATGAGGGAGACCGCGATGGACACACCGATCGCGGCGAGGATCAGGGTCTCCACGGGCACCTCCGGGGTCGCGGGTCGAGCGGACTGTGCACAGGGTCTCACGGCCCCGCCTCCGGAACCTGGGCGTTCCTATACTGGCCGGACCGCCATCGACCACAGGAGGCCCCGCAGGTGAGCGCAGCGACCAGACCCTTCGACGTCGACGCGATCAGGGCCGACTTCCCGATCCTGCAGCGGATGCTCGACCCCGAGACCCCGATGATCTACCTCGACGGCGGCGCCACCTCGCAGCGCCCCCAGCAGGTCATCGACGCGGAGGTCGCCTATCTCACCCATGACCACGCCGCGGTCAAGCGGGGCGCGCATCGGATGGCGGGGGCCGCGACCGACGCCTACGAGGACTCCCGGGAGCGGCTCGCCGCCTTCCTCGGCGCCCCCTCCGCGCAGGAGATCGTCTTCACGAAGAACGCGACCGAGGCGCTGAACCTCGTCGCCCGCTCCCTCGGCGACGGCGACACCTCCACCCCCGAGCGCCTGCGGGTGCGCGAGGGCGACGAGATCCTCGTGACCGAGATGGAGCACCACGCGAACCTCGTCCCGTGGCAGGAGCTGGCCCGCCGCACCGGCGCCGTCCTGCGCTGGATCCCCATGGCCGAGGACTTCACCCTCGACCTCACGGACCTCGATTCGCTGCTCACCGAGCGCACGAAGGTCCTCGCGTTCACGCACCAGTCCAACGTGCTCGGCACGGTCAACCCCGTCGGCCGGCTCGTCGAGGCGGCGCGCTCGGTCGGTGCGCTGACCGTGCTGGACGCCGCCCAGTCCGCGCCGCACATGCCCTTCGACCTCGCCGCGCTGGGCGTCGACTTCGCGGCCCTGTCCGGGCACAAGATGCTCGGCCCCACCGGGATCGGCGCGCTCTGGGGCCGCTACGAGCTGCTCGAGGCGATGCCGCCCTTCCTCACCGGAGGATCCATGATCGAGACGGTGACGATGGAGGCCAGCACCTTCGCCGAGCCGCCCGCCCGCTTCGAGGCCGGCACCCCGCCGATCTCCCAGGCCGTCGGCCTCGCCGCCGCCTGCGACTATCTCGATGCGCTCGGCATGGAGCAGATCGCCGCGCACGAGCAGGCTCTCACCCTGCGCGCGATCGACGGGCTCTCCGGGATCGACGGGGTGCGGATCATCGGCCCGGCCGCCTCCCCGCGGCGCACCGGAGCAGTCGCCTTCGACGTCGCCGGCCGCCACCCGCACGACGTCGGGCAGGTGCTGGACTCCTACGGCATCGAGGTGCGGGTGGGTCACCACTGCGCCTGGCCCCTGCACCGCCGCTTCGGGCTCCACGGCACCACCCGCGCGTCCTTCTCCGTCCACACCACCGACGCCGAGGTCGACGCGCTCGTCGACGGCGTCGCCCGCACCGTCGAGTTCTTCGGAGCCCTCTCATGAGCACTCATCTCTCCGCGCTCTACACCGAGCTCGTGATCGAGCACGACAAGCGGCCCCTCCATGCCGGCCTGCGCGAGCCGTTCGAGGCCGAGGTCCATCACGTGAACCCCACCTGCGGCGACGAGATCACGCTGCGCCTGCACCTGTCCGAGGACGGCGCCGAGCGGATCGAGGACGTCTCCTACGACGCGGTCGGCTGTGCGATGAGCCGCGCCTCCGCCTCGATCATGGCCGATCTCCTGATCGGCCACGGCGTCGAGGAGGTGGAGCCGGTGCGCACCCACTTCGAGCAGGCGATCGGCTCCCGCGGCAGGATCGAGGGCGACGAGGAGCTGATCGGCGACGGCGTCGCGCTGATGGGCGCGGCGAAGTTCCCCGCACGGGTCAAGTGCGTGCTCATGCCGTGGAAGGCCTACCAGGCGGCGCTCGTCGAGACGCGGGCGCTGCGCGGATGAGCGCCCTGAGCGCCCGGACCCCGGCGACATCCGAGACCAGCGTGACCGTCGGCGACGTCGTCGGCGTGCTCGAGGCCGCCTATCCGCTCGCCTGGGCGGAGGACTGGGACCGAGCAGGCCTCGTCCTCGGGGAGCGGGAGGCGCCGGTATCCCGCCTGCTGCTGGCCGTCGACCCGACGCTCGCGGTCGCCCGCGAGGCCGTCGCCTCCGGCGCCGAGCTGCTGATCACGCATCATCCGCTGCTGCTGCGCGGGGCCAGCTTCCTGCCGGCCGACGACGGGAAGGGCGCGGTGGTCACCGACCTGCTGCGCGCCGGAACGGCGCTGTGGTGCGGGCACACGAACGTGGACCGCTCCACGCGAGGCACCGTCGGCGCCTGGCTGCGGGCGCTCGCGCTGCAGGACC
This sequence comes from Brachybacterium sp. SW0106-09, assembly GCF_001293905.1. Taxonomy (NCBI): domain Bacteria; kingdom Bacillati; phylum Actinomycetota; class Actinomycetes; order Micrococcales; family Dermabacteraceae; genus Brachybacterium; species Brachybacterium sp. SW0106-09. Next base: position 89,767 of record NZ_BCAK01000001.1, read on the forward strand.
CCCGCCCGCTGCTGCCCGGTGACGAGGGGGAGGCGGCCGGCCACGGCTCCACCCGCTTCGGCCTCGGCGCCGTCGGCGAGCCGGCGACGCCCACCACCGTCGGCGCCCTCGCCGAGCGGATCGCGGCCCTGGTCCCCGCGACCGCGCGCGGGATCCTCCACACCGGCGAGGCGGAGCGCCCTGTGCGCACCGTCGCCGTCTGCCCCGGGGCGGGCGACTCCTTCCTGGAGGCCGCCACGCGCAGCGGCGCCGACGTCTACATCACCTCCGACCTGCGCCACCACCCGGCGCTCGAGCACCTCGAGTCCGCGGCGGACCCCGACGCCGTGCCGGCGCTGATCGACGTGCCGCACGCCGCGAGCGAGGCGCTGTGGCTCCCGCTCGCCCGCGAGCTGCTCACGGAAGCGCTGCCGGGCCTCGAGGTGCAGATCACCGCGCAGGTCACCGACCCGTGGGGCGGCCGGGCCGGCTGAACCCGGTCGGGCCGGCCGAACCCGGTCGGGCAGGCCGAACGCGACGGGGCCGCCCGAGAGCCGGGGCCGCGGCGCTCGGCCGGACCCGCGGGACGCGGCCGGGCGGCCCACGCCCGTCGGGGCGGAGTCAGTCGACCCGGTCGACCACGACGAGCCTGTCCCCGTCCAGCTCGACGCCGAGCCGGGAGCTGCCGCGCCCCGAGATCCCGACGAGGCCCTCGCCGACGACGTCGACCAGCTCCTCCGCCGTGGTGGGCGCGGCCTGCGCCGCCAGCAGCACACGGGTCACCAGGCCCCGGTAGCGCTTCGCGTCATGGGAGATGACCTTGCGGACCCCGCCGCTCTCCTGCACCGGCGCGACCTCCAGCACCCGCACCCCGTCCCCGCTGCGCATCGCCATCATCGAGCGGTAGGAGCCCGAGCGGCAGTCGACCACCAGCGGTGAGGACCCCGCGGCCTCCTCCTCGCGCAGCTGTGCGGCGACCGGCGTCAGCCGCGGCGCCCACCAGGACCCCGCCTTCCCCAGCCGCGAGAGCTGCGAGGAGGCGGAGAGGCGGTAGGCGGGGATCCGGTCGCACCCGGCGTCGACCAGGCCCAGCAGGGCGCTCTGGACCAGCACGCGACGGTCGCCGGGGATCTCCGTGCCCGGTTCGAGCTGGTCGAAGAGCACCCCCGAGTAGACGTCGAGCGGCGCGGCGGCGGGCTCCTGCTCGAGGTGCAGCATGCGCCCGACGAGCTCGGGGGAGGAGGCCGGGACCCCCAGTCGGGAGGCGGCGTCGGACCCCGCGGCGGTGCGGTGCGCGGCCCGCAGCATCGTCCCGCGCGCCTCCCGCAGCGCCGGCAGCGCGAGCTCGTCGAGGTCGAGCGGACGATGCCCCACCTCGGCGGGCCGGGTCTTCGTCTCCGAGGGCGGGAGCAGGATCAGCATCAGACCATTCTCCGAGGTGGCAGGGCAGGGGCGAGGGAGGGCGCCGCGAGAGCTTCGGCACGTCGGCGCGGGAGCCTGCCCACGGGGGAGGGGGAGGTGCAGGTGGGAGCGTAGACTGCCGGGCGGACCAGTCGGCCGGGCAGCCGCGTCCCCGCGGCTTGCGCCGCGGGGCCGAGGAAAGTCCGGGCTCCATCCGGCACGGTGGTGGGTAACGCCCACCCGGAGTGATCCGCGGGACAGTGCCACAGAGAGCAGACCGCCGCCGCGCCCTCGGGCGGGGCGGTAAGGGTGAAAGGGTGGTGTAAGAGACCACCGCGGTCTCGGTGACGAGACCGGCACGGTAAACCCCACCGGGAGCAAGGTCAGACAGGGAACGCATGAGGGCGCCGGCCCGAGTTCCCGGGTAGACCGCTGGAGGTCGTCGGCAACGGCGACCCGAGAGGGATGGCTGCCGATCACAGAACCCGGCTTACAGGCCGGCTGGTCCGCCCCGCGGGGCAACCCCGCGCGGGTCGCGCCCGACGGGCGCGGCGCCCGAGGGGAGCGCTCGCGACGGAATCCCCCGGCCGACGCGGCACTCCGGTCGACGGGGCACTCCGGCCGCGGGACGGCCCCGGTCGACGGGCTCAGCTGCCGGCGTGGTGCTTGTCGTCCTTCTTCTTGCCCTCCTTCAGCGCCTTCACCTCGCGGTGGGCGAGCACCGCCGCCCCGATGATCCCGGCCTCGTTGCGGAGCTCGGCGGGGAGGATCTCGGCCTCGAGGTCCAGCAGCGGCAGGAACTTCTGGTGCTTCTTCGAGACGCCGCCGCCGACGATGATGCGGGTGGGGCTGAAGAGGAACTCGATGTGGGAGAAGTACTCCTGGAGCCGGCCTGCCCAGGTCTCCCAGTCCAGGTCCTCGCGCTCCTTGGCGGAGGATGCCATGTACTTCTCCGCGCTGTCCCCGTGCAGGAGCACGTGGCCGAGCTCGGTGTTGGGCACCAGGCGGCCGTCGACGAAGGTCGCGCTGCCCACGCCGGTGCCGAGGGTGAACACCTGCACCACGCCGGAGCTCTTCCGGCCGGCGCCGAACTCCATCTCGGCGATGCCGGCGGCGTCGGCGTCGTTGACCACGAACACGTCGTGGCCGGTGCGCTCGGTGAACAGGGCGTCCACGTCGGTGCCGATCCAGGACCTGTCCACGTTCGCGGCGGTCTTCGCCACGCCCTCCTGGATCACGGCCGGGAAGGTGACGCCGACGGGCATGTCCTCGGCGACGTCGAAGGAGCCGATGAGCTCGGCGACGGTGTCCGCCACGGCCTCGGGGGTCGAGGGCTGCGGGGTCGGGATCCGCACCCGGTCGGCGGCGAGCTCGCCCTTGCCGAGGTGGACGGGCGCTCCCTTGATGCCGCTGCCGCCGATGTCGATCCCGAAGGCCTTCTTGCTCATCATCTCTCCCTGGTCGTGCGATGCGGGAAGGCCCCGCCCGGTGCCGGGGCACCGTCCTCGGCGCCCTCTCTCGGGCGCCCACGATACCCGGGCTGCGCAGGCACGCGACGGGGACGTCCGGGGACGGCCCCGCGCCGCCGCCGGCCCCGCGGTGGTCGCAGGGAGCGGTCCGCGGGGTCCGGGAACGGACCGGTCTCAGACGACGGTGAGGAGCTCGGGGCCCGCGTCGGTGATGAGCATGGTGTGCTCGAACTGGGCCGAGTAGGAGCCGTCGCGGGTGACGACCGTCCAGCCGTCGTCCCACTGGTCCCAGGCCTGCGAGCCGAGCGTCACCATCGGCTCGATGGTGAAGGTCATGTTCTCCTCGATGACGTCGTCGAACATCGGCGCGGAGTCGTAGTGGGGGATGACCAGCCCGTTGTGGAAGCCCTCGGCGACGCCGTGGCCGGTGTAGTCGCGCACCGACTCCATGCCGTGGCGGGAGACGAACTTCTCGATGACGCGGCCGATCACGTTGACCTCGCGGCCGGGCCGAGCCGCCTTGATCCCGCGCAGCATCGCGTCGTGGGCGACCTCGACCAGCTCCTGGGCGCGCGGGGCGACGTCGCCGACGAGGAAGGTCGCGTTGCAGTCGCCGTGGACGCCGTGCAGGAAGGCGGTGACGTCGACGTTGAGGATGTCCCCGGACTGCATCACGGTCGAGTCGGGGATGCCGTGGCAGATGACCTCGTTCAGGCTCGTGCAGCAGGACTTCTCGAAGCCGAGATAGCCGAGCGTGGAGGGGTAGGCGCCGTTCTCGAGCAGCACGTCGTGGACCACCGCGTCGATGTGGTCGGTGGTGACGCCGGGCTGCGCGGCCTCGCCGGCGGCCTGGAGGGCGAGCGCCGCGACGCGGGACGCCTCGCGCACGCGGGCGATCACGTCGGCGCTCTGCACGAACGGACCCGTGTCCGAGACCGCCTCGTCCTTGCCCACGTACTCGGGGCGCTCGATGCTCGCGGGCACGGGCCGACGGGGGCTGAGGGTTCCGGGCACCAGCAGCGCGCGCCCCTCGGGACGGATCCAATCCTGCTCTACAGTCATGTCCACCAGTCTCTCACCGACAGCGAAGGAGACCGACGTGACCGAGGGCACGCAGTACTACTACAACCTGAGCACTGGCGCGGTCGAGGAGGGGGCGCAGTCCCCGGCCACCGAGCGGATGGGCCCCTACGCCACGCGCGAGGAGGCCGAGCGCGCGCTGAGCACCGCCGCGAAGCGCAATGAGGAGTGGGAGCAGGACGACAAGCAGTGGGAGGAGGGCTGAGCCCTCGTCCACGCGGGCTGACCGCAGCCGCGTGAGGGCCGGCCGTTCCCGCGCGGGCGGCCGGCCCGTCGGTCCCGTCAGTCGAAGGAGTGCTCGGCCCCCGGGTAGCTGCGCTCCTCGACCTCGGTGCGATAGGCGGTCGCGGCGCCGAGCAGCTCGCCGCGCAGGTCCGCGAAGGCCTTGACGAACTTCCCCCGGAAGCCGGACAGGCCCGCCATGTCCTGCCACACGAGCACCTGGCCGTCGCAGCCGGCCCCGGCGCCGATCCCGATCGTGGGCACCCGCAGCGCGGCGGTGACCTCGGCGGCGACGCGGGCCGGCACGAGCTCGAGCACCATCGCGCTGACCCCGGCCTCCTGGATCGCGAGCGCGTCGGCGAGCATCTTCTTCGCCGCCTGCTCGTCGCGGCCCTGGACCCGGTGCCCGGAGTGGGCGTTGACGGACTGGGGCGTGAAGCCGAGGTGCCCGATCACGGGGATGCCCGCGGCGACGAGCGCCTCGATCTGGGAGACGACCTCGGCGCCGCCCTCGAGCTTGACCGCCTCGGCGCCCGCGCGCACCAGCTCGATGCCGTGCAGCACCGCATCCCGCGGCCCGGTCTCGTAGGTGCCGAAGGCGAGGTCGACGACGATCAGCGGGCGGGTGACGCTGCGGGCGACGGCCGCGGTGAACACGAGCATGTCGGCATGCGTGGTCGAGGTGGTCGAGGAGTGGCCGAGCACGGTGGTGCCCACGGAGTCGCCGATCAGCAGGGTCTCGATCCCGGCCTCCTCGAAGACGCGGGCGGAGAACTGGTCGTAGGCGGTCAGCATCGCGAAGGGGCGGCCCTGCTCCTTGGCCTGCTGGAGGTGGCGCAGCCGGATCTTCGCCGGAGCGGCAGGGACGGCGGCGGGGGACTCAGTGCTCACAGCGGGCTCCTGGACGGGGACGGGGATCCGGCGCTCCAGCCTAGCGCCGTCCGCGTCGCCCCGGGGCAACCGGTTCCCGCCGGTCAGGTGCGGTGCGGGCCCGGCATGTGCCACCCTTGGAGCGTCGTGCGCAGACGTCGCCGAGAAGAGGTCACCATGGAACCGCATCCCCTGCGCGGCCCCGTCCGTCGGATCGCCGCCTGTGCCTCCGCCCTCGCTCTCGTGCTCGGCGCCGCCGCCTGCACCGGCGGGGACGACGAGCAGCCCGCCCCGGAGACCCCCAGCGCGTCGCCGAGCTCCTCGGCCGACGCCGCCCCGGAGGCGAGCGACGGCGGCGAGGTCACCGAGGCGGACCTCGCCGCGGCGACCGACCGCTTCCTCGGCTTCCTCGGTGTGATCGACGATCAGGACTGGGAGGCCGCGTGCGGCTACGTGCTCGACCCGGGCACCGGCGCCGCCCCCGAGGGTGAGCGCCTGCAGCAGTGCGCCGACGGGGCGCGGGGCGCCATGGCGGACTACGAGGAGATGCTGGAGCCGGGCGTGTTCGACCAGCTGGACGCCTCGATGGTCCAGGCCGAGCCCGCCGACGACGGCACCATCTCGATGAGCCTGCTCGAGCAGCCGGTGGAGGTCCCGATGGCCCGCGGCGACGACGGGCAGTGGTACCTCTCGATCCCGTTCTGATCCCTGCCCCGCTGGCTGCGGTCACGGGAATGGGGAGTTCTCCCCAGCGACAGCGGCGCCCTTCCCGTGTCACTCTTCTCTGGTCAGGGGAACGGCCCCGACATTGAGGGAGGACAGGACCATGAACTCGATCATGCGCAAGACCGTCAGGGGAACGGCCACCGGGCTGGGCGCCCTCGCGCTCATCGCAGGGGCGTCGGCCTGCGGCGCGATCGGTGATCTCGCAGGCGGAGGCGAGGGAGGCGACGACCCCTCGGCCGAGCAGCCCGCCGAGGAGGGCGGGGAGTCCGAGGGCGGGGAGTCCGAGGGCGCCGGGAGCGAGGGCGCCGAGGGTTCCGAGAGCGAGGGCTCCGAGGGCGAGTCCGAGTCGACCGAGGGCGATGACGCCGCCGGGGGGTCCGAGGGCGAGCCCGTCTCCGAGGAGGACCTCACCGCCGCGGGGGACCGGGCCTTCGAGTTCGTCAAGGCCGCCGCCTCCGGGGACGCCGAGGGCACCTGCGCGCTGGCCCTGGACCCCACCACCGGGAGCGGCATGAGCGGCTCGTCCGCCGAGTCGTGCGTCGCCGGGTACGAGGAGAGCGCCGAGGAGGAGGGCACGGCCTTCGATCCCTCGATCGCCGATGCCCTCGACCGCTCGATGGTGGAGACCAGCGACAACGGCGACGGCACGGTGGCCGTCAGCTTCATGGGCGAGGACGCCGGCATCTCGATGGTGCAGGGCGATGACGGCAAGTGGTACGTCAACTCCGCCGAGCTGATCTGAGCCGATCGGATCCGCGCCGAGCAACGCGGACGTCATGCGCCCCGGCCTCCCTCAGGAGACCGGGGCGCATGCCGTCCGAGGGCGAACGGAGCCCGCGCCGGGTCGGGGACCTGAGGCAGACTGGCCCCATGGGACATCTCCATGACGACGTCATCCGCACCGTCTCCGACAAGGACGTGCGGTTCATCCGGCTGTGGTTCAGCGACATCGCGGGGACGCTGAAGTCGATCGCGATCTCGCCGGCGGACCTCGAGATCGCCTTCACCGAGGGCATCGGCATCGACGGCTCCACGATCGAGGGCCTCACCCGCAGCTACGAGTCCGACATGATCCTGCGCCCGGACCCCGCGACCTTCGAGCTGCTGGCCTGGCGCGGCGAGACCAACGCGACCGGCCGCATGATGTGCGACGTCCTCACCCCCGACGGCGAGCCCGCGGCCTCCGATCCGCGCCGCGTGCTGAAGGATGCCCTCGCCCGCGCGGAGGAGAAGGGGCTGGAGTTCTACACCCACCCCGAGATCGAGTTCTACCTCTTCGAGCAGCCCTACGAGGAGGGGTCCCCGCTGCGGCCGGTGGACCAGGCCGGCTACTTCGACCACGTCCACCGCGGCCAGGGCCAGGACTTCCGCCGCTCCGCCATCCAGCACCTGGAGGCGATGAACATCCAGGTCGAGTTCTCCCATCACGAGAACGGTCCGGGTCAGAACGAGATCGACCTGCGCTACGCCGACGCGCTCACCACGGCCGACAACATCGTCACCCTTCGCACCGTGGTCAAGGAGGTGGCGCTGTCGATGGGGCAGGTCGCCTCGTTCATGCCCAAGCCGATGATCGACCAGCCCGGATCCGGCATGCACACCCACCTCTCCCTCTTCCAGGGCGGGAAGAACGCCTTCCACGAGCCGGGTGCCGAGTACGGCCTCTCCCGCACCGGTCGCCAGTTCATCGCCGGGCTGCTGCGCCACGCCCCGGAGTACGTGGCGGTGACGAACCAGTGGGTGAACTCCTACAAGCGGCTCTGGGGCGCGCAGGAGGCGCCGAGCTACATCTGCTGGGGCCACAACAACCGCTCCGCGCTGGTGCGCGTCCCCTTCCACAAGCCCACCAAGACCACCTCCTCCCGGGTCGAGTTCCGGGGACTGGACTCCTCGGCGAATCCCTATCTCGCCTTCGCGGTGCTGCTCGCGGCCGGGATGGCCGGGGTCGAGGGCGGCTACGAGCTGCCCGAGGGCGCGGAGGACGCGGTCTGGGAGCTCACCGAGCGGGAGCGCCGCGCCATGGGCATCGAGCCGCTGCCCACCGACCTGTTCCGCGCCCTGGAGGTCTTCGAGGGCTCCGAGCTGATGGCGGACACGCTCGGCGAGCAGGTCTTCGAGTACTTCCTCCGCGACAAGCGCGAGGAGTGGCAGCGCTATCGCGAGCAGGTGACCGACCACGAGCTCCGCTCGACCTTCAGCCGGGTCTGACGGGGACGCCGTGAACGCCGCGACACCGCCCGAGGAGCACGGCTCCCCGGAGCAGGAAGCACCGACCGCACCGACTGCGCCGTCGTCCGAGCCCGCACCGCCCGAGCAGTCCGGTGCGAGCGAGGAGCCGGCGACCACCACCGGCGCCCTCGCCCGCCTCGGCTTCAGCCGCACCGACCGCGTCAGCCGCTTCCTCTCCGAACCGGCGCTGCGAGGTCTCGGCGATGGGGCCGCGGAGGCCCTCGGCGCGACGGCCGACGGGGACGACGCCGTCCTCGGCCTGCTGCGCCTGGCGGAGTCCGCCCGGGAGGCCGGACAGGACGCCCTGCTCGAGGAGTTCCTCGCCGGGGTGGGCACCGCCGGCACCCCGGGGCACCGGCTGATCCGCCTGCTCGGCGTCTCGGTCGCGCTCGGCGACGTGCTCGCCCGCCACCCCGAGCGCCTGGGGCTCCTGCGCGAGGGGGACGACGAGCTCGCGGTCCCCGCCGCCGCGGTGCGCGAGGCGCTGCTCGAGGCCGTCGGCGCCGATGCGTCGGCCGAGGTGCCCGTGGCGGGCTCCGGCGGCCGCGAGGAGCGCGACGCGCTGCGCGCCGCCTACCACCTTCGCCTGGCCCAGATCGCCGCGGCCGACGCCGTCGCCGCCGACCCCGCCGCCCTCCAGCCCCGCGTCTCCGTCGCGATCAGCGACCTCGCCGATGCCGCCCTCGAGGCGGCCTCCGCGATCGCCCGTGCCACCGTCGAGGGGCACGAGCACGTGCGCTGGTCCGTCATCGCGATGGGCAAGACCGGCGCGCGGGAGCTCAACTACATCTCCGACGTCGACGTCATGCACGTCGTCGCCCCCGCGCACGAGGGGTGCGAGGAGGAGGACGTGATCACGATCGGGGCCGCGCTGGCGAGGGAGCTCGCCCGCGCCTGCTCCGAGCGCACCGCCGAGGGCTCGCTGTGGCAGGTGGACGCGAACCTGCGCCCCGAGGGCAAGGACGGCCCGCTGGTGCGCACCCTGGACTCCTACCGCCGCTACTACACCGAATGGGCGAAGTCCTGGGAGTTCCAGGCGCTGCTGAAGGCCCGCGCCGCCGCCGGCGACCGTGACCTCGGCGCCGCCTACGAGGAGATGGTCGAGCCGTGGGTGTGGCAGGCCTCGACCCGCGAGGGCTTCGTCGAGGACACCCGGGCGATGCGCCGCCGCGTCGTCGCCCACATCCCTCGCGCCGAGGTGGACCGCAACATCAAGCTCGGCCCCGGCGGACTGCGGGACGTCGAGTTCACCGTCCAGCTGCTGCAGATGGTGCACGGCCGCGCCGACGAGCAGCTCCAGGGCCGCTCCACCCTCGACTCCCTCGCCCGGCTCGGCGAGGGCGGCTACATCTCCCGCACCCACGTCGCCGAGATGGACGAGGCCTACCGCTTCCTGCGCTGCGTCGAGCACCGCCTCCAGCTGCACCGCCTGCGCCGCACCCAGGTGCTGCCCACCGCCGCCTCGGACCTGCGCCGCCTCTCCCGCAGTCTGGGCCTCGGCCCCGACGAGTTCGCGAAGCGCTACCAGCGCACCCGGCGACGCGTCCGCCAGCTGCACGAGGAGATCTTCTACCGACCGCTGCTGCTGACCGCCTCGCAGCTGTCCGACGGGGAGATCGCGCTGAGCGCCGAGGACGCCCAGGCGCGCCTGGCTGCGATCGGCTATCGCGACCCCGGCCGGGCGCTCGCGCACATCTCCTCCCTCACCGAGGGGATCTCCCGCCGCGCCAGGATCCAGCGCCAGCTGCTCCCGGCGATGCTCGAATGGTTCGCCGACGGGATCGACCCGGATCTGGGACTGCTCGCCTTCCGCCGCCTCTCCGACGAGATCGGCTCCGCCCACTGGTACATGGGGCTGCTGCGCGACTCCGGTCTCGCCGCCAAGCGGCTGACGAAGGTGCTGGCCGCGAGCAGGTACGTCGGCGAGGAGCTCGAGCGGATCCCGGAGGCGGTGCGCTGGCTCGCCCGCGACGAGCAGCTGCGCCCCCTGACCCGCGACGTGCTGGGCCGGGAGTTCCTCGCCGTGATCACCCGCGTGGACACCGTCGAGGAGGCGCGGGACGTGCTGCGTCGAACCCGCAGCCGGGAGCTGCTGCGGATCGCGCTCGCCCATCTCACGGACGTCGCCTCCGCCGCGGAGGTCGCCCATGCCCTCACCGACCTCGCCGAGGCGGTGCTCGAGGCCGGGCTGCTGGTCGCCTATCACGTCGTGGCCCGCGAGCGGAAGGTGGTCGGCGAGGAGGCCGAGCCGCTGGACGGGGTCGACGAGGTCGACGAGACCACCGCGCAGGAGCTGCGCGAGCGACGCTCGGATCCCGCGCGGGCACTCGGCGTGGAGCTGGCGATCATCGCCCAGGGCAGCTTCGGCGCCCGGGAGATGGGCTACTCCTCCGATGCGGACGTGCAGTTCATCGCCGTGGACCGCGGCGCCGGCGACGACACCGTCGAGATCACGAACGCCGTCGCGACCCAGATCCAGAAGATCCTCAACGCCCCCGTCGCCCGCTCCGACATGAAGGTCAGCGCCGACCTGCGCCCCGAGGGCAAGGTCGGCCCGCTCACCCGCACCGCCGAGTCCTGGATCGACTACCTCCGCCGGGACGCCGAGACCTGGGAGAAGCAGGCGCTGCTGCGGGCCCGCGTGGTCGTCTCCTCCGAGGCCCTCGGCGAGCGGCTGACCGAGGAGATGGACCGCCACCGCTATCCCGACGGCGGTCTGGAGGAGCAGGACCGTCGGGCGATCACGCGAATGAAGGCGCGGGTGGAGTCCGAGCGCCTTCCCCGCAACGCCGACCCCGCCCGGCATCTCAAGCTCGGACGCGGCGGGATGACCGACGTCGAATGGTGCACACAGCTGCTCGCCCTCGAGCACGGCCACGCGGTCGAGGGCCTGCGCACCACCTCGACCCTCGCCCAGCTCGAGGCCGCGGTCGCCGCCGAGCTGCTCGAGGGGCGCGAGGCCGAGGAGCTGCGGGCCGCCTGGACGCTCGCCTGGCAGCTGCGGCGCGGGCTGTTCCTGTGGAAGGGGCGCGAGGGGGAGGTGCTCCCCAGCGACCGGAACGACCTGCGGGCCCTGGCCCTGCTCATCGACGGCGAGGACGCGACCGCGGCGGAGCTCGAGGACCGCTATCTCAAGGTCACCCGCCGCTCCCGCACCCTCGCCGAGCAGATCATCTTCGGCGAGGACGGCTGAGCCGACCCGCCGACGTGAGACGCGCCCGCCCCCGGCGCGTCGGCCCCTCCCCGGACAGGCCTGGGGCGGCCGAGCGCGTACCGTGGGAGGCTGTCCGCCCGCGTCGCCCCGCGCGACCTCCGCACCCCTCCGAGGACCGATGACCACCCCCTCCCTGAGCGCAGACACTCCGCGCGGCCGCATGTACCGCCTTGAGCCCGAGGGCCCGCTGATGTACCCCTCGATCACCACCGTGGCCGGGATGCGCGCCAAGGACTTCCTGCAGGGCTGGTACGCGACCATGGCCTCGAAGCGGGCGCTGGACATGTACGCCTGGCTCGAGCGGAACCCGGATCGCGCCGCGTCGGAGATCTCCCGCGTCACCCGCGACCGCTGGGGCACCCAGAAGAAGATCGCCGCGGCCGCGCCGGAGTACACCGCCGCCGCCTCGGACTTCGGCACCCTGGTCCACTCCGCCTGCGAGGACTGGGGCACCAGCGGCACACGGCCCGACGCCGACCACATCGGCGGGATCATCGAGGGGATGCGCACCGGCTCCGGCGCCTTCGCGACGGAGAAGGACCTCCGCGGCCTCGTCGCCCGCGCCGAGGTGCGACTGGACGGCTACGCCCGCTTCCTCGACGACTTCCAGCCCGAGTTCGTGGAGGTCGAGCAGACGGTCGTGAACCACTCTGTCGGCTACGCCGGCACCACCGATGCGATCGTGAGGATCGGGAACACGCTGCTCAGCGCCGACATCAAGACCTCGAAGAAGGTGCGCGGCGACTACGCGCTGCAGGGGGTGGCCGTGTGCCGTGCCGAGCTGCTGCTCGACGACGACGGCTCCACCCGCGAGATGCCGGAGCTGACCGGAGCGTTCATCATCCACCTCCCCGAGGCGGGCGGCTACCAGGCCGTGCCGCTGAGGACGGGGGAGGAGGAGTTCGAGGTGTTCCGGGCGCTGCGCGCGGCATGGTCGTTCGAGCCCGACGAGTGCGCGCTCGAGCCCGCCGCCGACCCCAAAGGCCTCGTGCTCTCGCTGCTGCGCACCAAGGGCGGGCTCGACGCCCTGGGCTGAGCACTTCACGCCCTCCGACTCCGCGCGCCGGTCCCTTCGGGGCCGGCGCGCTCGCATCTCCGGGCGAAGAATCCCTTGCCCCGCATTGAACACACGTATAGCGTGTTGAACGTCAGTTCAATGCAGGGCCTGCGCGCTCCCGCGGAGCGGGCCCGATGCCCGAGGAGAGCCGCATGGCAGAGCCCGCCCCCGCCGACGAGCGAATCCTCCGGGCCGCGATGCGACGCTTCGCCGTCGACGGCCTGGGCGCCCCGCTGCGCGCCGTCGCACAGGACGCCGGGGTCAGCGCGGGCCTGATCATCCACCACTTCGGCTCGCGCGAGAATCTCCTCGAGGCCTGCGACCGGCGCGCCCTCGAGGTCACCCGGCAGCAGAAGAGGGCGGCGGTGACCGGCGGCGTGGGCACGATCCTCGCCCAGCTCGCCGCCGTGGAGCAGTACGCGCCCGAGACGGGCTACGTGCTGCGCCGCCTCCAGGCCGGCGGCCCGCTCGCCCAGCGGCTGATCGAGGACTTCATCGCCAATGCGAGGGACTACTACGAGGAGGGGGAGCGGGCAGGGGTGCTCAGCCCCAGCCGCGACCCCGAGGCGCGCGTGCGGGTGCTCGCGCACATGGCGCTCGGCTCCCTCGTGCTGCAGATGCCGGGCCAGGGGGCGCCGATGGACCTGGAGGACCTCCCGCGGTGGATGCGCGAGTACACCGACTCGCTGACCCTGCCCCTGCTCGAGCTCTACACCACCCCGCTGCTCACCGACGCGAGCCTGCTGGACGCCTATCTCGCCGCACAGGGCGACGCGGACACCGCGGCCGACGAGAGCGCGCACACCACCGACTCCACCTCACCGACCGACGGGAGCCCGACATGACCAGCCCGGAACCGGCAGTCCACGTCCGCGACCTCACCAAGACCTTCGGCGCCACGAGGGCGCTGGACGGCTTCGACCTCACCGTGCCCCACGGCGAGGTGACCGGCTTCCTCGGCCCCAACGGCGCGGGCAAGTCCACCACGATCCGCGTGCTGCTGGGCCTGCTGAGGGCGAGCTCCGGGACGGCCCGCGTCCTCGGCAAGGACCCCTGGAGGGACGCCGTCGCGATCCACCACCGCCTCGCCTACGTCCCCGGCGACACGAACCTCTGGCCCGGCCTGACCGGCGGGGAGGCGATCGACGTGCTCACCCGCGGCGAGAGCGGGGAGCGCCACCGCCGCCGACGCGAGGAGCTGATCGAGCGCTTCGAGCTCGACCCCACCAAGCGCGCCCGCACCTACTCCAAGGGCAACCGCCAGAAGGTCGCGCTCGTCGCCGCGCTCTCCCGCGACGTGGACCTCTACATCATGGACGAGCCGACCTCCGGCCTCGATCCGCTGATGGAGGCGATCTTCACCGACGAGGTCGCCCGCCTGCGCGCCGACGGTCGCACGGTGCTGCTCTCCAGCCACATCCTCGCCGAGGTCGAGAAGCTCTGCGACACCGTCACCATCATCCGCGCCGGGAAGGCGGTGGAGTCCGGCACCCTCGCCGAGCTGCGCCACCTCACCCGCTCCACCGTCGCCGCGACGACCGACGCCGATCCTGCGCCGCTCACCCGGCTCGACGGGGTCCACGACCTCGTCGCCGAGAACGGGCGGCTCCGCTTCGACGTGGACGACCGGGCGCTGCACGACGTGCTCCCCGTGCTCACGGCCCTCGGCGTCACCGGGCTCACGATCACCCCGCCCTCCCTCGAGGACCTCTTCCTGCGCCACTACGGCGACGAGCTCGAGCCTGTGACCGAGGACGCGTCATGACCGCCGCGACCGCCACCCCCACCCATCGCGGGCAGCGCCGCGCGGTCGGCCCGCTCACCGGGCTGCGCTCCCTGCTCCGCCTCCACCTCCGCCTCGCCCGGCGAGGCATCCTGATCTGGACCCTGGCCGTGCTCGTGCTCGTGCCCGCCTCGATCTACGCGATGGAGGACGTCTACCCCGATCAGGCCGCGCTCGACGCCCGCGCGACGCTGCTGGACAACCCCTCGGCCGTGATGATGACCGGCCCGTTCTTCGCCGCCGACCACTACACCTTCTGGGCCATGGTCGCCAACGAGCTGCTGCTCTACCTGCTCGTCCCGGCCGCGATCATGTCGATCCTGCTCACCGCCCGCCTCACCCGCGGCGAGGAGGAGTCCGGACGGCTCGAGCTGCTGCGCTCCCTGCCCACCGGCCGCCTCGCCCCGTCGGTCTCCGCCCTGCTGGTGGTGGCGCTGGCGAACCTCGCCCTCGGCGCCGCGGTGGCCTCTGGGATGCTGATCGGCGGGGGAGGGACGGCGGACTCGCTGGCGCTCGGGCTCGCGACCGCCCTGACAGGACTGGTCTTCGGCGCGGTCACCGCGGTCACCGCCCAGCTCACCGAGCACGCCGGCACCGCCTCCGGCACGGCGCTGGGGATCCTGGCGCTCTCCTTCATGGTGCGCGGCATCGGCGACGTGATCGAACGCGACGGCTCGTGGCTGTCCTGGTTCTCGCCGCTCGCCTGGGCGCAGCAGATGCGCGCTTTCGTGGACCTGCGCTGGTGGCCCCTGCTCGCCTCCCTCGCCGCCGTCGCCGTGCTGCTGGTGATCGCCGGCCGGCTCTCGCACCGCCGCGACCTGGGGGCCGGTCTCCGCCCTGCCGCCGCCGGACGCGCCGCCGCTTCGGCCGCGCTGCTCGCCCCGGGCGGCCTCACCCGGCGGCTGGTCGGCGGGACCCATCTGGCCTGGGGCATCGGACTGTTCCTCTTCGCGCTCGCCTTCGGCTCCCTCGCCAGCTCGCTCACCGACTTCGCGGAGAACCTCCCGGACCTGGCCGGCATGGCCCCGATCCGGCTCGACGACCTCACCGGCTCGTTCTCCGCCTTCGTGCTGATGATGCTCGCGATCGGCCCGGTCGCCCTCGCCGTCTCCGGGATGCTCCGGATGCGCACCGAGGAGACCGCGGGACGCCTCGCCGGCGTGCTCGTCGCCGGCACCTCCCGGGCGCGCCTGGCCGGACAGTGGTTCCTGGTCGTGCTCCTGGGCACCGCCGCGATGCAGGTGCTGCTCGGCCTCGGCGTCGGGATCGGCGTATGGAGCGCGACCGAGGACACGGCCTGGATCGGCGAGATAACCCTCGCGGCGCTCACCTATCTCCCCGCCGTCGCGCTGTATGCGGCGATCGCGCTCGCCCTCTACGGGCTCGGGTCCCGCCTCGCCCCTCTCGCCTGGCTGCTCGTGGTGTACACCGCGCTGGTGACCTTCCTCGGTCAGATGCTGGGCCTGCCCGACTGGGCCATGGACCTCTCGCCCCTGCGGCACATCGCGCTCGTGCCCTCCGAGGCTCTCGAGGCGATGCCGCTCGTCGTGATGGGCGTCACCGCCGCGGTGCTGGCCCTGCTCGGGCTCGCTCTGCTGCGCCGCCGGGACCTCGCCGCCGGCTGAGGGCCGGTGGTCGTCGGGGTGGCGGCGCCTGCTCCGGGCGAGGAGACTCGGGGGCGAGCCCCGCGACGGCGCGGAGGCCGACGAGAGGAGCCGACCATGGCGAAGTACCTGATCTCCTTCCCCAGCAGCGCGATGAACCTGTCCGACGAGGAGCTCGCCGCCGCGTCCGAGGACTCCCATGCCGTGGTCCGCGAGGCGAAGGCCGCCGGGGTGTGGGTCTTCGGCGGCGGGGTCGACGAGTCCGTGCCCCCGGTGATGGTCACCGGCAGCGGCAGTGTGCTGGAGACCACCTACGAGCAGACCCGCCGCATCGAGGGCGGGTACTCCGTGCTCGACGTCGCCACCCGTGAGGAGGCCCTGGAATGGGAACGCCGGATCGCCGTCGCGTGCCGCTGCGCCCGGGAGGTGCGGGTCTTCGGGGACGACCCGGAGAGCTGAACCCGGGGGAGCGGGTCCGGCCGCCGAAAACCGTCATGAGCAGGAGTGCAGGTAGACGACAAGTGACCGCCCGGGCTTTGACGGCACTGTGAGGCACGGCATGCTCTGCCGTCGCCCGCACGCCGTGACGATCGCGGCTCCGCATGCCCGGCACGGACCGCCCCGTCCGAGGCGGCCCGGACGATGCCGTCTCGCCTGGAGGAAGTCATGCGCCTGTCCTCTGCGGCCGCCGGAGCCTGCTGTCTGGCTCTCGCCGTCGCCCTCACCGCAGCACCCGCCTCCGCCGGCGGCCCCCACCGTCATCACCCGCGGGGCCCCGACGTCGTCGCCGACGGATTCGTCGGCCCGCTCTCCCTCGCCGTCGGCCACAGCGGCACGATCACCGTCACCCAGGCGTTCGCCGGGGCCGTGACCCAGGTCGACCGACGGGGCGAGCAGAGCCTCCGCTACCAGGTCCCCGATCCTGCCGGCGGAAGGATCTCCGGCGCCGCCGACGGCCGTCACGGCGCCACCTACCACCTCGAGACCACCGTCGGGGCGACCGGCCCCGAGAGCCACGTGATCCGCGTGGACCGCGACGGCCACCGCACCGTCGTCAGCGACGACCTCTGGGCGAATGAGAAGGCGGACAACCCCGACGGCGACCAGACCTACGGCTTCACGGGTCTGGACGACCAGTGCGCCGCCGCGGTCACCGCCGTCGAGCAGTCGGCCCCGCCCGTCCCCGAGGGCGGCCCGATCCTGCTGAACGAGTACCCCGGCATCATCGAGTCCAACGCCTATCAGCTCACCGTCGACCGCGGCACCGCCTATGTCGCCGATGCGGCGGCGAACGCGATCCTCGCCGTCGACCTGCGCACCGGCGAGATCTCCACGCTCGCCGTTATCCCCGGGAGCGCCGTGACCTTCACCGAGGAGCACAGGGCGTTCGCCGATGGCATGCTCGGGGGTGCCACACTGCCGGACTGCGTGGTAGGCGCGTCGTACACGCCCGAGCCCGTCCCGACCGATGTCGAGATCGGGAAGGACGGCAGGCTCTACGTCTCCACGCTGCAGGGCGCTCTCGGCGAGGCCTTCCCGCTCAGCACGGTCTATCGGGTCAGCCCCCGCTCCGGACACACCCGGGCGATCGCCGACCGCGGCATGCAGGGGACGACGGGCCTCGCCGTCGCCCCGAACGGCGACATCCTCGTCGCCGAGATGTTCGGCGACGAGATCTCCACGATCTCGCCCGGCCGTTCGAGGGCCCGCACCCTCTTCGAGGCCGCCTCGCCGGCCGACGTGGAGCTCGAGCGCGGCACCGTCTACGCCACCACCGGCGTGTTCGGCGAGGGCGGAGCCCCCGGAGACGGCGCCGTCGTCTCGTACCAGTACCGCTCCGGCCGCTGAGACCGCGCGGAGCACCGACGCGGAGACCCCCGTCCAGCCGGTCGGCGGGACGGGGGTCTCTGCTGTGTGAGCGCTGTCGGCTCAGATGTCGTAGTACAGCTCGAACTCGTGGGGGTGCGGGCGGAAGCGGAACGGATCGATCTCCGTGGTGCGCTTGAGCTCGATCCAGGTCGAGATGAGGTCCTCGGGGAACACGCCGCCCTCGGTGAGGTAGTCGTGATCGGCCTCGAGCGCATCCAGCGCCGCGCCGAGGGACTCGGGCAGCTGCTGGATCTGGGCGTGCTCCTCCGGCGGGAGCTCGTAGAGGTCCTTGTCGATCGGCTCCGGCGGCTCGATCCGGTTGCGGATGCCGTCGATGCCCGCCATGAGCTGCGCGGCGAAGGCGAGGTACGGGTTCGCCGAGGGATCCGGGGCGCGGAACTCGACGCGCTTGGCCTTCGGGGAGGAGCCCGTGACCGGGATGCGGATCGCGGCCGAGCGGTTGCGGGCCGAGTAGACCATGTTCACCGGCGCCTCGAAGCCCGGCACCAGGCGCTTGAAGGAGTTCACCGTGGGGTTGGTGAACGCGGTCAGCGAGGGGGAGTGCTCGATGATGCCGCCGATGTACCAGCGGGCGATGTCAGAGAGGCCGCCGTAGCCGCGCTCGTCGAAGAACAGCGGCTCGCCGTCCTTCCACAGCGACTGGTGGGTGTGCATGCCCGAGCCGTTGTCGCCGAACAGGGGCTTGGGCATGAAGGTCGCGGTCTTGCCCGCGTCCCACACGGTGTTCTTCACGACGTACTTGAACTTCATGACGTCGTCGGCCGCCTGCAGCAGCGTGTTGAAGCGGTAGTTGATCTCCTGCTGGCCTGCGGTGCCGACCTCGTGGTGGGCACGCTCGACCTGCAGGCCGGTGTCCTCGAGCACGGAGACGATCTCGTCGCGGAGATCCGCCATCTGGTCGTTCGGCGGGACGGGGAAGTAGCCGCCCTTGAGGCGGGTCTTGTAGCCCTGGTTGCCGCCGAACTCGGTCTCGTCGCGGTCGGTGTTCCACACCGCCTCGTCGGAGTCGATCGAGTAGAAGCCGGAGTTGACCGACGTCTTGAAGCGGACGTCGTCGAAGATGTAGAACTCGGCCTCGGCCGCGAAGAACGCGGTGTCGGCGATGCCGGTGGACTTCAGGTACTCCTCGGCGCGGGCCGCGACGGTGCGGGGATCGCGGGAGTAGGGCTCGTCCGTGAACGGATCCACGATCGAGAAGTTGACGATCAGGGTCTTCCGCTCCCGGAACGGATCCAGGTACGCCGTCTCCAGGTCCGGCACGAGCTTCATGTCCGACTCATGGATGGCCTGGAACCCGCGGATCGAGGAGCCGTCGAAGAGCTGCCCCGTCGCGATGGCCTCCTCGTCGAAGGTGCTCGCCGGAATGTTGAAGTGCTGCATGACGCCGGGAAGGTCGCAGAAGCGGATGTCGATGAACTCGACGCCCTCCTCCTCGATGTACTTCGCGACCTCGCTGGGATTGTTGAACACATCTCCTCCATCCGCGCCGTGCGGCGCGTTAAGTGCTGTCTCACCCCGAGGGGCCGAACCGCTCGAGTGCCGAGGGACCGCGTCGGGCCCGGACTCGGGTGAGACCAAGCTTAGGGGCAGTGGTGCCCCGCGCCCGGGGAGCCCGGCGACTCCCAGCACGGCCGCGTAGGCTCCGCCCGTGATCGATCGCAAGGACCTCGGTTCCTGGATGGACGGCCCGCCAGGGGAGGCCGGCTACGTCAAGGGCTCCGCTCTCGGACTGCCGGCCACGGGCCGCGGCGCCGTCGCGCCGTTCTGGCGCCGACCCCTCTCGCTGATCGTCGACTGGGGACTGTGCGTGGGCATCTCGGCCCTGCTGCTCGGCGGCGACCCGCTGGCGAACCTGGTCCTCTTCGCGGCGGTGAACGTGCTGTTCCTGACGCTTTTCGGCGTGACCCCGGGCCAGTTCCTGCTGCGGGTGCGGGTCGTCCCCGTCAGCGGCCGCAGCCCGATGCTGCTGCGCGCGGTGGTGCGCACCGCGCTGATGCTGCTGGTGCTCCCGGCAGTGGTCTGGAACCGCGACACCCAGCCCCTGCACGACGTCGTCGCGGGCACCGCGGTCGTCACCCTCTGACGGAGTCCGTCGCCTCGCTTGCGCCGCGGGAGTGAGCGCTCCTGCGTCTCCGGACGTGCCCTGTCGCCTCGCAGGACGACCCCCACTTCATCCCGCTGACCTGCATCGACGCCGAATGTCACGAAAAGGTCACGCAGATAACGAGAAGGTCACGGCCACTTTCCGGCCCCACGGTCAGCCTTGTCACAGCACGACGCCCCCTCCCGCCGGAGCGGGAGGGGGCGTCGCCGAGAGGGCGGGTGCCGGGTCAGCGGCCGCGCATCGCCTTGCGGTTCGGACGGGCGCGCATCGGGTCCACGCCCTTGGGGACCTGCTGGCGCAGCGAGCGGTGCAGCGCGTTCAGGCGCTTGGTCACCTGTGCGGACTCCTGCTTGGTCAGCTGCTTCTTCATGCGCTGCATGTAGGTGGGGAGCTTGTGCAGCGGCACCTCGCCCTCGCCGTCGCCGACGACGATCTGATGGACCGGCACGTTGTCGTGCTGCAGCACGCGCCGGATGCTGCGCCGCTCCTTCTCCAGCAGCTTCATCGAGATGCCCGTGGAGTCCTCGGCCACGACCGCGATGCCCGCCCGCCCCGAGGCACGGAAGAGCATCTTCTGGCTGCGGGGATCGATCTGCACCGGCTCATCCTCGACGTTCCAGCCGCGGCGGATCGACTGCATCGCGGCGAGCGCCGCGCCGGTCTGGCCCTTGATGCGGTCGAAGGCCGCTCGCTCCGCTTTGCGCGCCAGGATGATCATCGCGACCAGCACGCCGACGGCGAGGCCCATGAAGATGCCGTACCAGGGGCTGTCGAAGATCAGCACGGTCAGCAGCACGCCGACGGCGATCGCGCCCACGACCGCGAGGATCATCAGCGGCAGGGTCGACCGGTCGACCTCCTGCGTGTACTTGAAGACCTCGAGCATCTGCTTGAGGCGACCGGGCTTCTTCGTGCCGTCGGCGTTGCGCTTGCCGCGCTTCTTCGTGTCGTCCTTGGTGGACGTGGTCTCGGACGTGCGAGCCATGGGGGATGTGTCCTCTCGGGGCCGGCGGAGCGTCAGCTCGCGGCGGCCTGCTGGGTGCGGGCGACGACGCTCGCAGCTTCCTGACGGGCGGGCTGATCGGAGTCGAGGTGGCGGAGGTTCTCCGGGATCTCGCGGCCGAGCTCGCGCATCGCCTGCGCCCAGAGCTTCCCGGCACGGTACGAGGAGCGGACCATCGGACCGGCCATCACCGCGAGGAAGCCCATCTCCTTCGCGGCCTCGGACAGCTCGACGAACTGCTGGGGCTTCACCCAGCGGTCGATCGGGTGGTGCAGCTTCGAGGGCCGCATGTACTGGGTGATGGTGAGGATGTCGCAGCCGGCGTCGACCAGGGCCTGCATCGACTCCAGGATCTCCTCGTCCGTCTCGCCCATCCCGAGGATGAGGTTGGACTTGGTGATCATCCCGGCGTCCTTGCCCATCGAGATGACGTCCAGCGACCGGTCGTAGCGGAAGGCGGGACGGATCTGCTTGAAGATCCGCGGCACCGTCTCCAGGTTGTGCGCGAACACCTCCGGCTTCGCCTCGAACACCTGCTGGAGGTGCTCGCCGCGGCCCTTGATGTCGTCGATCAGCAGCTCGACGCCCGTGCCGGGGTTCATCGCGTGGATCTGCTGGCAGGTGCGGGCGAACAGCCCCGCCGCGCCGTCCTCGAGATCGTCGCGGGCCACGCCCGTGACCGTCGAGTAGCGCAGGCCCATCTCCTTGACCGACTGCGCGACCTTGAACGGCTCCATCGGGTCCACCGCCATCGGCCTGCCGGTGGCGATGTTGCAGAAGTCGCAGCGCCGGGTGCAGGTGTCCCCGCCGATCAGGAAGGTCGCCTCCCGATCCTCCCAGCACTCGAAGATGTTCGGGCAGCCGGCCTCCTCGCAGACCGTGTGCAGGCCCTGGCCGTGCACGCGCTGCTTCATGGCCGTGTACTCGGGGCCCATGACGGCCCTGGTCTTGATCCACTCGGGCTTGCGCTCGATGGGGACCTCGGCGTTGCGCGCTTCGATGCGCAGCATGCGACGGCCCTCGGCAGCGATCGTCACCGTGATGCCTCCTCGTCTCGACGTCCCTGAAGTCTATCGATCCCGCCTGCGCGCGCGGTGCTCACAGTGCCCGTGCGGAGGTGCGGTGCGCCACGAGGTCGATCATCGCCTCGGCGACCGGGTCGAGCAGCTCGGCGACCGGCACCCTGCGGCCCAGCTCCCGGCTGAGACTGGTCACCCCGGCGTCGTCGATCCCGCACGGGATCACGTTCTGGGCCCAGGAGAGGTCGTTGGCGCAGTTCAGGGCGAAGCCGTGCATCGTGGCGCGCTTCGAGACGCGCATCCCGATCGCGCACACCTTGCGCTCCTCCTCGCCCTCGGGAGCCACCCACACCCCGCTGCGCCCCTCGATCGGGACGGTCTCGAGGCCGAGCCCGGCGCAGACGCCGATGATCGCCTGCTCGAGGGCGCGCACGAATCCGACCACGTCGATCGGGATCGGGAGCTTCACGATCGGGTAGCCGACGAGCTGCTGCGGCCCGTGCCAGGTGATCTTCCCGCCCCGGTCGATGTCCACCACCTCGGCGCCGTCGCGGGGGCGCTCGTGGTCCTGGGTGAGCTTGCCCGCGGTGTAGACCGGCTGGTGCTCCAGCAGGAGCAGCGTGTCCGGCCGCTCGCCCGCGACAACCTCGGCGTGGATCCGGCGCTGCAGGTCCCAGGCGGCGCGGTAGTCCACCGGCCCCGGGGGCAGGTCGAACTGTGCGTGCCGGTCCTCGTGGAGGAGCGGCTCGCTGAGGCCGAGACGGATCACGTCGAGCATCGCTCCAGGCTACTCCTGCCGCGACCTGCGCGTTGTGGATGACCAGCAGGGGTGCGCGTCGCGGTGGGGTTCACTGTGGCCATGGACGAGGGGGAGCACGCAAGGAGCGGAGGGCGCCACAGGTTCGTCCTGGGGCCGACGGCCGACGGTCCGGGCCGCGACGGTCCGGGCCGGGAGGGCCCGGGACCCGCCGGCGCCGGCCTGGACGGTGCCGCCGGGGACCGGACCGGGCGTGAGGAGGAGAGCCTCGGTGCGCTGGGGCGGGAGGACGCGCTGCGGGTGCGGTGGCGGGGGCCGGAAGGGCGGGAGTCCGTCACCGCGGAGATGCAGCTGCTCGCCGCGCTCGAGGTGGCCGGGATCAGCGCAGCGCCGGACGTGATCGGCATGGAGGAGTACGGGTACATCCGCGAGACCGCCCCGCCGCTCGCGCGACGCCGCGGACGACGCGCCGCCGACGGCGGTGCCCCCGCGACGGGGGAGCGGGTGGCGCAGGCCCGGGCTCGGGAGGACCTGGAGGCCCTCGTCGCGGCGCTCCACGAGCGCGGCTGGGTGCTCGGGGCACCGCGGGGCCGCGGGCTCGGGGTCCGGGCCGACGGAAGCGTGCTGGTGCTCGACCTCAGCGGCCTGCGACGCGAGCAGTCCCTCGCCGTGCGCAGCGCGGATCTGCACTGGATCGACTCCGTGCTCGAGGACGAGGAGCGGACGCTGCGCCGACGGGTCCACGCCCTCCCGGGCGGGGATGCGCCCTCGCTCGACCTGCCCGGACTCCTCGACGCCCCCGCGGGGGCGGGTCCGGCGGATCCGCCGGGGTTGCCGGGAGACCAGGGGGAGCCGGAGCGGCCGGACGCGGGACAGGAGGAGGCGGCAGAGGAGGAGGTCGACGCGGCCGACGCAGGACCTGTGGCGCCGCTTCCGGCGCCCCGGCTGCGCAGAGCGCGGACGGAGGCGCGGGCCGCGGGCGGAGCGGACGCCGGGTCATCTCGTCGGCGCAGGTCCGGCGGCGCGCTCTCCGCGGTGCTGGGGCAGCGGCGACACCGGCGCACCGCCCTGCTCAGCGGGGCCGTGGTGCTCGCCCTCGGCCTCGGCGCGGCGGCGGCGATCACGCTGACCACGGACCGTCCGGCGCCGGCGCGACAGGCCCCCGCGGTCGTCGCCGGCGGAGCTCCTGCGGGCGCCGGCAGCTCTCAGGAGGGGCCGGTGCCCGCGATCGAGGACCCGTGGGCGCTGGCGGCGGAGCTCGCGGGCTCCCGCCACTCCTATCTCACCGGCGCCTCCGACGTGCCCGTCGCCGCCGAGGGCGGTGCCGCGCAGGAGGAGGACGAGCGCATCCGCGAGGCCTACGAGGGCTACGAGGTGCAGGGCAGCGGCCCCGTCGTGCACGAGGCCGATCTGATCGAGGGACCCGACGAGGACGGCAGGGCCGTGCTGCGCGTGCTCGTCTCGACCGAGGCCGGCCAGGTGCGCGAGGGCTCCGGCCTCGTGCAGGAGACTCCGAACAGCGGTGCGGCGCAGGTCGATCTCGTGCTGGTCTGGGACGGGGCCCGCTGGAGGATCCTCGAGACGCGCACCGCGTGAGACGCCCGAGGAGGGCCGGGACGAGGCAGGGCCCCGACACCGTGACGGTGCCGGGGCCCTGCCGAGGCTCAGCCGATGGCTGCGCGCGGGGACGGGATCAGAGGCCGAGCTCGCCCTCGAACGCACCCTCCTCGAGCCGCTTCTTCATGTAGGTGAGGAAGCGGGCGGCGTCGCCGCCGTCGACCATGCGGTGGTCGTAGGAGAGGAACAGGTACATCATCGAGCGGATCGCGATGGTGTCGTCGCCCTCGGCGTTCTGCACCACGGCGGGACGCTTCGTGATGGTGCCGGTGCCGAGGATGCCGACCTGCGGGGCGGGCACGATCGGGGTGTCCCAGAGCGCACCGCCCGAACCGGTGTTCGTGATCGTGAACGTCGCGCCGGAGAGGTCGTCGGGGACGAGCTTGTTGCTCTTCGCCCGGCCGCCGAGGTCGCCGATCTGGCGGGCGAGGCCCGCGAGGTTCAGGTCGCCCGCGTTCTTGATGACCGGGACCACGAGACCGCGCTCGGTGTCCGCCGCCATGCCGATGTTCTCCGAGCCGTGGTAGACGATCTTGTCGTCGTCGATGGTGGAGTTCAGCTGCGGGTAGGTCTTCAGACCCTCGATCGCGGCCATCATGAGGAACGGCAGGAAGGTGAGCTTGGCGCCCTCACGGGCGGCGAACTCGTCCTTCGCCCTCGCGCGCAGCTTCGCGATGCGGGTCACGTCGACTTCGACCGCGGTGGTCAGCTGCGCCATGCCGTGCAAGGACTCCATCATCCGCTGGCCGATGACCTTGCGGATGCGGGGCATCTTCTCCTCGGTGCCGCGCTTCGAGGAGACCTCGACCTTCGGCGCCGCGGGAGCGGCGGCCGCGGCGGCAGGTGCGGCCGCGGCGGCAGGTGCCGCCTGGGCCTTCTGCGCGTCGATCGCCTGCTGCACGTCCTGCTTGCGGATCCGACCGCCGAGGCCGGAGCCCTTGACGCTCGAGAGGTCCACGCCGGCCTCGGCCGCCATCTTCCGCACCAGCGGGGTGACGTAGCCGGAGGACTCCGCGCCGGAGACCGCATCGGCGGCCTGCGGGGCGGGAGCGGCGGGCGCCGCGGGCGCCTCCTGCTTCGGGGCCTCGGCCTTCGGCGCCTCCTGCTTCGGCGCCTGCTCCTTCGGGGCCTCTGCGGGCTTCTCCTCGGCCTTCTTCTCCTCGGGTGCGGGAGCGGCGGGCTCCTCGGCCTTCGGGGCCGCGGCGGCGCCGGAGCCGACGATCGCCAGCACGGAGCCGACCTCGGCGTCCTCGTCCTCCTGGACGCGGATCTCGAGCACGGTGCCCGCGACGGGGGAGGGGATCTCGGTGTCGACCTTGTCGGTCGAGACCTCGAGCAGCGGCTCGTCGACCTCGACGGTCTCGCCGACGGCCTTGAGCCAGCGGGTGACGGTGCCCTCGGTGACGGACTCGCCGAGCGCCGGCATCGTCACCTCCTCGCCCTCGGCCGCGCCGCCGGAGGCGCCGGAACCGGCATCGCCGGAGGCGTCCGCGGGCTTCTCGGACTCCCCGGCAGGGGTCTCCTCGTCGGTCGAGGGGGCGACGGTCTCGTCGGAGGCGAGGTCCTCGCCCTGCTCCTCGGTGGGAGCCTGCTCGGCCTGGGCCTCGGCACCGGAGTCGTCGGAGCCGGAGCCCTCGGCGCCGGAGCCGTCGCCGATGACGACGAGATCGGCGCCGACCTCGGCGTCCTCGTCCTCCTCGACCAGGATCTTCTCGATGGTCCCCGCGACAGGGGAGGGGATCTCGGTGTCGACCTTGTCGGTCGAGACCTCGAGCAGCGGCTCGTCGACCTCGACGGTGTCGCCGACGGCCTTGAGCCAGCGGGTGACGGTGCCCTCGGTGACGGACTCGCCGAGTGCCGGCATCTTCACGGTTTCAGACATGGGGTTCTCTCCTCTGGGAAGACTCAGGCGTGGGCGTGCAGCGGCTTGCCGGCGAGGGCGAGAGCCGCCTCGCCCATGGCCTCGTGCTGCGAGGGGTGGCCGTGGATGAGGGAGGCGACGTCCTCGGGGTAGGCCTCCCAGTTGACGATGAGCAGAGCCTCGCCCATCAGCTCCGAGGTGCGCGAGCCGATCATGTGGACGCCGATGATCGGGCCGTCCTTCTCGCGCACCAGCTTGATGAAGCCGGTGGTGCCGAGGATCTGGGACTTGCCGTTGCCGCCGAGGTTGTACTCGTAGGCCTCGACTCCGTCCTCGCCCAGCTGCTCCTTGGCCTGCTTCTCGGTGACGCCGACGGACCCGACCTCGGGCTCGCAGTAGGTGATGCGCTCGATGCCGGACTCGACGATCGGGGCGGGGTTCAGGCCCGCGATCCGCTCGGCGACGAAGATGCCCTGGGCGAAGCCGCGGTGGGCGAGCTGCAGGCCGGGGACGATGTCGCCGACGGCGTAGACGCCGGGGACGTTCGTCTCGAGGGTCTCCTTGTTCGCGAGCACGAAGCCGCGATCCATCTCGATGCCCTGCTCCTCGTAGCCCATGCCGGAGGTGTTCGGGCCGCGGCCCACGGCAACCAGGAGGTAGTCGCCCTCGAAGACCTTGCCGTCGGCGAGGGTGACCTTGACGCCGGTCTCGGTCTGCTCGGCCTTCTCGGTGAAGACGCCGAGGGAGAAGGCGATGCCGCGCTTCTTGTAGGCCCGCTCGAGGGCCTTGGAGATCGCCTCGTCCTCGTTGGCGACCAGGTGGGGCAGACCCTCCACGATCGTCACGGACTCCGCGCCGAGCGACTTCCAGATCGAGGCGAACTCGACGCCGATCACGCCGCCGCCGAGGATGATCGGGTTCTTCGGCAGCTCGGGCAGCTGCAGCGCCGTCTCGGAGTCGAGGAAGCGGCCGCCGAGGTCGATGCCCGGGAGGGTCTTCGAGTAGGAGCCGGAGGCGAGGATGACGTTCTTGCCGGTCAGGGTACGGGTGCCGGACTCGGTCTCGACCGTGACGGTGTTCGGGCCGGTGAGCTTGCCGAAGCCCTCGACGTAGTCGATCTTGCGGGACTTCACCAGGCCCTGGAGACCCTTGTACAGGCGGCCGATGATCTTGTCCTTGAAGCCGAGCACCTTCGCGGCGTCGACGCCGTTGAGGGTGAGGTCCACACCGGCCGCGGCGGCCTCGGACGGTGCGTCGGCGAGCTCCCCGACGTGGAGCAGGGCCTTCGTCGGGACGCAGCCGCGGTGCAGGCAGGTGCCGCCGAGCTTGTCCTTCTCCACGAGGGCGATCTTCTGGCCGAGCTGGGCTCCGCGCAGCGCGGCCGCATAGCCGCCGCTGCCACCGCCCAGGATCACGACGTCGAACTGGTCAGTGGTTGTGTCCGCCACCTGTGTGCTCCTCGGTGTCTTGGGTGTTCCGCAGCGCACTCGGACCCGGATGGCCGACGGCGCCGCCTGCGTGCCCCATGCTAGGGCACCGGGCGGCGCCGGGCGGACCTGTTGCGCGCAACGGTCAGGGTGTCGATGCGGCGAGCATCACGCCCCCGCGGCCCCGGCGTGGTCCTCGAGGACCTGCAGGACGGTGCGGACGCTCATCCCGGTGGCCCCCTTGCCCATGTAGCCCAGCGGTGCGCTCGCGAAGGCGGGGCCGGCGATGTCCAGGTGCGCCCACTCGGTCGACCCCACGAACTCCTTGAGGAAGATGCCCGCCGAGAGCGCCCCGCCGGGACGCTCTCCGATGTTGCGCAGGTCCGCGACGCGGCCGGTGAGGTCGGCGCGCAGTTCCTGCGGGAAGGGCAGCGGCCAGAAGGGCTCGCCGGAGCGCTCGGCGGCCGCGACCACGGCCGACCGGCCGGTCTCCGTGCCCATCACGCCGCCGGTGCGCTTGCCGAGCGCGACCACGGCCGCGCCGGTGAGGGTCGCGACGTCCATCACCAGGTCCGGCTCCGCGGCGACCGCGTCGACGAGCGCGTCGGCCATGACCATGCGGCCCTCGGCGTCGGTGTTCAGCACCTCGACGGTGGTGCCGTCGCGCATGGTGACCACGTCGCCGGGGCGCTGGGCGCCGCCGCCGGGCATGTTCTCGGCGAGGGCGAGGAAGGTGGTGACCTTCACGTCCAGCCCGAGGCGGGCCGCGGCGAGGGTCGCGCCGAGCACGGTCGCCGCGCCTGCCATGTCCGAGGTCATGTCCTCCATGCCGGGCGCCGGCTTCAGGGAGATGCCGCCGGTGTCGAAGGTGATGCCCTTGCCCACCAGCGAGACCGAGCGGCTCGCCCCGGCGGGCGCGTACTCGAGGCGGACCAGGCGCGGCGGGCGCGTCGAGCCCTGGCCGACGCCGACGATGCCGCCGTAGCCGCCCTCGGCGAGGGCGGCCTCGTCCAGCACGGTCACCGTGATCGGGAGGTCGGCGACGAGCTCCTCCGCGCGGCGGGCGAACTCCGCCGGGGGCAGCAGGTTCGGCGGGGTGTTCACGAGGTCGCGCACGAGGTCGACGGAGCCGGAGAGCACACGGGCCCGCTCGAGCGCGGGCTCGAGGGCATCGGTCCCGGCCTCGCCGGCGAGCAGGACGATCTCGGCCAGGGCGCCCTTGGGGGCCTTCTCACCGGTGCCGGTCTTGTGGGCGGTGAAGGCGTAGGCGCCGAGCGCGGCGCCCTCGAGGGCGGCGGCGCGCTGGGCGTCGGAGGCGGTGGGCAGGGCGAGCGCGGCGCGGGCGACGCCGGTCAGCGAGCGGGTCGCGGCGCCGACGGCGAGGCGGAGGTCCTCGGCGGACACGGCGGAGAGATCCTCCTCGCCCACGCCGACGAGGAGCAGGGTGGTCGCGGCGGCGAGGCCCGTGGAGGGCAGACGGTGCAGGTCCCCGCGCGCGGCGGAGGGGGCGAGGCCCGCGAGGGCCTCGGAGATCTCGGGGGATCCCGGGACGGAGGCGGGGGCATCGCCCGCGCCGGCGACCAGGGGGAGCACGAGGACGTCGGCGGCGACGTCGACGAAGGGTTCAGCGGTCAGTTCCAGAATCGGCATGGGCCTATCGTAGGTCTCGGCCCCGACCGACCGACCGTCCGCGGCCGTGGAGGAGGACCGACCGCACGATGAGGGAGCCGCACCGATGAGCCTGCTGAGCATCGTGGTCGCCGTGCTGGGCGGTCTGACCGCCGCGCTCGCGATCTACTACGCCGCGAAGGATCTCAGCGCCGACCTCGTGCTGCTGGGCGCCGCGGCGCTGACCGCGATCGGCTGGATCGTGCTCGGCATCACCCTAGGCGTGCGCGATGCGACCTCCGCAGGCCCGCCGCCCGAGCGGGTGACGCTCTACGGGTACGTGCTGACCGGGCTGATGCTCGTCGTCGGCGGGGGCTGGCTCGGCGCCTTCGAGCGCACGCGCTGGGGGAGTGTGGTGATCGCCGTGACCTGCGCGGTGACCCTCGTGCTCCTGATGCGCATCCACCAGATCTGGCCGGGAGGCTTCGCATGACCGCACCGCGCACCGACGACCGCCCTGCGGGCCGCGACGGACGCGGTACCGCGGCGGGCAGGAGCCGCGGCGGGCGCGGCTTCGAGATCGTCCTCGTCGCCGTCTACGGCATCTTCGCCCTCTCGGCGACCGCGCGCAGCCTGGTGCAGGTGCTGCGGGACTTCGAACGCGCACCGGTGGCCTACTCCCTCTCGCTGCTCGCGGCGGCGACCTACATCGCCGTGACCGTCGCCCTCGTGCGCGGCGGACGGCGCTCGAGGGTCGCCCGGGTGCTCGTCGTGATCGAGCTGATCGGCGTGCTCGCCGTCGGCACCCTGACCGTGCTCGACCCCGTGCTGTTCCCCGAGGCGACCGTGTGGAGCGTGTACGGCCAGGGCTACGGCTACGTGCCGCTCGCGCTGCCCGTGCTCGCGCTGGTCTACATGCTCCTCGGGGCCCGGAAGCGCCCCGAGGCCTGACGATCGGGCCCCTGCGGCCCGGCCGGAGCACCCCTGCGGCGCGTCCGGAAGAGCCCTAGGACCCGGGGAGCGGGGCCCGGACCGCGTACCGTATGTCCGTGACCACCGACACCGCCGCCCGTCGCGGGCCCTACGACGTCCTGTTCCGTCACGTGCTCGCCCGTCTCGACCCCGAGCAGGCGCACCTGCTGACCCTGCGGGCGCTGTCGCTCGCGCACGCGGTCCCCGGCGCGCCGCGGCTCCTGCGCCGCGCGACGGGCACGCCGGACCCGATGCGGCCCGCGGGCACCGGTCGTCGCGTGCTCGGCGCGGAGCACTCCTCCCCGCTCGGACTCGCGGCGGGTCTCGACAAGGACGGGGAGCTCCCGCTCGCGTTCCTCGACCTCGGCTTCGGCCACGTCGAGGTCGGCACCGTCACCGCGAAGGCGCAGCCCGGCAACCCGCGCCCGCGCTCCTTCCGTCTGGTGGGGGACCGCTCTCTGATCAACCGCATGGGATTCAACAACCACGGCGCCCAGGCCCTCGCCCACCGCCTCGCCGCGGCCCGACGCACCGAGCGCGGCCAGCGCGCGGTGATCGGCGTGAACATCGGCAAGTCGAAGATCACGGCGCTCGAGGACGCGGCCGAGGACTACCGCTTCTCCGCCGGTCTGCTCGCGCCCTACGCCTCCTATCTCGCCATCAACGTCTCCAGCCCCAACACCCCGGGGCTGCGCGACCTGCAGAGCGTCGAGATGCTCCGCCCGATCCTCGAGGCCGTCGTCGACGAGAGCCGCAGCGCCGCCCGTCGCCTGCGCCGCGAGGTGCCGGTGCTCGTGAAGATCGCCCCCGACCTCCACGACGCCGACGTCACAGCGGTGGCCCGCCTCACCGCCGAGGTGGGGCTCGCCGGCGTCATCGCGACCAACACCACCATCTCC
Organism: Brachybacterium sp. SW0106-09; assembly: GCF_001293905.1. Taxonomy (NCBI): domain Bacteria; kingdom Bacillati; phylum Actinomycetota; class Actinomycetes; order Micrococcales; family Dermabacteraceae; genus Brachybacterium; species Brachybacterium sp. SW0106-09. The sequence goes on from NZ_BCAK01000001.1 coordinate 120,558, forward strand.
CGGCCCGAGGAGCTGCGCGCCGAGCGCGCCGAGATCGCGCGGATCGGCGCCGGCGGGCTCTCCGGCCCGCTGCTGGCCCGCCGCTCCCTCGAGATCCTCCGACTGCTCCGCGCCGAGCTGGGGGAGGAGGCCGTGGTCATCAGCTGCGGCGGCGTGACCACCGCCGAGGACGTCCGCGAGCGCCTCGCCGCCGGCGCCGACCTCGTCCAGGGCTACACCGCCTTCATCTACGAGGGCCCGTCCTGGCCCGGCCGGATCGCGCGCGCCCTGCGCCGCTGACCCCTGCCGTCACGGGAGTCACCGCGGGCGAGGCCCTCCCCGCCCGGGCGCCGGGCCTACCCTGGAGGGATGGACGAGGACCTCTTCTCGCTGGGTGGTGATGCGCCCGCGCCGCGCACGCTGTCGGACCGCAACGTCGACCACCGCGCCCCGCTCGCGGTGCGGATGCGCCCCCGCACCCTCGAGGAGATCGTCGGCCAGCACGCGGCGCTGGAGCCCGGCAGCCCCCTGCGCCGCCTGGTCTCCACCGACGACTCCCGCACCGCGCCGAGCTCCGTGATCCTGTGGGGACCGCCCGGCACCGGCAAGACCACCCTCGCCTATGTCGTCGCGCAGTCCGGCGACCGCGAGTTCGTCGAGGTCTCCGCCGTGCTCGCCGGGGTCAAGGACATCCGCGACGTGGTGGACCAGGCCCGCTCCCGGCTGCGCACCGTCGGCCGCGAGACCGTCCTCTTCGTGGACGAGGTCCACCGCTTCTCGAAGTCGCAGCAGGACGCGCTGCTGCCGAGCGTCGAGAACCGCTGGGTCACCCTCGTCGCCGCGACCACCGAGAACCCCTACTTCTCGGTGATCTCCCCGCTGCTGTCGCGCTCGATCGTGCTCACCCTCGAGCCGCTCGCGCGGGAGGACCTCGACACCCTCGTGGACCGCGCGCTCACCGACGAGCGAGGGCTCGGCGGCGCCGTCACCCTCACGGGCGACGCCCGCGAGGCGCTGCTGCGGCTCGGCGGCGGGGACGCCCGCAAGATCCTCACCTCCCTCGAGGCGGCCGCCGCCGCGGCCCTGATGAAGGAGTCCAAGGAGATCGACGCGGCCACCCTCTCCCAGGCCGTGAACCGGGCCGCGCTGCGCTACGACCGCGGCGGTGACCAGCACTACGACGTCACCAGCGCCTTCATCAAGTCCATGCGCGGCAGCGACGTCGACGCCTCCCTCCACTACCTCGCCCGCATGATCGAGGCGGGGGAGGATCCCCGCTTCATCGCCCGACGCGTCGTGATCGCCGCGAGCGAGGAGGTGGGCATGGCCGACCCCGCCGCGCTGCAGGTCGCGGTCTCGGCGATGCAGGCCGTGCAGATGCTCGGCATGCCCGAGGGGCGCATCCCGCTCGCCCAGGCCGTCGTCCACATCGCCACCGCCCCGAAGTCCAACGCCTCCTACAAGGCGCTGGACGCCGCGATCGCGGACGTCCGCGCCGGGAAGGGCCAGGGCGTCCCCGCCCACCTGCGCGATGCCCACTACTCGGGAGCGAAGAAGCTCGGACACGGGGTCGAGTACCAGTACGCCCATGACGCCCCGCACGCCGTGGTCGCCCAGCAGTACGCGCCCGACGACCTCGTCGGCACCCGCTACTACCATCCCAAGGGCCACGGGCACGAGGAGGTCACGAGCCGCCGGGTCGAGGCGCTGCGCCGCATCCTGGACCAGGCTCCGCCCCCGCCCGGCGCGGGCGCGTGAGGCACTGCACAGGAAGCCCGGGGTGACCAGCCCCGTCGGACATGGACCCGGACGGGGGCGTGCGGTAGAGTCGGTCGCTGAATCCGCGGCTGCAAGACTGGATTCACCACACGCGAACAAGAGGTATACCTCGTGACCAACGTCACCCGTGCGCGCCGCCAGGCGCGTCTGTCCCGAGCCCTCGGGCTCCCGCTCACCCCGAAGTCGGTCAAGTACTTCGAGAAGCGCCCGTACCCCCCGGGCGAGCACGGCCGCGCCCGTCGCCGCACCGAGTCCGACTACGCGGTCCGCCTCAAGGAGAAGCAGCGTCTGCGCGCGCAGTACGCCCTGCGCGAGAAGCAGATGCACCGCGCCTACCTGGACGCCAAGAAGCAGCCGGGCCTGACCGGCGAGTCGATGGTCGAGCTGCTGGAGATGCGCCTGGACGCGCTCGTCCTGCGCGCCGGCTTCGCCCGCACCATCCTCCAGGCCCGCCAGGCCGTCGTGCACCGCCACATCCTGGTCGACGGCCAGCTGGTGGACCGCCCCTCCTTCCGCGTCGCGCCCGGCCAGACCATCCAGGTCAAGCCGAAGTCGCAGGCCATGGAGCCCTTCCAGATCGCCGCCGAGGGCGGGAACTCCGACGTGCTCGCCTCGGTCCCCTCCTACCTCTCCGTCGAGCTGCCCGAGCTGAAGGCCCAGCTCGTCTCGCGCCCCAAGCGCGCCGAGGTCCCCGTCACGGTCGACGTCCAGATGGTCGTCGAGTACTACGCGCGCTGACCTCTCCTCTCCGCGGCGCGGCAGGCCCCGGCGGGTGTACTCCGGTACCCTGACCGGGGCCTTCGTGTCCGCAGTGCCGGCCGCATCACGGCCGTCCGCCCCACAGCATCCCGCCGCGCCGCCGACGCGGCTCCAGGAAGGACATCCCGCACCCATGCGCACCTCCGAGATCCACCGGCGGTTCCTCGCCCACTTCGAGAAGAAGGCGCACGAGGTCGTGCCCAGCACCTCGCTGGTCTCGAACGACCCCTCGATCCTCTTCACGATCGCCGGCATGGTCCCGTTCATCCCGTACATCGTCGGCACCGAGAAGGCGCCCTACGACCGTGCGGTGAGCGTGCAGAAGTGCATCCGCACCAACGACATCGAGAACGTCGGGCGCACCACCCGCCATGGCACGTTCTTCCAGATGGCCGGGAACTTCTCCTTCGGCGACTACTTCAAGACCGGTGCGATCGACTTCTCCTGGGAGCTGCTGACCTCCTCCGTCGACGACGGCGGCTTCGGCCTCGAGCCCGAGCGGCTCTGGATCACCCTGTGGGAGCAGGACCAGGAGTCCTATGACCACCTCGTGCAGGTCGTCGGCCTGGACCCCGCGCGGATCGTGCAGCTGCCCTGGGAGGAGAGCTGCTGGGACACCGGCCAGCCCGGCCCCGCCGGCTCCACCGGGGAGTGGTACTACGACCGCGGCCCGGAGTACGGCCCCGACGCCCCCACCGGCCGCCTGCCCCAGTGGCCCGGCGACGAGCGCGCCGAGGACCGCTATCTCGAGATCTGGAACCTCGTCTTCGACCAGTTCCTGCGCGGTCCGGGCAAGGGCAAGGACTACGAGCTGCTCGGCGAGCTCGACCAGAAGGCGATCGACACCGGCCTCGGCGTCGAGCGCCTCGCCTACCTGCTGCAGGGCAAGCAGAACATGTACGAGATCGACCAGATCTTCCCCGTCATCGAGAAGGCGCAGGAGCTCTCCGGCCGCCGCTACGGCGCGGACGAGGAGGACGACGTCCACCTGCGCATCATCGGCGACCACGTGCGCAGCGCGCTGATGCTGGTCGGCGACGGCGTGCGTCCCGGCAACGAGGGCCGCGGCTACGTGCTGCGCCGCCTGATCCGCCGCGCTGTGCGCTCCCTGCGCCTGCTGGGCTACGCCGAGCCGTCGATGCCGCACCTGCTGCCGATCTCCAAGGACCTCATGGCCGAGTCCTACCCGGAGCTCGAGGCGGACTTCCCGCGGATCGCCGAGATCGTCTACGCGGAGGAGGAGACCTTCCGGCGCACGCTCGAGACCGGCACCGCGATCTTCGACCAGGTCGCAAGGAGCGCCGCGGCCGACGGCGGGCGCGTGCTGCCCGGCGACGAGGCGTTCAAGCTCCACGACACCTACGGCTTCCCGATCGACCTGACCATGGAGATGGCCGCCGAGGTCGGGCTCCAGGTCGACGAGGACGCCTTCCGCTCCGCGATGCAGGAGCAGCGCGAGCGCGCCCGCGCCGACGCGGCCGCGAAGAAGACCGGCCACACCGACACCGGTCTCTACAACCGCCTGCTCTCCGAGCGCGGCGGTGAGGTCCCGTTCCTCGGCTACACCGAGGACACCGTCGCCACCACCGTCGAGTCCGTGCTCGTCGACGGCGCGCTCGTGGACTCCGTCCGGGCGCCCGCGCAGGTCGAGGTCGTGCTCGCCTCGACCCCGTTCTACGCCGAGTCCGGCGGCCAGCTCGCCGACCAGGGCAGCATCGCCCTGACCGGCGGCGGCCTGATCGAGGTCGACGACGTGCAGAAGCCGGTGAAGGGCCTGATCGTCCACCGCGGGCGCCTCGTCGAGGGCGAGCTGGCCCCCGGCGTCTCCGCCATCGCGTCGATCGATCGCGACCGACGCGGGGCGATCGCCCGCGCCCACACCGCCACGCACATGGTCCACGAGTCCCTGCGCGAGGAGCTCGGCCACGGCGCGACCCAGGCCGGCTCCGAGAACTCGCCCGGCCGGATGCGCTTCGACTTCCGCTACGGCCAGGCCGTGCCGAAGTCCGTGCTCGAGCAGATCGAGGGACGCGTCAACACCCTCCTGCAGGAGGAGCTCTCCGTCACCGATCAGCAGATGCCGATCGACGAGGCGAGGGCGCTCGGCGCCCAGGCGCTGTTCGGCGAGAAGTACGGCGACATCGTGCGCGTCGTCTCCATCGGCGGGGACTGGTCCCGCGAGCTCTGCGGCGGCACCCACGTCGCGAGCACCGGCGCGATCGGCACCGTCCAGCTGATGGGCGAGGCCTCGATCGGCTCGGGCGTGCGCCGCGTCGACGCGCTCGTCGGCCTGTCCGCCTACCGTCACCAGGCCAAGTCCCACGCCCTGGTCTCCCAGCTCTCCGAGATGCTGAAGGTCGGCTCCGCCGAGGAGCTGCCCGAGCGCGTCCGCTCCCTCACCCAGCGGATGAAGGACATGGAGAAGCAGCTCGCGACGCTCCGCGGCCAGCAGCTGCAGGCCGAGGCGGGCCGCCTGGTCGAGACCGCCCAGGACGTCTCCGGCGTGCGCGTGCTGCTGCACGACGCAGGGGAGGGGGTCGCCGCCGGCGACCTGCGCACCCTCGCCACCGACCTGCGCGCCCGCCTCGGCGAGGACGCGCCCGTCGTCGTCGCCGTGGCCGGGCACGAGGGCGGTCGCGCCGCCCTCGTGATCGCCACCAGCGCCGGCGCCCGCGACCTCGGCCTCGCGGCCGGGACCCTGCTGCGCACCGGCGCGGAGGCCATGGGCGGCCGCGGCGGCGGCAAGCCCGACCTCGCCCAGGGCGGCGGAGGCGAGCCGGCCCGCATCGCCGAGGCGCTCGGCGCGGTGCGCGGCGCGATCGAGGAGACGCGGACCGCATGAGCGGCCCGGTCGACGCCGAGGCGCCGACGGGCCTCCCGCGCGGGGTGAGGCTCGGCGTGGACGTCGGAGACGTCCGCGTCGGGCTCGCCCGCAGCGATCTCGACGGGCTCATCGCCACACCGGTCGAGACCCTCGAGCGCGACACGGCGGCGCGCCGGGTCGTCCAGGAGGCTCTCGAGCTCGACGCCCATGTCATCATGGTCGGGCTCCCGAGGTCCCTGGACGGGACCGAGGGCGCAGCCGCGACGAAGGCGCGTGTGTTCGCCGCGGAGCTCGTGACGCTGCTGGTCGCGGCCTCACGGCAGACCGAGGTCCGTCTGATCGACGAGCGACTGACCACCGTGTCCGCGCACAGGGCGCTGCACAGCTCCGGCCGCAAGGGGCGTCGCCATCGCCAGGTCGTGGACCAGGTCGCCGCCGTGATGATCCTCCAGCAGGCCCTGGACCTCGAGAGGTCCACCGGGCGGCGCGGCGGCGAGCTCGTCGAGGAGCCGCCGGGCGCGACCTCGCAGGACCCGACCGAGGAGGACAGCTGATGAAGGACGAGCACCACTCCTTCGACGACCTCGCCGAGGCGCAGAACTCCGAGGACGGCGGGTCGGGCGCTCCTCGTCCCCGCCGCGGCGGGCACCGCGGCGAGCCGCGCCGCCGACGCGGCGGATTCTTCCGCTCGCTGCTGCCCGTGCTGCTCGTCCTCGCCGTGGTCGGCGCCCTCGCCGTCGGCGGCTTCCAGGGGTACCGGTGGGTCACCGCGAACGTCAGCGTCGAGGACGAGGCCCCCGAGTTCGAGGGGCCCGGCAGCGGGGAGGTGCTCGTCGAGGTCGGCGAGGGAGACACCGGCACCGACATCGCCGCGACCCTCGTCGAGGAAGGCGTCATCAAGTCCTCCGCGCCGTTCGTCACGCTGTTCTCCTCCACCCAGGACGCCTCGAAGATCGAGCCGGGCGTGTACCGGCTGAAGCAGGAGATGACCTCCGCCGATGCGCTGACCATGCTGATGGACCCGGAGAACCTCGCCGGGCACCGCGTGATCGTCCCCGAGGGGCTGCGCCTCACCCAGATCTGGGCCCTGCTCTCCGAGGAGACCGGCATCCCGGTGGAGGAGTTCGAGGCCGCCGCGAAGGACTACACCTCCTACGGCATCCCGAAGAACAAGGCAGGCACCCTCGAGGGCTACCTCTGGCCCGGCCGCTACGACATCCTCGAGGAGCACACCGCCGAGGACGTGATCGAGATGATGTGGGGCCGGATGGAGGAGCAGCTCACCGAGCGCGAGATCCCGAAGGACCAGTGGCACACCACCCTCACCTACGCCTCCCTCGCGGAGATGGAGGTGCGCAACCCGGAGGACTACGGGAAGGTCGTGCGCACGATCCACAACCGCCTCGAGGGCACCGGCGAGGCCAAGGGCTCGCCGATGAAGCTCCAGTTCGACTCGACCGTGCACTACGTGACGGGGAAGTCCGCGAGCGTCGGCACCACCGATGCGGAGCGCGCCACCGACAGCCCCTACAACACCTACCTCGAGGACGGCCTGCCGCCGGGGCCGATCGCCGCGCCCGGCGCCCAGGCGCTCGACGCGGCCGCGGACCCGCCCGAGGGGGACTGGCTCTACTTCGTCGCCGTCAACACCGACACCGGCGAGACCAAGTTCGCGGCCACCTGGGCCGAGCATGAGGAGAACGTCAAGGAGTGGCAGGCATGGGCGGCGTCGAAGGGATGACCTCCGCGGCCCCACTGCGCCGCTTCGCGGTGATCGGGTCTCCCGTCGGCCATTCGCTCTCCCCGGTGCTGCACGGCGCCGCATACCGGGCGCTCGGCGTGGACGACGCCCGCTACGAGCGCTTCGAGGTCGGGGCCGGGGGGCTGCCCGCTTTCCTCGCCGACGGGCCCGGGCGCGAGCTCGAGGGCCTCTCGGTCACCATGCCCGGCAAGCCCGAGGCCTTCGCCCTCGCCGCCGAGCACGACGAGGTCTCCCGGCGGCTCGGCGTGGCCAACACCCTGCTGCGCCGCCCCGACGGCACCTGGCGGGCCGAGAACCACGATGTGCACGGGATCGCCGCGACCCTGCGCGACCACGGCGCGCCGTCCGTGACCACCGGCGGCGTGCTGGGCTCCGGGGCGACCGCGCTCAGCGCGCTCGCGGCGCTGCTCGACCTCGGCGCCACCACCGTCCTGCTCACCGCCCGCAGCGCCGAGAAGCTCGCGACGCTGCACCGCTTCGCCGAGGAGGCCGGCGCCGAGGCGGTCGAGATCCCCTGGTCCTCGCACCACGAGGTACTCTGGGCGGATGCGGTCGTCAGCGCCCTCGCGGCCGAGGGCGCCGGTGCCGTCGCCGCCGCCTGGGAGGCCCGCGGCGACGCCGGGATCACGCCGCCGCGGGTGCTGCTCGACGTGCTCTACGACCCGTGGCCCGCCCCCGTCGCCGCCGTCGCGCAGCGGGCCGGGGGAGAGGTCGCCGACGGCCTCGAGATGCTCGCCCACCAGGCCGACATGCAGGTGCGCTCGATGTTGCACGTCCCCGCCGCCCCGGTCGCGACGATGCTCGCCGCCGCCCGGGACGAGCTCGCACGGCGCCGGGGGAGCGCCGGGCGCTGAACGCCCTCCGGGCCGCTCTTGCCCGCTCAGGTAAAGACGGAGTAAAGTGACGTGCGTCGCAGGGGCCCGTCCGGGCCCCGGGACGAACGGGAGGGGACGGGCGGCATGGAGCTGGCGAAGGACGGCCTGAACGGCGGCGCGACGGCGCAGGGCGCCGAGGGGGCGGAGGCCGCGCGGCAGGTGATCCCCTCCGCGGATGCCGTGACCGCGACATCGATCCCCGCTGAGCTCTCGACGGCCGCGCTGCGCCGCTGCACCGCCCTTGCCGCCCACGCCCGCGCCGATCTGCTCACGCGCAGCCGGCAGGAGGCCGCCGCCCAGCTCGCCGCGCTCCTCGAGGAGATGGGGAGCTGGGAGGCGTCGCAACTCGTCGACCCCGATCCGACCATGGTCGTGCTCGCCGCCGCTGCGCTCCAGGACCTCGCCGATCGCCTGCCGGTCCCGGCGCCGGCCGGCCTCGAGGTGCGGATCGAGCTCGCCCTCGTCCTCCTTCACGCCGTGATGGATCGGGGCCGGGTGGCCGCCCCGGCGTGATTGTCTTCACGTTCACCCTGGCAGAGGCGCTTTCTGGTGCGGAGCGAAGTCCGGACCGTGCTACGGTTCTCAAGTCAGCACGACGATCACCTGTCCGGGTGGCGGAATTGGTAGACGCGCTAGCTTGAGGTGCTAGTGCCCGTTTTAGGGCGTGGGGGTTCAAGTCCCCCCTCGGACACCACAGGGAAGGCCCCGGTTCACTCGATGAGCCGGGGCCTTCCGAATGTCCGGGGCCCTGCGTCCCGGGGGACGACCGGTCCCGGGCGGCGAGGCGACCTGTCTGACAGGATGAGCAGTCGGCGGCTGCCCCGTCCGGCGTCGGCGCCGGCCCGCAGCCCGACCGCGTTCCCAGGACCCCGCGCCGTGCGGCGTCCCTCCGTCCCTTCCCCAAGGAGACCCCCATGGAGATCGAAGGCTGGTCCCAGACGCTCGGGGCCGCGCCGCTGCTCGCGATCGCGGCCGGCGCCATCGCGCTCATCCTCGTCCTCGTCATCCGGTTCAAGCTCCACGCCTTCCTCACGCTGGTCCTGGTCAGCCTGCTGACGGCGTTCGCGACCGGCATCCCCTCCGGTTCGGTCGTGGATGTGATGCTGGACGGCTTCGGCGGCACCCTCGCCAGCGTCGCCCTGCTCGTCGGCCTCGGCGCGATGCTCGGCAAGCTCATCGAGCACTCCGGCGGCGCGACCGTGCTGGCGGAGACGATGATCCGCATGTTCGGCGAGAAGCGGGCACCGCTCGCCCTCGGCGTCGCCTCCCTGCTCATGGGCTTCCCCATGTTCTTCGACGCCGGGCTCGTGGTCATGCTCCCGATCGTCTTCGCGGTCGCCGCACGGCTCGGCGGCCCCGTGCTGCTCTACGCCATGCCCTCGGCCGTCGCCTTCTCCGCCATGCACGTCTTCGTCCCGCCGCACCCCGGACCCGTCACCGCGACGGAGCTGTACGGCGCGAACCTCGGCATCGTGCTCCTGATCGGCCTGGTCTGCGTGATCCCCACCTTCTACCTCACCGGCGTGCTGTGGGGCCGCGTGACCGCCAGGAAGTTCCCCTTCACCCCCGAGACCATGGGCGGGATCTTCGGCGGCGGCGACGGCGAGCCGGTCGCGAACCCGCCGAAGGTCGGCACCGTCATCGCGGTGCTGCTGCTCCCGATGGCGCTGATCTTCCTCAACACCGGCCTCGACTTCCTGCGCGCCGCCGGTGTGGTGGACGAGAACGCCGTCTGGTACGGCGTGCTCACCACCCTCGGCTCCTCCGCGGTCGCGCTGCTGATCTCCGTGCTCGTCGCCCTCGTGGTGCTCGGCTCCCGCCGCGGCGATCACGGCTCCGCGCTCGAGAAGATCGTGGACTCCTCCCTCGGCCCGATCTGCTCCGTCGTGCTGATCACCGGCGCGGGCGGCATGTTCGGCGGGGTGCTGCGCTCCTCGGGCATCGGCGACGCGCTCTCCGGCGTGCTCAGCGACCTGGGCCTTCCGCTGATCCTCGCGGCCTACGTGATCGCCGTGGTGATGCGCGTGGCGCAGGGCTCGGCGACCGTCGCCCTGGTCACCGCCGCCGGCCTGATGGCGCCGGCGGTGGAGGCGGCCGGCTACTCGGCCGGACAGATCGCCGCGATCACCGTCGCGACCGCCGCGGGCTCCGTCTTCGCCTCGCACGTGAACGACTCCGGCTTCTGGCTCGTCGGCCGGCTGCTGAACATGGACGTGGCCACGACGCTGCGCACCTGGACCGTGCAGCAGACCCTCGAGTCCGTGATCGGGTTCGTCATGGCCGGAGCCCTGTTCCTGATCCTCTGAGCAGGAGGCGGGCCGGGACGCGGGGGAGCGGGCGCCGGTCTAGAGTGGGGCAGCATCGCCCCGAGGTCGAGGAGGCCGCCGTGGCCGCAGCGTCCTCGAACGTCCCGCTCCCCGCGCCCGCCCCGGTGCGCACCCCCGCCTGGCGCTACGCGCTGGGGATGTTCGGCACCTCGATCCCGATCAACCTGATCCGCGGCTCGATCGTGCTGCTCTACGTCGACATCCTCGGCATGGACGTGCGCGCCTACGCGGCCGTGATGGCGGTCTACGCCGTGATCGACGCGATCGACAACCCGGTCCTCGGCCACCTCTCGGACCGCACCCGCACCCGGCTCGGCAGACGCCGCCCCTGGCTCCTGCTCGGCGCGCCCCTGCTCGCCGCCTCGATGATCGCCCTGTTCAGCCCGCCGGGCTCCCTGGACGGGCCGGGGCTGGTGGCCTGGTTCGCGCTCTTCGCGATCCTGTCGGAGCTCTTCGACTCGATGCTGAACGCCAACTACGGCGCCCTGCTGCCCGAGCTGTTCCCCGAGGAGCGGAGCCGCGCGCTGGCGAACGTGCTGCGCCAGGGGTTCCAGCTCGTGGCGATGGTCATCTCGCTCGCCCTCACCCCGGTCCTGACCACCTCGCTGCTCGGCTCCGAGGAGGAGGTGGGCGGCTTCTCCCGCACCGCGGCGCTGTACGCCGTGATCGCCGTGGCCGCGATCGTGGTGATGACGCTCGGCGCGCACGAGGTGCCGGCTCGCGGGCAGGGGGAGCGGCCGCGTCTGCTGCCCTCCCTCATCCAGATCCTCCGCACCCCGCTGCTGTGGAAGGTGGCGCTGCCCAGCCTCTGCTACGGCAGCGCGGTCGCGATCGTGCTCTCCGGGGTGCAGCTGTACGTCCGCCACACCCTCGGCCTGCCCGTCGCGACCGTCTTCCTCGTCCAGGGCGTGGTGCTGCTGACCTGCGCGGCAGCGCTGTTCGCCTGGCTCGCGGCAGTGCGCAGGCTCGGTGCGCTGCGCACCTGGCGCCTCGCCTTCTGGGCCCTGACCGGCTCCTTCGCCCTGCTGTACCTCGCCCGCGATCTCACCACCGCGCTGCTGGCCGGAGCGGTGCTCGGGATCGGCTGGGCCGGGCTGCTCGCCACCAACGACCTCGTCGTCGCCCGCGTCGTGGACCGGGACGCGGCGGTGCACGGCCTGCACCGCGAGGGCCTGTTCCTCTAGGTGACCGGTGCCCTCGGACGCCTCAGCGGCGCGGTGAGCGGCCTCGCCCTCGCCTCTCTGGGCACCTTCTTCGGGTATCACTCCGGGAACAGCCCCGGCACTGACCCGGGCCAGGCCTTCCGCGTCTATCTCTGCGTCTATCCCTTCCTGCTCTGCGCCCTCGGCGCTCTCTCGGCGCACCTGGTCAGAGTCCCCTCGCCGGAGCGGAGCGCCGCCGAGCCGTCCGCGGACGTCGCCGTGCGGACCGGGCGGCGTGCATGAGGGCCGAGGAGCACGAGCGGCGCCTGGTCGTCACCGCCGACGACCTCGGACGCGACCCCGCCGGCACCGCGGTGATCATCGCCCTCGGACAGGAGGGGCTGATCAGCGCGGCGACGCTGCTCACCGTGACCGAGGAGTCGCCGCGCGCCGCGGCACGACTGCGCGATGCGGGCCTCACGCCCCGTCTGCACCTGGCCCTCATGGGCGAGGCGGACCTGCCCCCGTGGCGGCCGCTGTCCGACGGAGCGAGCCTGCGGGAGCGGGGCGGCGCGATGACCACGGACCCGCGACGCCTCGCCAGGGAGCTCGACCTCGACGAGGCGGTCGAGGAGTTCGACGCCCAGCTCGCCTGGATGCGGGGGCGGGGCCTGGAGCCCGGCGCGGCGGACTTCCACACCACGGCGCTGTACAGCCTGCGGTCGGGCGCGCTGCTGGAGGCGACGCTGCGCTGGTGCGCCCGGCACGGACTCGGCTTCCGCCTGCCGCGGAGCATGGACCCCTTCCCGGGCACGGACGCCCTCCCCGTCGCGGCCCGCGGGGTCCACTCCGCCGCAGTGCACCTCGCCGACGCCCTCGGCGTGCCCCTGCCTGCCGCGCTGCTCTCCCACCACGGCACCGCGCCCTCCGTCGACGCGCTGCGCACGTCGCTCACGAGCGGGCTCGCACTGCTCCCGCCGGGGACCTCCGAGCTCGTCATGCATCCCTCCGCAGCGGGCGCCGGGGTCCCTGCGGTGAGGGAGCGGGAGACGCAGCTGCTGCGCGACGGGCAGTGGTGGGAGGCGCTGCGCGACGCCGGGATCCGGCAGGCGGCGCACTGGTGAGGGGACGGGGACGGTGCGTGGGAGAATCCTCCCCATGGTCCACGTCTTCCTCCACGAGCCGGCGATCGCCGGGAACACCGGCAACGCGATCCGTCTCGCGGCCGTCACCGGCGCCCGCCTCCACCTCATCGAGCCGCTCGGCTTCGACCTCGAGGACGCGAAGCTGCGCCGAGCAGGACTGGACTACCACGACCTCGCCGAGGTGAGCATCCACCCGGATCTCGAGACCGCCCTCGCCGCGGTGCCCGACGCGCGGGTCTTCGCCTTCACCGCGCGCACCGAGACCGCCTTCGGACAGGTCCGGTACCGGCGGGAGGACGTGCTGCTCTTCGGCACCGAGCCGACCGGGCTTCCGGAGGAGGTCATGGCCCATCCGCGCATCACCTCCCGGGTGCGGATCCCGATGCTCCCGGCCCGCCGCTCCCTGAACCTCGCCAACTCGGTCTCGATCGCCGTCTACGAGGCCTGGCGCCAGCTCGGCTACGACGGGGCCGGGGCATGAGCCCTCGCGACCCCCGCCGCGCCCCGCACCGCACCGCGCGCCGCGTCGAGCGCCGCAACGCGCAGTTCCAGCAGTGGCAGGCCCTGCTGACCAACCGCACCAAGCGCAGCCGGGCCGGGGAGATGCTGGTCCAGGGTGTCCGCCCGATCACCCAGGCGATCGACCACGGCCACGAGATCCGCGCGCTGCTGACCGACTCGAGGGAGAACCCCTCCCGCTGGGCGCGCGAGCTGCTCGAGTCCTCGCCGGCGCCCGTCGTCCACCTCGCCCCCGAGCTGATGGCCGAGCTGGGGGAGAAGGAGGACGGGGCCCCCGAGCTGCTGGCCGTCGCCGCGATGCCCGAGGACGACCTCTCCCGCCTCGAGGCCGGGCCGCGCTCGACCGTGGTCGTCTTCGACCGGCCGACGGGGCCGGGGAACATCGGTTCCCTCGCCCGCTCCGTCGACGCGCTCGGCGGCGCAGGGCTCGTGGTCACCGGCCACGCCGCCGATCCCTGGGATCCCGCCGCGATCCGGGCGAGCACCGGCTCGGTCTTCGCCGTGCCCGTCCTGCGCGCGCCCTCGCACCGCGAGGTGCTCGAGTGGGTGGAGGGTCGTCGGGCCGCGGGGGAGCCGTGGACGGTGCTGGGGCTGGACGAGGCAGGCGGTCACGAGGTCGCGGACGTCGACCTGACCGGTCCGACGCTGCTGGTCGTCGGCAACGAGACCGTGGGGATGAGCGCCGGGTGGCGGGAGGCCTGCGACGCGATCGCGGAGATCCCGATGAGCGGCAGCGCCTCGTCGCTGAACGCCTCCGTGGCCGGGTCCCTCGCCCTCTACGAGGTCGCCCGGCAGCGCCGGCGCGGCCGCTGAGCCCGGGCCCGCCCGCGACCGCCCAGGCGGTGCCGTCCGAGCGGTGCCGTCCAGGCGCTGCCGTCCGGGTGCTGCCGCTCAGGCGGTGCCGAGCGCCGCGGCGACCAGGGGAGCGCCCAGCAGCCCCAGGAACGGGACGGCCAGCAGCACCGGTCCGACGGCGATGCGCGCCCCCGCACGGCGGGTCGCGAGCAGGACAATGCCGCCCAGCACCCCCGCCAGGAGCATCCCTGCCAGCAGCCCCGCCAGGAGCACCTCCCCGCCGAGCGCCGCCGCCATCAGCACCACCACCGGCACCGTCTTCGCATCCCCCATCCCCAGCAGCGACGGGGCGAGGAGCCCCAGGAGGATCGCCCCGGCCCCGAGCACCAGGGCGAGGACCGACGCCGCGGACAGGGCGGGACGCAGTGCGGGGACCAGCAGCGCGAGAACGGCGAGGGCGAGGCCGACCCCGCCGGTGAGCCCGGCGACCCAGCGGTTCGGGAGACGGTGCGAGGTGCCGTCGTGCCAGGCGAGCACCGCCGCCGGCGGCAGGTAGACCACCAGCAGCACGGCGAGGAGGAGCGGGGAGGGGACGGGCACGGGCCCATCCCACCAGATCCGCACGGTCCGCGCCCGGCCGGCGCGAGGGATGTGGACGACGGGCTGCCGCCGCCCGGAGACTGCCCTACAGCGTGGACTGCACCCGGATGATCCGCCGCCGCATCCAGACCTTCTTCCCGCCGCCCATGTACAGGCGGGTGCGCGCATGCTCCCAGCGCCCGTACTCCGCCTGCTCGGCGAGCTCGGCGCGGACCTGGCCGATCGAGCTGCCGCGGGGGACCGTGATGATCTGGTACTCGTAGTCCTCGAGCCGGCGCCCTCGCTCCACGGGCAGGTCGCGACGGCCACGGGGATCGCTCACGTGCTGGACCTCGGCGGTGAGCGGGGTGCGGGGTCGGATCAACAGTTCCTCCTGAGTGCGATGACCTGCGACGGGGCCGTCGCGGCGTGAGATGCGGCACGGTCGCTGCGGTGCGGGGGGTCGCCTGCGCATCCCGGCGCGGGATCACGGGGACGGCCCGCCGTTCTCCCCTGTCCATTGTGCCCTCGGACGATGTACGGTCCAACCATGAACACGGATCCTCGCTCCGCTCTCGCTGCGCTGATCGCCGCCCTCGAGCGTCACTACGAGGCGGCCGCCGCCTCCCGCGGTGACGACGACCCGGCCCTGGACGCCGCCACCGAGCAGCTCTCCACGGCCTTCGACACCTACGACGACGCCCTCTTCGACGCGTACGACATCGCCACCCCGCTGATCGTCTTCGACGGGGACGATGACGACCAGGACGATGAGGACGACGACTTCGACGATCTCGACGACTTCGAGGACGACGACGACTACGACGATGATGACGACGAGGACTACGAGGACGACGACGAGGACCGCTGAGGTCGCGCTCGGCTGAGGCTCCGGCCGGTCCGGGCGCACCGCCCGGCGGGCGGTCCCAGCTCGTCCGCCGGACCTCCACGCAGTCTTCACCTCATCAGCGCCGCGCGGCGCCGGGCATCGGCCCGGCGCCGCGTACGCTGTGCGGGGTCGATCGCGGCGCTGCCGCGACCGCGACGCCGTCCGCGGCGACCCCCGAGCGCGAGTCCATCGAGGAGAGTCCATGTCCTTCATCGAGGCGGTGATCCTGGGCCTGGTCCAGGGTCTGACCGAGTTCCTCCCGATCTCCTCCAGCGCGCACGTGCGCGTGGTCGGGGAGCTGATGAACCCGGGGGAGGACCCGGGCGCCGCGTTCACCGCGATCATCCAGCTGGGCACCGAGACCGCGGTGCTGATCTACTTCTGGAACGACATCACCCGGATCATCGGCAAGTGGTTCCGGGCCCTGGCCGGCAAGGTCCCGCACTCGGATCCCGACGTGCGGATGGGCTGGCTGGTGATCCTCGGCTCGATCCCGATCGGCGTGCTCGGCCTCCTCTTCGAGAGTCAGATCGACCACAACCTGCGCAATCTCTACATCACGGCGACGATGCTGATCGTCTTCGGCATCCTGCTGGGGTTCGCGGACCGCTTCGCTCCCCAGCGCAAGGAGCTGACCGAGCTCAGCGTGCGCGACGGCATCCTGTTCGGCCTCGCCCAGGCGCTCGCGCTCATCCCCGGAGTCTCCCGCTCCGGCGGCACCATCACCGCCGGTCTGCTGATGGGATACACCCGCAAGGCTGCGGCCCGCTACGCCTTCCTGCTCGCCGTGCCCGCGGTCTTCGCCTCCGGCCTCTACAAGGCCGCCAAGGAGGTCCCGGTGCTCTTCACGGCCGACGGGCGCGCCGCCGCCGCGGCGGCGGGGGAGCCCTCGCTGCTGGCGATCCTGGTCGCGACCGTGGTCGCCTTCGGCGTGGGCTTCGCGGTGATCGTGTGGTTCATGAAGATCATCGAGAACCACTCCTACATGATGTTCGTGGTCTACCGCGTGGTGGCGGGTCTGCTGCTCCTCGCACTGCTGTGGTTCGGGGCGGTGGAACCGCTGGGCGGTGCCTGATCCCACGTCGAGGGCGTCGACCGTATGATCGAGTGGTGCAATCCTGGACCACCCCTGAGCTGACCCCGCTGCCCGCCTCCACGACGCCGCTGCGGCTGTTCGACACCCGCACCGGGCGCATCGCCCCCGTGACGCCGCTCGTGCCGGGACACGCCCGCCTCTACGTCTGCGGGATCACCCCGTACGACTCGACCCACCTGGGCCATGCGGCGACCTATCACGCGGCCGACCTCATGCGTCGTGCGCTCGTGGACTCCGGACTCCGGGTCACCACCGCCCAGAACATCACCGACGTCGACGACCCGCTGCTGGAGCGCGCCGACCGTGACGGGGTCGACTGGCGCGAGCTGGCCGAGTCCCAGGTCGCGCTGTTCAGCGAGGACATGGCGGCGCTGCGCATCATCGCGCCGGAGACCTACCGCTCCGTGAGCGAGGCGATGGACGAGATCATCGCCACCGTCGACACCCTGCGCGAGCGGGGCCGCGCCTACCAGGTGCCGACCCCCGATGCCGAGGGCGACGACTGGTACCACGACCTCTCCCTCGACGGCGCCCTCGGCGACGTCTCCGGCTGGACCGAGGAGCAGATGCTCGAGGTCTTCGCCGACCGGGGCGGGGACCCCGACCGCGAGGGCAAGCGGGGCCGCTTCGACCCGCTGCTGTGGCGCGCCGAGCGCGAGGGGGAGCCGGCCTGGGACGGCGGCGCCCTCGGCCGGGGCCGCCCCGGCTGGCACGTGGAGTGCGTCTCCATCGCCGAGGAGGGCCTGGACCTGCCCTTCGACATCCAGGCCGGCGGCAGCGACCTCGTCTTCCCCCATCACGACCTCAGCGCCGCCCATGCGGTCGGCCTCGGCCGTCCCTTCGCGACCTCCTACGCGCATGCCGGGATGGTCGCCCACGAGGGCGAGAAGATGAGCAAGTCGCTCGGCAACCTCGTCTTCGTCCACCGCCTCGTCCGCGACGGCGTCGACCCGATGGCGATCCGCCTGGTGCTCATGGCGCACCACTACCGCAGCGACTGGGAGTGGTCGGACACGGAGCTCGAGGGCGCGCAGCAGCGCCTGGAGGCCTATCGCGCCGCCTCCCGTCGCCGCGACCTCCGCCCCGACGTCGTCGAGGCTCTCCGCGCCGCGCTGCGCGACGACCTCGACACCCCCGCGGCGCTCGCGGCCCTCGACGCCTGGTGCGCGGGCGACGAGCTCCCGGGGACCGCGGGCCGCGAGCTGCCCGCGGACGCCCCGGGCGATGTGGCCGCCGCGGTCGACGCCCTGTTCGGGATCACGCTGGCCGGCTGAGCCTGCGGGGAGGGGCTCAGTCCGTCTCGCGGCGGCGCCGCAGGAACTGCTCGAACTCCTTCGCGATCGCGTCACCGCTCGCCTCGGGCAGCTCGGCCGCGTCCTGCGCCCGCTCGAGGCGCCGCACGTACTCGGCGACGTCCTCGTCGGTGCGGGCCAGCTCGTCCACCCCGCGCTCCCACGCCTCGGCGTCCTCCACCAGCTCGCCGACCGGGATCGGCGCGCTGATCAGCTCCTGCACCTCGCGCACGAGTCCCAGCACCGCCTTCGGGGAGGAGTTCTGGGAGACGTAGTGGGGGACCTGCACCCAGATGTTCGTCGTCCTCAGCCCCGCGCTCGCGGTGCGGCGGGCGAGGATCGTCGGCACCCCGATGGGTCCCGAGTACAGCTCGGAGTCCTCGACCCGCTGCGCGGGCACCGGCTCGACCTGCGAGGAGACCGGCAGGGGACGGCTGTGCGGGGAGTCGGCGAGCAGCGCGCCGAGGGATACCACCGAGGAGACGTCGAGCGCCTGCAGCTGCTCGAGCACCTCGTCGCAGAACCTCTTCCAGCGCAGCGACGGCTCCGGTCCGAGCACCGCGACGATCTCCGGACCCCGCGGCGGGGTGATCAGGTGCAGGCGGGTGTCGGGCCAGTCCACGACCCGCAGCCCCTCCTCGGTGGTGCGGATCTCGGGCCGGTTGACCTGGAAGTCGATGAACTCCTCGGCGTCGACCGCGCCGACGGGCCGCGAGGGCCACACCTCGAGGAGATGCTCGATCACCCCGGTGGCCGCCTCGCCGGCGTCGTTCCACCCGCTGAAGGCCGTGATGGCGATTCGACTCATCACTCCATCATAGGCTCGTCGGCCCCTCCTGCCGGGGCCGGCCCGTCCTGAGCCGGGACGCAGGAGCAGGGACTATCCTCGCCCTGCACCGGGGAGCCGCCCCGCGATCGAGGAGGCCCCATGCCACGGACGATGCTGAGGATCGGCGCGCTGCCGCCGCTCCAGGTCAGCCCGGCCACCCTCGTCACGGTGCTGCTGGTGGCCGTGCTGATGTTCCCCTCCCTGCAGGGCCCGGGCCTCTCCGTCGGGCGGAGCGCGCTCGTCGCCCTCGGCCTGGGCCTGTTCCTCATCCTCTCCGTGCTGGTCCACGAACTCGCCCATGCGCTCGTCGCCCGCGCCTTCGGGGCGAGGGTCGACCACATCGCGCTGACCCTATGGGGCGGGCACACGCAGTACCGGGCCGAGCGGATGCCCGCGATCGGGTCCGTGCTGGTCTCCCTCGCCGGTCCCGCGAGCAACGGCCTGCTCGCCGCGGCGACCGGCGCCCTGGCCGCGATCGCGGCACAGGGCACGGTGCTCTCGGTCGCCGCCTCCTTCGCGACCTGGCTGAACGTGGTCCTCGCCCTGTTCAACCTGCTCCCCGGCCTGCCGATGGACGGCGGGCGGGCGCTGGAGTCCCTGCTCGGCGCGGTCCTGCGCCGTCCGGTCCTCGGCACCCGGATCACCGCCTGGATCGGACGGGCCATCGCCGTCGGCGTGGTGGTGCTGCCGCTGTCGCGGATCGTGCGCCTCGGCGGGGCGGGCGGGTTCTCCCTGCTCACCCTGGTCTGGGCGCTGCTCATCGCGGGCCTGCTCTGGCAGGGGGCGAGCCGCGCCCTGGAGGAGGCGCGCGCCCAGGAGCGGGTGGGGGCGCTCGACGCCGCCGCGCTCGCCCGCCCGGTGCGCCTGCTCGCCCCGCACACCCCGCTCGCCGGCCTGCCCGACGCGCCGGGGGCGGAGCAGGTGCTGCTGCTCGATCCCGCCTCCCCGCGCCCCGGCACCGTCGGCCGGGCGCTGCGCCTCCAGCCCGAGGCCGTCGCCGCGGTCCCGCCCGAGCACCGCGAGCAGGTCCCCGCCTCCGCCGTCGCCGAGCCCGTCGGGGACGTGGTCGCGCTGCGCACGGGCCTCGGCGGCGAGGAGCTGGTCTCCGCGATGCTCGCGCGCCCCGCGCCGGTCTACCTCGTGGTCGACCCCGACGGGCGGCCGCAGGGCGTGATCCTCAGCGCCGACGTGAACACGCTCCTGCGCGGACGGTGAACAGGCCCGGTCACCGCGCTGGTCCGGCCCTATGCTGGAGAGCATGACTTCTCAGCCGCCGCCCGCCGCCGACGACACGGCGTCGGGCCCCGCGCCCCGCGCGCCCCGTCGCGGCCTCGACCGCACCGGACCCTTCGCCCTCGGCGACAAGGTCCAGCTCGCGGACTCCAAGAACCGCCTGCACACCATCACCCTGAAGCCGGGCGGGCAGTTCCACTCCCACCGCGGCGTGCTCCACCACGACCAGCTGATCGGCGCCGAGGACGGCACCGTCGTCGAGAACAGCCACGGCATCCGCTACCAGGCGCTGCGGCCCCTGTACGCCGACTACATGCTCGCCATGCCGCGAGGCGCCGCGATCATCTACCCCAAGGACTCCGCGCAGATCCTCATGTGGGGCGACATCTTCCCCGGGGCGCGCGTGCTCGAGGCCGGCGTCGGCTCGGGAGGGCTGACCACCGCGCTGCTGCGCGCCGTCGGCCCGGGGGGCTCCGTCCACTCCATCGAGCGTCGCGAGGACTTCGCCGAGGTCGCCCGCGAGAACGTCGGCACCTTCTTCGGGCTCGAGGAGGAGGCGCTGCACCCGCGCTGGGACCTCACCGTCGGCGACTTCCAGGACGTCGCCCCCACCCTCGGCACTGCCGCGGTGGACCGTGTGGTCCTGGACATGCTCGCCCCCTGGGAGTGCGTGGAGGCCGCGGCGGACGTGCTCGTCTCCGGCGGCGTGTTCCTCGCCTACGTCGCCACCGTCACCCAGCTCTCCCGCACCGCGGAGGCGCTGCGCGACCACGGCGAGTTCACCGAGCCCCACGCCTGGGAGTCCTTCGTGCGTCCCTGGCACCTCGAGGGCCTCGCCGTGCGCCCCGAGCACCGCATGAACGCTCACACCGGCTTCCTGCTCACCGCCCGCCGCACCGCCCACGGCACCCAGGCGCTGCGCCGCGCGACCCGGCCCGCGCCCGGCTCCCGCGACGAGGAGGAGCTGAACCACCCCGACAACGAGGGCTTCGGCGGCGGCTCGGGCGAGTGGACCGCCCAGGACGTCGGCGAGCGCGGCGTCGCACCCCGCAAGCTCAAGCGCGCCCTGCGCGACATCCGCCAGGGCCGGGACCGCTGAGCGGCACCATCACAGACCACCGAGGAACCCGCCCCACGGGGAGGAGACGACGATGATGACCTACGCGGAGATGACCGCCGAGCTCGAGAAGCTCGCCGCCCACAACGAGCGACTGGTCAGCGGGCTGCGCTCCGCCCGCGCCCAGATCGTCGAGCTCAAGAACGACCTCGAGCGGGTGGGGGACCCGCCGAACTCCTACGCCACCTTCCTGCGCCGCTGCGAGGGCACCACCATCGACGTGCTCCACAACGGCCGACGACTGCGCGTCGCGACCGCCGCGAGCCTCGACCTCGACGCCCTCACCCCCGGCACCGAGCTGCGCCTGAACGAGGCCCTCGCCGCGGTCGAGGCGGTGCCGCAGGGCGACTCCGGCAACGTCGTGCCGGTCGTCGAGGCCCTCGCGGACTCGCGCGTCCTCGTCGCGGTCGCGCCCGACGACACCCGCGTGCTGCGCCGCGCGGGCGCCCTCGCCGAGGAGACCCTCCACCCCGGTGACCACGTGCTCGTGGACCTGCGCAGCCAGCTCGTGCTCGAGCGGATCGACCGCGCCGAGATCACCGACCTCGTGCTCGAGCAGGTGCCGGAGGTGTCCTTCGACGAGATCGGCGGGCTCGGCGAGCAGATCGAGGCGATCCGCGACGCGGTCGAGCTGCCCTTCCTGCAGCAGGACCTCTACCGCACCTACGGGCTGCGGCCCCCGCAGGGCGTGCTGCTCTACGGCCCGCCCGGCTGCGGCAAGACCATGATCGCGAAGGCCGTCGCGCACGAGCTCGTGCTGCGCAGCGCCGAGGTGCGCGGGGTGAGCGTCGACGACGCGCTGGCGAACTCCGCCTTCCTCAACGTCAAGGGCCCGGAGCTGCTGAACAAGTACGTCGGCGAGACCGAGCGGTCGATCCGCCTGGTGTTCGAGCGGGCGCGGGAGAAGGCCGCCGCCGACCACCCCGTGGTGATCTTCTTCGACGAGATGGAGGCGCTGTTCCGCACCCGCGGCACCGGCATGTCCAGCGACGTCGAGACCACGATCGTGCCCCAGCTGCTCGCCGAGATCGACGGCGTCGAGGGCCTGGACAACGTGATCGTCATCGGTGCCTCGAACCGCGAGGACATGATCGATCCGGCGATCCTGCGGCCCGGCCGCCTGGACGTGAAGATCCGGGTGCGCCGCCCGAACGCCCGCGCCGGACGGGAGATCCTCGGCCTGTACCTCGGCGAGGACGTGCCCGTGCGGGAGGACCGCGAGTCGCTGCTGGACCTCGCCGTGCGCGAGATCTACGCCGAGGGCCCCGCCACCGCCTACGTGCGCGTGGAGTACGCCGACGGCGGCCACGACACACTTCACTTCCGCGACTTCGTCTCCGGGGCGACGCTGCGCAACATCGTGGACCGGGCGAAGAAGCTCGCCGTGAAGGACCAGATCGCCACGGGCGAGGTCGGCGTCGGCTCCGAGCACCTGACCGAGGCGATCCGGGTCGAGTTCGCGGAGAACGAGGACATGCCCTCGGCCGCCCACGCCGAGGACTGGGCGCGGGTGACCGGCCTGCCCGGCCGCTCCCGCCGCCGGGTCGAGGCCGTGGTCCCGCTGCAGGACCGCAGCCGGCCCGAGGACGCCGCCGCTGCCGAGGAGGTCTCCGCGTGACCGAGCAGAACCGACCCGCCCTCACCACCGAACGGGTGATGGGCATCGAGACCGAGTTCGGCGTGCTGCACGCCGATGTCGAGGACCGCGCCCGCGCCGGGGCCGGCAGCTCGATCCTGCTGTCCCATCTCGTCGTCGGCGCCTACGCCCTGCTCGACCCCGCCGAGGGGGAGCGCGGCCGGCGCGTGCGCTGGGACTACGGCGACGAGACCCCGCTGCGGGACGCGCGCGGCTTCGAGATGCAGCGCGCCGCCGCCCATCCCACCCAGCTCACGGACGAGGTGCGCGACGCCCATGTGCCGAGCGTCGAGCTCGACGCGCCCGTGACGGGCCCGGAGGTCGCGCCCGAGGGCGATGACGCCGAGGTCCTCGCCTGGGCCTCGCAGCGGTCCATCGGCAACGCGGTGCTGCGCAACGGCGCCCGCTGGTACGTCGACCACGCCCATCCCGAGTACTCCGCCCCGGAGGTCCTGCGCGCCCGCGAGGCAGTCGTCGTGGACCGGGCAGGGGAGGAGATCGCCCGGCGGGCGATGGGCATCCTCGCCGGCGCCGACGGGATCCCCGAGGTCGCCCTGTACAAGAACAACACCGACGGCAAGGGCGCCTCCTACGGCACCCACGAGAACTACCTCGTGGACCGGGACGTGCCCTTCGAGCGGATCGTCGAGGCGCTGCTGCCCTTCTTCGCCACCCGGCAGGTGCTGGTCGGTGCGGGCCGCGTCGGCCTCGGCACCCGCGGGCAGGAGCCCGGCTTCCAGCTCTCCTCCCGCGCGGACTTCATGGAGGCGGAGGTCGGGCTCGAGACCACCCTGAACCGCCCGATCATCAACACCCGCGACGAGCCGCACTCGGACCCCGGCCGCTTCCGCCGCCTCCACGTGATCATCGGGGACGCGAACCTGCTCGAGGAGTCCACCTTCCTCAAGCTCGGCACCACCTCCCTCGTCCTCGCCGCGCTCGAGGCAGAGCATCGCACCGGGCAGCGGATCCTGCCGGACCTGGCGCTGGCCGACCCGGTCGCCGCCGTGCGCACGATCAGCCACGACCCGAGCCTGCGGGCGACGGTACCGCTCGCGGACGGCCGCGAGCTCACCGCCCTCGAGATCCAGCGCGCCCATCTCGAGGCGCTCTCCGCCGCGGCCGATGCGGCCGACGAGGAGACCGCGCAGGTGCTCCGCGCCTGGGGCGAGATCCTCGACCTCCTCGCGGAGGACCCGATGCGCGCCGCCTCCCGCGTCGAATGGGTCGCCAAGCTCTCCCTGCTCGAGCGCTACCGGGCCCGGCACGGCCTGGACTGGTCCGATCCGCGGCTGGCCATGGTCGACCTGCAGTACTCCGACCTCCGCCCCGGCAAGGGCCTGTTCGACAGGCTCCGCGCCGCCGGCGCCGTCGGCACCCTCGTGGGCGCCGACGAGGTCGAGGACGCGATCACCACCGCCCCGACCAGCACCCGTGCCCACCTGCGCGGCGGGCTGATCTCCGCCCACGGCGCTCACGTCCCCTCCGCCGGCTGGGACGCGATCACCGTCGCGGGCCCCGCGGGCGGACACCGGCTGCGCCTGGCGGACCCGCGCCTGGGCAGCGCCGAGTGGTGCGCCCGCCACGGCATCGACCCCGACTCCGACCTCGACGACGTGCTCGACGCGCTGCGCCGGGCCGTCACCGCATCCTGACCCACCCGCACCCCTGAAGGAGGACGCCATGTCCCAGCAGTCCCTGAACGCCCCCGGCGGCGGCCCCGACGAGAACGCGCCCGACGACGAGACGCTGACCGGAGGCCAGACCTTCGCCTCCGTGCAGGGCACCGACGACCTGCTCGACGAGATCGACTCCGTCCTCGAGTCCAACGCCGAGACCTTCGTGCGCTCCTTCGTGCAGAAGGGCGGCCAGTGACCCGATGAAGCGCCGAGTGGGAGGTCTGGAGACCGAGTTCGGGCTCGTGTGCGTGCGCGCCGACGGCAGCCGCGCCCTCGAGCCGGAGGAGGCCGCGAGGGAGCTGTTCCGGCCCGTCGTCGCGATGGGCCGCTCCTCGAACGTGTTCCTCCGCAACGCCGCCCGGCTCTACCTCGACGTCGGCTCCCACCCGGAGTACGCGACCGCCGAGTGCGACGACTGGTGGGACCTGGTGGCCCAGGACCGGGCGGGGGAGCGGATCTTCGCCGAGCTCACCGCCCAGGCCGATGCGCGCCTGGCCGAGGCCGGCCAGGACGCCCGCATCCACCTGCTCAAGAACAACGTTGACTCCGCCGGCAACGCCTTCGGCTCCCACGAGAATTTCCTCGTGGACCGGCGCGGCGAGTTCACCCGCCTGCCCCGCTACCTGCTGCCCTTCCTGGTCACCCGCCAGATCGTCACCGGCGCCGGCGGCGTCGCCCCCGCCGTCCCCGGCGAGGCGGGCGAGGGGGCGGGCGCGCAGTTCGTCTTCTCCCGACGCAGCGACCACATGTGGGAGGCGGTCTCCTCCGCCACCACCCGCACCCGCCCCATCATCAACACCCGCGACGAGCCGCACGGGGACGCGAACCTCTACCGCCGCCTCCACGTCATCGTCGGCGACTCGACCATGAGCGAGGTCTCCACACACCTGCGCTTCGCGACCACCGACCTGGTGCTGCGCGCGATCGAATCGGGCAGGGCCCTGCCCGAGCTGGGCCTGGCCGACGACATCGCCGCGATCCGCGCCGTGGCCCGCGACCTCACCGGCGCCGCACCCCTGCCCACCGCCGGCGGCGGCACGACCAGCGCGCTGGAGGTGCAGCAGCGCTGGCTCGACCACGTCGCCGACCTCGCCGAAGGGGAGGAGACCGAGGTGCTCGAGAGCTGGCAGAAGGCCCTGGACGCGGTGCGCACCGGGGACCGGACCTGGGCGGCGCAGAACCTCGACTGGGCGATCAAGGAGCGGCTGTTCACCCAGGTGAGGGAGCGTCGCCGCATCGACCTCGAGGACCCGGCGATCGAACGGCTCGACCTCGCCTATCACGACATCGACCCCGCCCGCGGCGTGTTCTTCGCGCTGCAGCGACGGGGCCTCGCCCCCGCGATCCTGCCCGAGGAGCGGATCGAGCGGGCCCGCACCGTCGCCCCGACCACCACCCGCGCCCACCTGCGCGGCCAGGTGGTCACCGCCGCCCAGGAGCACGGCGTGGACCACGTCGTGGACTGGACCACGCTGCGGCTCACCCGCCGCGGCGCGATGCCGGTGCAGGTCATGGACCCCTTCGCGACCGAGCTGCCCGCCGTCGACGCCCTGCTGGCGGAGATCCGGGAGCAGGACGCTCCCGCCGCCGAGCCGCCGCTCGCCTGAGCACCGCCGTCGGGCGCATGCCGCCTGAGACGACAGCCACTCCCTGCCCCAGGCGCCGCCCACCGAGCGCCCCGTACCCTGGTGCGGTGCCCGCTCACGGGCTGCCGATCCGAAAGGTCCTCCATTGATCCGCCGCCGCACGCTGCTGACCACCGCCCTCGCCGCGACCGCCGCCATCGGCCTCGCCGCCTGCACCGACGACGGGAGCAGCTCCGACGCCTCCGACGCGGGCGGTGCCTCGGACGGCGGGGGCGACGCCCTGTCGGGCGTGACCGTCAGCGAGGACCTCGGCGCCGAGCCGACGGTCGAGTTCACCGCCCCGCTCGAGATCTCCGAGGCGAAGGCCCAGGTCGTGGTCCCTGGCGACGGCGCGACCATCGCCGACGGCGACACCGTGATCTGGCGCGACCTCTACGTCGACGCGAGCTCCGGCGAGGTGCTGCAGTCGTGGTGGCAGGGCGCACCGGCGGGCGGCGTGCAGGTCACGGTCGACACGATCGGACAGGCCGCCTTCGACGTGCTCACCACCACGACGGTCGGCTCCCGCTTCGTGATGGCCGGATGGCAGCAGGACTCGAGCGGCCAGGCCCGCTCCCTGCTCCAGGTCGCCGACGTGGACCGGGTCGTCTCCCCGCTGCGCGCGGAGGGCACGGCCGGCTCGCCCTCCGGCACCTATCCCGAGGTGTCCCTCGACGGGAACGGCGTGCCGTCGATCGCCGGCCCCGGCGAGGGCGAGCCGCCCGCGAAGACCGTCCGCGAGCTGCTGATCCAGGGCACCGGCGACACCACCCTCGCCGGCGACTACCTCACCATGCAGTACTCCGGCTGGAAGTGGTCCGACGGCTCCGCGTTCGACTCCTCCTGGGAGCGCGGCGCGCCCTTCTCCTTCGTCCAGGGCGGCGGCCAGGTGATCCAGGGCTGGGACGAGAACCTGCTGGACCTCAAGGTCGGCTCCCAGGTGATGCTCGTGATCCCCGCCGCCGAGGCCTACGGGGAGGACGCCGAGGCGCACGAGCTCGGCGGGGAGACTCTGATCTTCGTCGTCGACGTCCTCGACGCCGCCCACACGGCAGACTGACCCCTGCACCCTCTCATCCACCACAGGAGGAACATCGCATGAGCGATCGCACCAAGCCCGAGATCGACGCCCCCGAGGGCCCCGCACCCACCGAGCTCGTGAGCACCGACGAGATCCTCGGCGAGGGCGAGGAGGCCGGCCGCGGCGACGTCGTGGACGTCCACTACGTCGGCGTCTCCCACTCCACCGGCGAGCAGTTCGACGCCTCCTGGGACCGCGGCGAGCCGCTGCGCTTCCAGCTCGGCGTCGGCCAGGTCATCACCGGCTGGGACCAGGGCGTCCAGGGCATGAAGGTCGGCGGCCGCCGCCGCCTCGAGATCCCCGCCCACCTCGCCTACGGCGATCGCGGCGCCCCGCCGGTCATCGCCCCCGGTGAGACCCTGATCTTCGTGTGCGACCTGGTGGCGGTGCACAAGCGCTGACCAGCACCGCCCACGGAGCGGCGGGGGAGCGCGAGGAGGGACCGGCCGACGGCCAGGCACCCCTCTTCGCGGCCCCCGCCGCTTCCGTCCCCGCCGCCGCGGAGAACGCCACCACCTCCCCGGACCGCCCCGATACGGTCCGGGGTCCCGGCCTGCGCACCACCGCCGGCTTCGAGGTCGTGAGCGAGCTGCCGGTCGCGAGCGTGCGCCTCGTCGGCGTGCTGCCCCACCTGGACCGTCCCTTCGAGTACGCGGTCACCCCCGACACCGCCGCGGCCGGTCCGGGCATGCGTGTGCGGGTGCGCTTCTCCGGCAAGGACACCGAGGGGATCGTGCTCGAGCGCCGCGCCGAGCCCACCACCGACCGGGCCCTCGCCCCGCTGCACCGCCTGGTCTCCGACGACGTCGTCGTCCCGCCCGCGATGATGCGGGTGTGCGAGGACGTCGCCGAGCGCAGCGCCGGCACCGTCGGCGACGTGCTGCGCCTCGCCCTCCCGCCCCGTCACGCCCGCGCAGAGAAGGCCGACCGCGCCGCGGCGGAGAAGGAGGCGGTCGCAGACGCACCAGCACCTGCCGAGGACGAGGTCACCGCGACCTCCGAGGAGACTGCGGCGACCGCAGGGCTCGCGCCGGCCGATGAGGCCGCGTCGGGGGAGGAGCCGGCGGCGTCGGACGGCGACGACCGGGCCGCGGCGCCTCCCGATACCCTCGCCGCACCGCGCCACGGCGACCGCTACCCGGGCCTGGCGGCCCTGCTCTCCCGTGCCGGGAGCGCGGAGGGCCCCGTGCCCCGCGCCTCCCTCGTGCTGGACCCCGTGGACCCGTGGACCGCGATCGCGGCCGAGTCGATCGCCGCGCTCGGCCCCGACCGCGGTGCCCTCGTCATCGCCCCCGATCAGCGCGACGTCGCCCGGCTCTCCCGCGTCCTGACGGAGCGGGGCATCGCCCACGAGGTCCTCGCCGGCACCGAGGGACCCGAGAAGCGCTATCGCACCTTCCGCCGGATCCTGCGCGGCGCGACCCGGGTCGTGCTCGGCAGCCGCTCCGCCGCCTTCGCCCCCGTGCAGGACCTCGCCGTCGTGATCTGCTGGGACGAGGCCGACGATCTTCTCGAGGAGCCCCGCGCCCCCTACCCTCACACCCGCACCGTGCTCCAGTGCCGCTCCGCCGAGGAGCGCTGCGCCCTCCTCTTCCTCGCTGCGAGCGAGTCGGTCACCATGCGCGCCCTCACCGATGCCGGCTATCTCGCACGCCTAGATCCCGTGCCCGCCCCCGTCACCGCGGTCCGCCCCCGCATCGTGGCCATGGACCAGTACCTCCGCGACCGCGAGGGCCCCTCCGGCCGCTCCCGCCTCCCGCAGGAGGCGATGCGCGTGCTGCGCAAGGGCCTCGCGACGGGCCCCGTGCTCGTCCAGGTGCCGCGCACCGGCTACGCCCCCGCGATCGCCTGCACCTTCTGCGGCACCCGCGCCCGCTGCCCCGAGTGCGCGGCGCCCCTGTCGCAGCGCGGCCGGAACGGGCCTCTGCACTGCACCGTCTGCGGCCGACGGGAGGACGGCTACCGCTGCCCCGAGTGCGACCGCACCCACGTGCGCGCCATGGTCATCGGCTCCACCCGCACCGCCGAGGAGCTCCACCGCGCCTTCCCCGACGCGCCGCTGAAGGTCGCCGGCGGCGCCCACGGCCCGCTCGAGGACGAGGCCGTGCCCGAGCACGGGATCGTCGTGGCGACCCCCGGCGCCGAGCCCGCCCCGCCCGGCCGGTACAGCGCCTGCCTGCTGCTCGACGCCGACGCGATGCTGGGCCGCGCCGCCTTCGACGCCGACGTCGAGGCCGTCCGCCGCTGGCGCGGCGCCATCTCCCTGGTCCGCACCGCGGAGGAGGGCGGCGAGGTGCTCGTCGTCGGCACCTCGACCCTCCCCGCCATCCGCGACCTCGTCGCCCACCGCTCCGCGCTGTTCCTGGACCGGGTGCTGGAGGACCGGCGCGAGCTGGACCTGCCCCCGTTCCGGCGTGTCGCCGAGGTGGTGGGGGAGCGGGAGGCCTGCCGCGGCTTCCTCGAGACGACCGAGCTGCCGGACGGGACCGAGGTGCTCGGCCCCGTGGACCTCGAGGGCCCCGACCAGGCCGGACGCGCTCGTGCGGTGCTGCGGATCGAGCCGCGCCGCTCCCGCGAGCTCGCCGCCGCGCTGCGGTCCGGCGTCGCGGCCCGCAGCGCCCGCAAGGACCGCGGCTCCCTGCGCGTCCGCCTCGATCCGCCGGACGTGTTCTGAACGATCCGCTAGTGTTCTGGGTCACCGCCTGCCGCCGCGACGATGCGCTGAAGGGACCCCCACCATGGCCTCGAACGCCTCCCCGACGTCCGACCACCACGCCCCGGACCCCGCCGCCGACCCCGAGGACCGCACCGCGCCGGAGGGACGCTCGGACGTCTCCGAAGGTGAGCGCGCCCCGGCCGAGACCCACCGGACGCTGCTGGTGCGCCGCCTCGGCCTCGCCGTCGGCCTGGTCGCCGCGCTCTTGGTCTACCTCGTCATGCCCGCGGACGTCCCGCACGCCGCGAAGCTGACCGCCGCGACCGCGGTGCTGATGGCCGTGTGGTGGATGACCGAGGCGCTGCCGATCCCCGCGACCGCGCTGGTCCCGCTGGTGGTCTTCCCGGTGCTGAACCCCGAGGTGCGC
Source organism: Brachybacterium sp. SW0106-09 (assembly GCF_001293905.1). Classification (NCBI taxonomy): domain Bacteria; kingdom Bacillati; phylum Actinomycetota; class Actinomycetes; order Micrococcales; family Dermabacteraceae; genus Brachybacterium; species Brachybacterium sp. SW0106-09. The sequence continues at coordinate 150,603 of NZ_BCAK01000001.1, forward strand.
TTCGACGACGTCGGCGCCTCCTACGGCAACAACATCATCTTCCTGTTCATGGGCGGGTTCATGCTCGCCCTGGCCATGCAGCGCTGGAACCTCCACAAGCGCATCGCGCTGGCGATCGTCGGCGCCATCGGCACCAGCCCCTCCCTGCTGATCCTCGGCTTCATGATCGCCACCGGGTTCATCTCCATGTGGGTCTCGAACACCGCCACCGCCGTGATGATGCTGCCGATCGGCGTCTCGGTGCTGGTGCTCGTGAACCGGCTGCGGCTTGAGGACGCCGCCCGCAAGGGCGAGGAGCCGGGGGAGGGCGTCGACCCCGACCTCGAGGCCGAGGGATCGGCCGGCACCGCGAGCTCAGCGGTCCGCTCGAAGTTCGGCACCGCCCTGATGCTCGGCATCGCCTACGCGGCCTCGATCGGCTCCCTCGCCACCATCATCGGCACCCCGCCCAACGCCCTGCTCGCCGCCCACATGAGCCAGGAGTTCGGGGTGACGATCGGCTTCGGCCGCTGGATGGTCGTCGGCGCCCCGATCGCGGTGGTGTTGCTGCTGATCGCCTGGCTGCTGCTGACCAAGGTCGTGTTCAAGCCCGAGATCTCCGAGATCCCCGGCGGTGCGGAGCTGATCCGCGAGGAGCGGCGCGGACTCGGGAGGATCTCCTCCGGCGAGGTGCGCGTGCTGTCCGTGTTCGTGCTCGCGGCGCTGAGCTGGGTGTTCATCCCGCTGATCTGGCAGATCGCAGGGGCCGGCGACCCGCCGATCGGCGATGCGGGCATCGCCATGGTCGTCGCGCTGCTGCTGTTCGTGCTGCCCGCCGGCGCCGCCCGCGGGGTGCGCCTGCTGGACTGGGACGCGGCCGTGAAGCTGCCCTGGGGCGTGCTGCTGCTGTTCGGCGGCGGTCTCGCCCTCAGCGCCCAGTTCAGCTCCTCGGGCCTGACCGAGTGGATCGGCGAGGTCACCGCCGGGATCGGCGGCCTGCCCGTGGTCCTGATCGTCGCGATCGTCGCCGCGGGGATCCTCTTCCTCACCGAGCTCACCTCGAACACCGCCACCGCCGCGACCTTCCTCCCGGTCGCGACCGCGGTCGCCGTCGGCATCGGCGTGGACCCGATGCTGCTGGCGATCCCCGTGGCGCTCGCCGCGACGTGCGCGTTCATGCTGCCGGTCGCGACGCCGCCGAACGCCATCGCCTACGGCTCCGGCTACGTGCGGATCCCGCAGATGGCGGCGGCCGGGCTGTGGCTGAACCTGATCGGCATCGTGCTGATCTGCGCCACGACCATGACCCTTGCCGTGTGGGTGTTCTCTCTCGTGTACTGAGCCGGGACGGGCACGCCCGGGGCCGTGACGTCGGCGCCCTGGTCCCGGGCGACGGGTCACGGCGCCGCGTGCGGGTGCTCAGGAGATCCCGGCCGACGCGGCGGGCCGGTCCACGTCGCGCAGCAGCGCCGCGGAGACGAGGCCCGCGAGCACCACGGCCGCGCTCACCGCGGCGACCACCCCGCCCCAGCCGGCCCCGGCGAGCACGAAGCCGAGCGCCCAGCCGAGCACGCTCGAGCCTGCGTAGTAGGCGAGGTTGTACAGCCCCGTCGCCTGGGACCGTGCGCCGGGCACGCGCGTGCCCGCCCAGCCGCTGGCGACCGAGTGCGCGCCGAAGAAGCCCGCCGTCATCAGCACCAGGCCGAGGATCAGCACCGGCAGGGGAGCGGCGAGCGTCAGCAGCAGGCCGATCAGCATCACCGCCATCGCGCCCAGCATCAAGGGCAGGCGCCCGTGCCGGGACGCGAGCCGGCCCGCGAGCGGGGAGGAGGCGGTGCCGCCCAGGTAGGCGAGGAACATCAGCCCGATCAGCGAGGCGGGCAGCAGGTAGGGCGGGCCGCTGAGGTGGAAGGCGAGATAGTTGTAGACCGCGACGAACCCGCCCATCAGCAGGAACGCGCAGGCCAGCAGCGCCAGCAGGCCCGGATCACGCAGCGGGGCGAGCAGCCGGCCCGCCCGTCCACCCGGGACGGACCCGCCCGATGCCCGCCGCCGCGGCACGAAGCGCCGCTCCTGCGGGGCGAGGGCCACGAATCCCGCCGCGGCGAGTACCGCCAGCATCACCACCGCGGTCATCCCCGCCCGCCAGCCGAGCACATCGGCGACCGGGGTGGCCAGCACCCGGCCCGACAGGCCGCCCAGCGTCGTCCCCGCCACGAACCAGCCCGCCGCGACCGCGCGCGAGCGCGCATCGACCTCCTCGGAGAGATACGCCATGGCCAGGGCCGGCACCCCGCCGAGCGCCATCCCCTCCAGCAGGCGCAGCACGAGCAGCAGCGGGAAGCTCGGCGACCAGGCCGCTGCCAGGGCCAGCACCGTCGCCGCGATCACGGCGAGGATCATGGCGGGACGCCGGCCGAGGCGATCGCCGACGAAGGACCACGGCATCACCGCCAGCGCGAGCCCGGCGGTCGCGGCGGAGACCGTCAGCGCCGCCTGCTCCGGCCCGATGCCGAGATCGGCGGAGATCAGCTGCAGGATCCCCTGCGGGGAGTACAGCTGGGCGAAGCAGGCGATGCCCGCGCAGACCAGCGCCAGCTGCATCCGTCGATAGGCGGGGGAGCCGAGCGCATGGCCCGGGATCGGGTCGATCCCGCTCATCCCTCGCACCGCGCTTGCCTCATGGCCTCCACTGTAGGCACGGCCCGGCAGGAGCCGCCGGTGGGACCGTAGACTCGGGCCATCATGCGTCTGATCTTCGCCGGCACCCCCGAGGCCGCCCTCCCCTCCCTGCGCACCCTGCTCGACTCCCGCCACGAGGTGGTCGGCGTGCTCACCCGCGCCGACGCCCCCTCCGGCCGCGGGCGCAGGCTCACCCCGTCCCCGGTGAAGTCCCTCGCCCTCGAGGCCGGGGTGCCGGTGCTCACCCCCGCCACGCTGCGGGACGAGGCGGTGCAGCAGCAGCTGCGCGATCTCGCCCCGGACGCCGCGCCCGTGGTCGCCTACGGCAACCTCGTGCCGCCCGCGGCTCTCGAGATCCCGCGCCACGGATGGGTGAACCTCCACTTCTCCCTCCTGCCCGAGCTGCGGGGCGCCGCCCCCGCCCAGCGGGCCGTGCTCGCCGGCCGCCGCCAGACCGGGATGAGCGTGTTCCGCCTCGAGAAGGGCCTGGACACCGGCGACGTGATCGCCGCCGCCCCCACCGCCATCGGCGAGTTCGAGACCTCCGGAGAGCTGCTCGAGAGGATGGCCGAGGACGGCGCCGCGCTGCTGCTCGAGGCCCTCGACGCGCTCGAGGACGGCACCGCGACCCTCACCCCGCAGGACCACGCGGCCGCGACCCACGCCGCGAAGCTCACCACCGCCGAGGCCCGGATCGACTGGACCCGCTCGGCGGACGAGGTCTCCGCGCACATCCGCGGCATGAGCCCGCAGCCCGGCGCGTGGACGCTCCTGGACGGGGCCCGCACCAAGATCCTCGGCCTCGAGTCCGTCGAGGAGGCCTCGCGCGCGAGCGCCCCGTCGGACCCCGGCGCGCTCGCGGCCACCAAGCGACAGGTGCTCGTGGGCACCGGCACCGACCCGCTCGCCATCGCGACCCTCGCCCCGGCGGGGAAGCGTCCGATGCGCGCGGCGGACTGGGCACGCGGGGCGGGACTCGGCCCCGACGCCCGCTTCGAGGACGACCAGCAGGACGGAGCACGCGCATGAGCGAGGACCGACGCGGCGGGCGCCGCCACGACGACAGCCGGCGCGGCCGGGACGACCGCGGAGGCCGCGACGATCGCCGAGGCCGGGACGACCGCGGCAGTCGACGGGACGATCGCGGCGACCGGCGCGATGACCGGGGCGGTCGGCGGGACGACCGTCGTGATCTACCCCGCGACGCGCAGGGCCGTGAGCGCTCCGGCTCCCGCGGTCAGGGCGGCCCGCGCCGCGGCTGGTCCTCCTCCCGCCCCTCCGAGCGCTCCCGCGCCTCCACCCCCTCCCGCCAGGTCGCCCTCGAAGGGCTGCGCCTGGTGCGCGAGGAGGACTCCTACGCGAACCTCGTCCTGCCCCGCCTGCTGCGCAGCCACCGCGTCTCCGGCCGCGACGCCGCCTTCACCACCGAGCTGTTCTACGGCTCGCTGCGTGCCCAGGGCCGGCTCGACGCGATCATCGCCGCCTGCGTGGACCGACCGCTGGCGAAGGTCGAGCCCGCGCTGCTGGACGTGCTCCGCCTCGGCGCCTACCAGCTGCTGGACATGACCGTCGCCCCGCACGCCGCGACCTCCGAGACCGTGGCCCTGGCCCGCGCCGAGGTCGGCGCGGGAGGTGCGAGCTTCGCCAACGCCGTGCTGCGCCGGGTGGGGGAGAAGGACCTCGCCACCTGGATCGCGGAGGTCGCCCCGGACCGCGAGAAGGACCCCACCGGGCATCTCGCCGTCGTCCACTCCCACCCCCGCTGGGTGGTGCGGGCCCTGTCCGACGCCCTCGCCGGGAACGGCCGCTCCCGCGACGAGATCGACCAGCTGCTCGAGGCGCAGAACCAGGCCCCCGCGGTCTCGCTCGTGATGCGCCCGGGGCTGACCGACCTCGACGAGCTGATCGACCACGGCGCGAGCCAGGGCCGGCTCTCCGTCTTCGCCGCCGCCTGGCCCTCCGGCGACCCCGGCGGCATGGACCTGGTCAAGCAGGGCCGCGTCGCCGTCCAGGACGAGGGCTCCCAGCTCGCGGCCCTCTCCCTCGCGCTTGGCGCCGACGACCTCGTCCTCACCGACGACGCCCACTGGCTCGACCTCTGCTCGGGCCCCGGCGGGAAGACCGCCCTGCTCGGCGGGCTCACCATCGACCACGACGCCGACCTCCTCGCCGTCGAGCTGCAGGAGCACCGCACCGAGCTGGTGGACCGCGCGGTGGCGAGCCTGCGCGAGGCCGGCTGCGAGATCACCACCCTCACCGCGGACGGCACCACCATCGGCGCCGAGCGGCCCGGGGAGTTCTCCCGCGTCCTCGCCGACGTCCCCTGCTCCGGGCTCGGTGCGCTGCGCCGCCGGCCCGAGGCCCGCTGGCGCCGCACCCCCGCGGACGTCGGCCAGCTCGGCGCGATCCAGCGCGACCTGCTGACCTCCGCGCTGGACGCGACCGCGCCCGGCGGCGTCGTCGCCTATGTCACCTGCTCGCCGCACCTGGCCGAGACCCGCCTGATCGTCGCCGACGTCCTCAAGCGCCGCGACGACGTCGAGCGCCTCGACGCCCGCCCCGCCGTCCGCGCCGGCCTGCTGCCCGCCGTGCGGGAGGAGGTCGAGCTGGGCGAGGGCCCCGACGTGCAGCTGTGGCCCCACGTCCACGGCACCGACGCCATGTTCATCTGCCTGCTGCGCAGGCTCCCCGTCCCCACCGAGGAAGGAACCCCGAGCTCGTGAGCATCTCGTACTCCACCGACTCCAGCTTCATCCACCCCAGCATCCTCAACGCCGACTTCATGTCCATCGGCGCCGAGCTCGACAAGATCTCCAGCGCCGACAGCGTCCACGTCGACGTCATGGACAACCACTTCGTGCCGAACCTGACCTTAGGACCGAGCATGGTCGAGCAGATCGTCGAGCGCAGCCCCATCCCGATCGACGCGCACCTGATGATCGAGGACGCCGACAACCAGGCCCCCGTCTTCGCGGAGGCCGGCGCCTCCTCGGTGACCTTCCACCTCGAGGCCGCCCGCGCCCCCGTCAAGCTCGCCCGCGACCTGCGTCGCAAGAACGCCCAGGTCGGCGTCGCCCTCCGCCCCGCCACACCGGTCGAGCCGCTGATCGACATCATCGGCGAGTTCGACATGCTGCTGATCATGACGGTCGAGCCCGGCTTCGGCGGGCAGAGCTTCCTCGAGACGATGCTCCCGAAGATCCGTCGGGCCCGCCGCGCGATCTCCGAGGCGAACCTCGAGGTCTCGATCCAGGTCGACGGCGGCGTCAGCCGCGAGACGATCGAGCGCTGCGCCGAGGCGGGCGCGAACGTCTTCGTCGCGGGCTCCGCGATCTACAAGGCGCAGGACGCCGCCGAGGAGATCTCCGCCCTGCGCGAACTGGCGGGCGCCCACGCCTCGCACTGACCTATCCTTGCTCCGTCACATCCTGTGACGTGCTCCGGGGTCGGTGAAAGTCCGAGCCGGCGGTGACAGTCCGCGACCCGCATCCTGCGGTGGAGCCGGTGGAACTCCGGCACCGACAGTACAGCCTGGATGAGAGGCGCACGTCCCGCAGGTCCCGGGACGGCGCACGCCTCCCCGAGCCCCGCAGGCAACCCTTTTCCCCCGGAGCCACTGCATCCGAGGTGAAAGGACCGACATGGATCTCCTGCAGTGGCTCTTCGACACCAAGATCGAATTCGGCGGAGGCCAGTTCCTCCTGCTCCGCGAGGTGCTCGGCAACGTCTTCGGACTGCTCAGCGCGCTCGGCGGCATGCGCCGCAAGGTCTGGGCCTGGCCCATCGGCATCCTGGGCAACGCCCTGCTGCTGACCGTCTTCCTCGGCAGCGTCTTCGGCAACCCGAACTCCGTCGACCTGCTCGGCCAGGCCGGCCGACAGATCATGTTCATCGCCACCAGCGTCTACGGCTGGGTGCGCTGGCGCCAGGCGAAGCACGAGGACGGCACCGCCGTCGAGCCCGTCTGGGCCTCCTGGGGCACCCGCGCCCTGCTGCTCGTCGTGCTCGTCGGCGGCACCGCGGCGCTCACCCCGCTGTTCCGGGCGCTGGGCTCCTACGAGCCGGTCTGGGCCGACGCCTGGATCTTCATGGGCAGCCTGCTGGCGACCTTCGGCATGGCCAAGGGCTGGGTCGAGTTCTGGCTGATCTGGGTCGCGGTCGACCTCGTCGGCGTGCCGCTGCTGTGGAGCGCCGGCTACTACGCGAGCGCGTTCATGTACCTCTTCTACGGCGCGTTCACCCTCACCGGCTTCTTCGTCTGGTGGCGGGTGCGCCGTCGCCGCGACGCGGAGGCCGACCGGGTCACGGTCGAGACCGCGCACCTGGACCCGACGGTCCGCCGCGGCTGAGCCACGGGCGGGGCGCGTGCCCGGCAGGCGGTCCGCACCGCGGAGCACCTGCCGGGACGCGTACCCTGGTCCCGTGAAGGATTTCGAGGCACTGTTCGCCGAGCTGACCCAGAAGGCACGCACCCGACCCGAGGGATCGGGCACCGTCGCGGAGCTCGATGCCGGCGTCCATCAGATCGGCAAGAAGATCGTCGAGGAGGCCGCCGAGGTGTGGATGGCCTGCGAGCACGAGTCCACCGACGACGCCGCCATGGAGATGAGCCAGCTGCTCTACCACCTCCAGGTCATGATGATCGCCAAGGACATCTCCCTCGAGGACGTCTACCGACATCTCTGAGCCGGCCCCGCGCCGCTCGCCCCCGACTTCCCGTCCCACCCGTCTCGAGGCCGCCGCATCGGCCGAGGAGGATCCGTGCTCCGCATCGCCGTGCCCAACAAGGGCGCCCTGTCCGACCCCGCCGCCGACCTGCTCCAGGAGGCCGGCTACCGCCGCCGCGGCAACTCCAAGGAGCTGGTCGTGGTCGACGAGGACAACGGGGTGGAGCTCTTCCATCTGCGTCCCCGGGACATCGCGGTGTACGTCGGCTCCGGCACGGTCGACGTCGGCATCACCGGCCAGGACATGCTGCTGGACTCCCGCACCCCGGCCCAGGAGATCCTCTCGCTGGGCTTCGCCCGCTCCACCTTCCGCTTCGCCGCGCCCGCCGGGACGCACAGCACCGTCGAGGAGCTGCAGGGCTCCCGCATCGCCACCAGCTACGAGAACCTCGTGGAGGACTACCTCGCCGAGCGGGGGATCAGCGCCGAGGTGGTCCACCTCGACGGCGCGGTCGAGTCCTCGATCCGCCTCGGCGTCGCCGACGTGATCGCGGACGTCGTCGAGACCGGCACCACGCTGCGCGAGGCAGGTCTGGAGCCCTTCGGCGAGGCGATCATGACCAGCGAGGCCGTGCTGTTCTCCCGCCCCGGCATGGAGCTGGACGACGAGGCGCAGCACGCGCTCGAGGTGCTCGAGCGGCGCATCCGCGGCGTGCTCGTCGCCCGCGAGTACGTCATGCTCGACTACGACATCCCCTCCGCGCTGCTGGAGCGGGCGGTCGAGATCACCCCCGGCCTGCAGTCCCCGACCGTCTCTCCGCTGCACGGCGGGGAGTGGTCGGCCGTGCGCGCCATGGTCGACAGCCGCTCCGCGCACCGCATGATGGACGAGCTCTACGAGGCCGGCGCCCGCGCCATCCTGGTCACGGCGATCCAGGCCTGCCGCATCTGAGATCCCGATGAGCAGTGCCGCAGGGACCCCGGGCCTGGACGACGCACGCGCCGTCGAGGTGTTCCGTCCGCGGGCGGTGCGCTGGGCCGCCTACATCACCGCCGCCATCGTGATGGCCGGGATGATCGGCGGCGCGGTCATGATCACGAGCTTCCAGCTCGGCGGACGGCTCGGCCTGCTCATGATCGGCCTGCTCATCGCGCTATTCTGCCATCTCGAGGCCTCGGTGCGCGTGGTCGCCCGCCCCGACGGGCTCGAGGTCCGCAACCTCATGCGCACCCGTACCTTCGAATGGCCCGAGGTGCTCGGGATCAGCTTCCCGATGGGCGATCCCTGGGCCCATCTCGACCTCGCGGACGGGCGCACCCATCCGCTGCACGCGATCCAGCGCTACGACGGGGAGCGGGCGATCTCCGCCGCGCACCGCCTGCTGCACCTGGTCCAGGAGCGCGGCGAGGCCCACGGCGAGGGCGACGCCCAGCGCGGCTGACGCGGCTGACGCGGCTGACGCGGATCGGACGGCCGACATGGATCGGTCGGCCGGACGGCCAGTTGTTCGACCTCAGGTACCGCTTTGCTGGTACCTCTCGTCGAAGAACCCCACGGTGCAGCCCGGCTCGCACCGCCGCGGTTCCGCCCGGCCAGTTGTTCGACCTCAGGTACCACTTTCCTGGTACCTCACGTCGATCAACCTCACGGGACGGCCCCGCCGGCCGCGGCGCAGGGCAGGACGGCCAGTTGTTCGACGTCGGGTACCACTTTCCTGGTACCTCGAGTCGATCAACTCGGTCGGTCGCCTGTCCCGGCAACTCCGTCGGTCGCCTGTCCCGGCAACCCCGTCGGGCCCGTGCCGGCGCCGGGGCCTCTAGCGCTTCGCGCCTCCCTTGGGCCCCTTGGACTCGCCCTTCGCGCCGCCCGAGCCGCCGCCGGCGCCGCGGACGTGCTCGGCCGCGCAGCGCCCGGCGAGGGCCGCGTACTGGAAGGAGGCGTAGTCCTCGGCGAGGGTCCGTCCCATCGTGGTCATCCGCACGGGCATCTCCTCGAGCGCATCGCGCAGTCCCTTGGCATCGACCTCGGTGAGGTGGTGCAGCACGCCGCGCTTCTTCGCCGGCTTCAGGATCGTGCTCTTGACCTGTTTCCGCACTGACTCATGAAAAGAGTTGTACCGGGAGTCAGTCCGGGGGAGCACCGGCAGGTGCACCGGGGCGAGCAGCGCCCGCCCGTAGGCGGTGGAGGAGTGGTGGGACAGGCCGCGGTGCCGCTCCCGCTCGTCGGCCTCCGAGACCCGCAGGGTCGCGATCGGCACGCCGCCGAGGACCGAGGTCGCGTGGAGCGACTCCGCCGTCTGGATGCCGGAGAAGCCCCAGCCGGTGCCGGTGCCGAGATTGCCCGGGCCCTGGATCACGATCGCGACGTCCGCGCCGACCACGTGCCGGGCACCCAGCAGCGCCGAGTGGACCGTGACCGCCTCGAGGTCGCCGCCGAAGGACTGCCCGGCGCTGATCACTGCGGTGAGCAGGTTCGCCTCGCGCAGTCGGGCCGCGCTCCTCGAGTAGACGGCGGGCAGCGCCGCGGCATCGGTGTGCACGTAGGCGATCCGGGCCGAGCGGCGCCGCGCCCGGATCCCGGCGACGATCGCAGGGAGGGAGGAGTGCAGGTCCGCGACCACCACGGGCATCCCGTCGATGCCGGTGGCCGCCCGGACCGTCTCGTAGTGCTCGCTGTCCGGGTCGTCGAGCGCGTCGACCATGGTCTGCATCGGCGTGTAGCGGGCCTTGACCATGTGGCCTCGCACCTCGGCGGCCTCGGGGAGCACCTCGGTGCGGGCCACGACCATCGCGTCGCCGCCGGTGCCGAGCTCGCGCCGCACGGCGTTGGTGTTCAGCAGCACCTGCTCGCCGGCGCGCGGACGCCCGGTGAGCTCCTCGTAGGCGATCGCGCTGAGCGTCCCCTCCCCGTCGTCCAGATCGATCTCGAGTCGGTCCACTCCGGGCCAGGAGCTGGTCACGGCACTCACGGTGCCCCGTTCCCATCGCAGCATGGCCCCAGCCTAGAGGCGCGCGGCGGAAGCTCCGCATCCCCGTGATCCCGTCCGGCTAGTCTGGGCGGGTGGCTTCGAAGAACGTGGAGAGACTGCTCAACGTCATCATGACGATCGGCTCGCGACGGCGGATGGACCGCGCGAAGCTCTTCTCCGTCATCCCCGACTACGCCGAGGCGACGTCCGAGCAGGCTGCGGAGCGGATGTTCGAGCGCGACAAGGCCGCGATCCTCGAGCTCGGGCTCCCGCTCGTCGCCGAGCGGGACGTGCTCGACGAGAACACCGTGCACTACCGGATCGACGCCTCGCCCTCCACGGCGGTGCTCGATCTCACGACCGAGGAGTACACGGTGCTGCTCGCCGCGAGCCGCGCCTGGGACGATGCGACCGCCGGGGGAGCGGCCCGGCGCGTGCGCGCGAAGCTGCTGAGCCTCGGCCACGACGCGGACCCCGACCTGCTGCGGCGCACACCGCGCGGCGCCGTCGAGTCCCTGCCCGTGCTCTCCCCGCTGCTGGACGCCGTGGTGACCGGGCGCTCGGTGCGCTTCACCTATCGCGGCACGCACGGCGCCCCCGCTCAGCGCCATGTCGAACCGTGGGTCGTCGGCGTCCACGACGGGCACTGGTACGTCTACGGCCACGACCGCGACCGCGACGCGCCCCGCGTGTTCCGCGCCTCGAGGATCGAGTCCTTCCCCGCCGAGGGCCCCGCCGCGAAGGCGCCCCGCCGCGACGACATCGACCTCGCCGACGTGCTCGAGCGGATGCTCGACAGCGACGACCGGGCCTCCGCGCTGCTGCAGGCCGCCCCCTACAAGGCGCTCGCCCTGCGCGACCGCGCCGTCGCCCCGCTCGAGGCCGAGCAGCTGCGCCTGCCCGAGCTGCCCCGCCCGGCGACCCGCCGCCTGGTCCTCGCCGACGTGCGCTGGGTCGAGCTGCTCGAGCCCGCCGCCTGGCGCGCCGAGATCGCCGAGGTGCTGGAGGCGGTCGCCGCGCGCCACGAGGGCACCGCCGCGCTCGAGGCTCTCGAGGCCGCCGCGCCGCGCCCCGCCCCCCGGATCCGGGTGAGCCCGCAGAGCGGCGACCACCTCTCGCGCCTGATCTCCGCCGCGTCCTTCGTCATGAGCCGCGGCGAGGCGGACCTGGCCGAGCTCGCCGAGGCGCTCGGCGTCAGCGAGAAGCAGCTGGTGGACGACCTGCAGGTGCTCTTCGTCTGCGGCGACATGGGCGCCGGCTGGGAGGACCTCATCGAGGCGGAGTGGCAGCACGGCACCGTGCGGGTGCGCAATGCGGAGCCGCTGCGCCGTGCCCTCAGCCTCAGCGCCGTCGAGATCACGGCGCTGCTGGCCGGGCTCGCCGCCCTCGAGCCCGCCGCGGGCGAGGCGGAGCAGGTCGTCGACTCCGCCCGGGCGAAGCTGCTGGCTGCGATGTCCGGTGAGGCGCCGGCCGAGGGTGCCCCCGCCCCGCCCGTCCCGCGCCGCGAGGAGATCGCCGAGGCGATCTCGGCCGACGAGCGGGCCGCCCGCACCGCCGACCGTGCCGAGACGGTGCTCGCCGCGGTGGGCGCCGCGCTGCGCGCCGAGCAGGGCTCCGACGAGGCGACGCTGACCATCCGCTACTCCTCGACGGACCGCTCGGGCACGAGCGTGCGCAGGATCCGTCCGGAGCGGATCGAGTCCGACGGGGCGCGCTCCTATCTCGTGGCCGACTGCGAGCTCGCCGGCGGCCGCCGCCGCTTCCGCCTGGACCGGATCGTGGAGATCCTGCCGGCCGGGACCCCGATGAGCAGGCCCGCTCCCGGGGTCGACGCCGACCTCTCCGGCCGTGTCGAGGGCGAGGTGTGGCTGCGCCTGGAGCCTGCCGGGCACTGGATCGCCGAGTCCTTCGCCGCCACCCAGCTGCGCGACGGCGGGGGCGGCCCCGGCGAGGACGGCACGGACGGCGCCGGCGCCGGTGGTGGCGCGACCTACGCCCGACTCGAGGGCCCGGTGCGGGCACCGCTCGTGGACGCGGTGCTGGAATCCGCCGGCGCCGCCGAGGTGCTGTCCCCTGCCGCGCTCAGAGACACGATCGTGACTGTGGCGCGCGCGGGCGCTGCACGTCACACCCCTCGCTAGGCGCTACCCTGGGACGACCCGCCGTGCGGTGGGCCGAGCCGTCGCCGTGGCGGCCCGTCCGACGCCCAGTCCGCTGTGGGATGATGGGCGCGCCTGCGCTGAGTCATGGCGCTGTTGAAAGGGACTTCCATGAACTTCTTCCGCAACCCCTGGGCGATCGTGCTGCTGATCGTGCTCGTGATCCTGCTGTTCGGGGCCAACAAGCTTCCGGGACTCGCGCGCAACATGGGCAAGTCCATGCGCATCTTCAAGAGCGAGGTCGAGGAGATGCGCGGTGACGACAAGGGCGGGGACGACGAGACGGAGGACGAGCGTCCCGCCCGTTCGGACCGCGCCCGTGACGACCGTGCCCGTGAGGACCGTGAGTACGACCCCCGCGACCGCGATCTCCGCGAGGACCGCGAGACCGTCCGCGCCCCGCGCGAGGACGACGAGCCCTACCGCCGCGACTGAGCTCCGCGCCGGGACGAGGCAGGGCCGTGAGCCCGTCCCGTCCTGCCGGGCTGGGAGGAAACTGATCCGTGGCGAGTGATACACAGGGACACGACCAGGCGCAGGGCGCACCCGCGACGAAGAGGGGACGCGATCCCGAGGGACGCATGTCCCTCGGCGAGCACCTCACCGAGCTCCGCAACCGCCTGGTCATCAGCGCGGTCACGGTGCTGCTGCTCGCGATCGTCGGATGGATCGTCTTCCCGTGGGTGTTCGAGGCGCTCAAGCGACCCTTCGAGCTCGCCTCCGAGCAGGGCCTGAACGCCTACCTGAACTTCCAGGGCGTCGGCACCGGGCTGAACGTGCGCCTGCAGATGTCGGCCTACGTGGGTCTGATCCTCTCCTCGCCGATGATCATGCTGCAGATCTGGCTGTTCGTGATGCCGGGTCTGCACAAGAACGAGCGCAAGTATGCGATCGGCTTCTTCGGCTCCGCGATCCCGCTGTTCTTCCTCGGCTGCCTCGCCGGGTACTGGGCCGTGAACCAGCTCGTCCCCGTGCTGCTGACGTTCACGCCCCAGACGGACCAGGTCGAGCAGCTGATCCGCTACGACGAGTACCTCTCGCTCCTGGTCAAGACCATGCTCGCCTTCGGCGTCGCCTTCGTGGTGCCGGTGGTCATGGTGCTGCTGAACTTCATGGGCCTGGTCAGCGGCCGCGCGATGCTGAAGGCCTGGCGCTGGATCATCTTCCTGAGCTTCGCCTTCACCGCAGTCATGGTGCCCACGCCCGAGCCGATCACCCTCATCGCGATGTCCGCCACGATCGCCAGCCTCTTCTTCGGAGCGATCGTCATCTCGATGCTCCACGACCGGCGCCGGGCGAAGCGCAGCGGCGACGAGGACCTCGACGACGACGAGGCCAGCCGCATCGACGACGAGGTCGAGAAGATCGACGGCCCCTCCCGGCTCGACGAGCCCGACGAGGGCGGACGGTGAGCAGACTCCGCGTCGGCCTGCTCGCGAACCCCACCGCCGCCCAGGGCACCGCCCATCGCGTGGGCCGGCAGGTGGGGCATCTGCTCCATCTCGCGGGCATCTCGGTCGTGGACCTCTCCGGTCCCAGCGCGCACGTCGCCCGGGCCCGGGCGGAGGAGGTCCGCGACTCGCTGACGGCCCTCGTGGTGGTGGGCGGGGACGGCACCGTCTCGCTCGGCGCCGAGATCGTCGCGGGCACCCCCGTGCGGCTCGGGATCGTGCCCGCCGGGAGCGGCAACGACTTCGCCCGCTCGCTGGGGCTCAGCATCAACGATCCCGAGGAGTCCACCCGCGCGCTGCTGCACGCGCTGTCCCGCCCGGTCGTCACCATCGACGCGATCGAGGTGACCTCCGCGGGGGAGAACGCGCTGCCCCACCGGTCCCTCGCGCTCGGCAACGTCAACCTCGGCTTCGACGCGATCGTCAACGCCCGGGCCAACAGCTCCCGGGCGTCCCGCACCGTCCGCTACACCACCGCCGTGCTGCGGGAGCTGCCCACCTTCACCCCGCTGCCGTACTGGCTCGAGATCGACGGCGGCGAGCGGTTCGAGATCGACGCGACGCTGCTGTCCCTGTGCAGCTCCGGGGTCTACGGTGGCGGGATGCAGATGGTCCCGGACGCCCGCATCGACGACGGGCAGCTCGAGCTGCTCAGCGTCGAGGGACTGGGCAGGCGCGATCTACTGCGCTTCTTCCCCCGCGTCTTCAAGGGCACCCATACCGGGCTCGAGGGCGTGCGGATCCGCCCGGTGCGCGAGGTGACCGTGGGACTGCGCCACGGCCGCTCGCTGCGTGCCTACGCCGACGGGGAGGCTCGCTCCCTGCTGCCCCTGACCGCGCGTGTGCTGCCCGGCGCCGTGCGCCTGCTCGCCGATCTCTCGGCGCTGCGCGGCGAGAGGGCGGTCGACGGGGGAGCGCAGTGACCTCTCCTTCCGAGAAGTACGCCGCCTGGGCCGAGGAGAAGCGGCGGGAGAACTCCGAGCTCGCCGCGTTCACCGCCCGCTACGACTTCGCGCTGGACGACTTCCAGCTCGCCGGCGGCCGCGCCCTCGAGGACGGCCGCTCCGTGCTGGTGGCCGCCCCGACCGGCGCCGGCAAGACCGTCGTCGGCGAGTTCGCGGTGCATCTCGCGCTCGCGCAGGGCCGCAAGGTCTTCTACACCGCGCCGATCAAGGCGCTGTCGAACCAGAAGTTCGGCGAGCTCGCGGACTGGCTGGGCGCGGAGCGCGTCGGCCTGCTGACGGGCGACACCTCGATCCGCCCCACCGCGGAGGTGGTCGTGATGACCACCGAGGTGCTGCGCAACATGCTCTACGCGGACTCCGACCTGCTGGACGGGCTGGGCTTCGTGGTGATGGACGAGGTGCACTACCTCGCCGACCGGCTGCGCGGCCCCGTGTGGGAGGAGGTCATCATCCACCTGGACCGCTCCGTCCAGCTGGTCGCGCTCTCGGCGACGGTCTCGAACGCCGAGGAGTTCGGGGCCTGGCTCCAGGAGGTGCGGGGCGAGACCTCGATCGTCGTCTCCGAGACGCGGCCGGTGCCGCTGTGGCAGCACGTGATCGTCGGCGAGGAGCTGCTGGACCTCTTCGTCGACGCCGACGGGGAGGCCGTCGTCTCCCACGGCCCCGGTGCCCGCAGCGATCGTCAGGTCAACCCCGAGATCGAGCGGATCACCTCCTTCTCCCTGCCGGTGGACGAGCGCAGCGGGGGACAGCGCGGCCGCGGCTATCGCGGCCGGAAGGGCACCCGCGGCCGCCACCGCCCCCGCGGCGCCGGACGCCACGGCTCGCCGCGCGGCGAGCGGGGCGGGGACCGGCGCGGCGAGCACGAGGGGCCGCGCCACCACGGTCCGGGCTCGGGACGTGACGGCTCGCGGCACGAGGGCGGTCGGCACGGCGGCTCTCGCGGCGGGGCCGGTGGCCGTCCGATGCGCCGCCCCGAGGTGGTCGAGCTGCTCGATGATGCCGCGCTGCTGCCCGCGATCATGTTCATCTTCTCCCGCGCCGGCTGCGAGGGCGCCGTCCAGCAGTGCGCCCGGGCCCGGCTGCGCCTGACCGACGACCACGAGCGGGGCGAGATCCGCGCCGTCCTCGACGAGCGCCTGGCCGAGATCGGCGTCGAGGACGAGGAGGTGCTGGGCCTCCACGCCTTCCGCCGCGCCGTCCTGGACGGCTACGCCGCCCACCACGCCGGGATGCTGCCGCTGCTGAAGACCGTCGTCGAGGAGCTCTTCGCCCGCGGGCTGCTCAAGGTCGTGTTCGCCACCGAGACCCTCGCCCTCGGCATCAACATGCCGGCCCGCTCCGTGGTGCTCGAGAAGCTCGTGAAGTTCAACGGCGTCGAGCACGCCGACCTCACGCCCGGGGAGTACACCCAGCTCACGGGACGTGCCGGACGGCGCGGCATCGACACCGAGGGGCATGCCGTGATCGTCGGCGGGCCGCGCTTCGACGCCCCGGCCGCCGCCTCCCTCGCCTCGCGCCGCACCTACCCGCTGCGCTCCGCCTTCCGCCCCACCCCGAACATGGCGGTGAACCTGCTGGACCGCTTCGACCTCTCCCGCGCCCGCGAGACCCTCGAGACCAGCTTCGCCCAGTTCCAGGCGGACCGATCCGTGGTGGGGCTCGCCCGGCGCGCCCGCGAGCTCGAGGACACCGTCGAGGACTACCGCGCGGCGGTCACCTGCGAGCGCGGCGACCTGCTCGAGTACGCCGGGATCCAGGAGGCGATCAGCGCGCGGGAGAAGGAGCTCTCCCAGGCCCGGGCCGCCGCGGACCGCGACCGC
The DNA here is from genome assembly GCF_001293905.1 of Brachybacterium sp. SW0106-09. Classification (NCBI taxonomy): domain Bacteria; kingdom Bacillati; phylum Actinomycetota; class Actinomycetes; order Micrococcales; family Dermabacteraceae; genus Brachybacterium; species Brachybacterium sp. SW0106-09. Next base: position 167,298 of record NZ_BCAK01000001.1, read on the forward strand.
ACCCGCAGCGTCCTCGGCGACCTGCGCCGCGGCGAGATCATCGCACTGCCCGGCGGGAAGCGCCGCGGCTACGCCGTCGTGCTCGACGTGGACCGGCACGTCCTCGGCGGCCCCCAGGTGGATCTGCTGGACACCGAGGGACGCCGCCGCAGCCTCCGCCCCGGGGACGTGCCCTCCCCGCCCGCGGTCATCGACACCCTGCGCCTGCCGCGCCAGGAGGCGCTCGGCAGCGGCAAGGCGCGCAAGGACACCGCCTCCGCGCTCCGACAGCGCCTGGCGGGCCAGGACGACGACGTCCGCCGCGAGGTGCGCCGGCGCGCCGGCCGCACCCCCTCCACCGCCGCCCAGGACCCCCGCCTGCAGGAGCTGCGCGCACAGCTGGCCGAGCACCCCTGCGCCGCCTGCCCGGATCTCGAGTCGCACCTGCGCTGGGTGGGCCGGTGGCGGAAGTCCCGCGGGGAGCTCGAGGGCGTCCAGCGCCGCATCAGCGGTCGCACCAGCTCGCTGGCCCGCCGCTTCGACCGCCTCACCGACCTGCTGCTCGAGCTCGGCTATCTCGAGCACACGGGCGAGGACGGGGAGGAGCTCGTGCCCACGACGAGCGGGATGCGGCTGCGACACCTGTTCAGCGACCGGGACCTGCTGATCGCCGAATGCCTCGAGCACGGCGCCTGGGACGGTCTGGACGCGCCGGGGCTCGCCGCCGTGGTCTCCGCCGCCGTCCACGAGACCCGCCGCGACGACCGTGCGCCGGAGCTGATCCCCGATCCTGCCGTCGGCGCGGCGCTCGAGGCCTCGAGCCGGATCGCCGCCGAGCTGCAGTCCGCCGAGGCGCGGCACGGCATCGACCCCACCCTCCCGCCGGATCCCGCGATCGCGGCGATCGTGCACCGCTGGGCGCGCGGCGCGCACCTGGCCGCCGCGCTCGAGGGCAACGACCTGCCGCCGGGCGACTTCGTGCGCCACTGCCGCCAGGTGATCGACCTGCTCGACCAGCTCACCGCCGACGAGCGCCTGGGCAGGACCGCGCGCGCCGCGATCGACGGCGTGCGCCGCGGCCTTGTCGCCCAGGAGATCGGTCGATGAGCGTTCTCCCAGGGGGAGCGGGGAGGATGGGGCGTGTGAGAGCCCAGAACCAGCCCGCACGGCCCCTCGCGCAGCCCACGGCGGCCGTCCTCTACACCGGCATCGTCCTGTACAGCGCGGACGACCCGGAGGCCTCCGCGATGCTGGTGGCCGACGGGCTGATCGCCTGGACCGGCCCGGAGGACAGCGCCCTCGTGCTCCACCCGGAGGCCGAGCACGTGGATGCGACCGGCTGCCTGGTCACCCCCGGCTTCGTCGACGCCGCCGCGACCGCGGACGGCACCGACCCCGACCCGGCCGGCGACGCCGCCGCGGCCGCGCACGGGATCGTGCTGCGCCTGCCCGGGCCGACGGGCACGCGCGAGGGTGTGCAGGTGATCGCCCCCGTCACCGAGGACGCCGCGTTCCTCGACCTCGTCAGCGACGGCGCCCCGCTCGCCTTCGGCTCCGCGGGCCGGGACGAGGCCGCCGATCCGTGGACCTGGGTCCGCGCCGCCGCCCGCACCGCCACCGCCGCGCAGCGCCTCAGCGACCGCGCCGCCTTCCTCGCCGCGAGCCGCGGCGGCCAGCGGGTCGCCGGGAGGCGCCATCCCGGCACCCTGCGCACCGGACTGCCCGCCACGTTCGTCCTGTGGGAGCCGTGGGACCTCACCGTCCGCTCCCTCGCCGAGCGGGTCGACACCTGGTCCACCGACCCCCGCTCCCGCACCCCGCTGCTGCCCGACCTGGACCAAGGCAGCCCGCGCGCCCTGCGCACCGTCGTCGACGGCCGCGTCGTCCACGACGAGCTCGGCGGGGACGGCGAGTGAGCACCGCCGCACGGACCGCCGCCTCGCGCGCGCGCCCGCAGGGCCGCCGTCCGCGCGAGGAGTACGAGGCGACTCCCTGGGCGGTCGCGATCGGCTGCGGGATCCTCGGCGGGATCTGCGCACTGCTCGCCTTCCCGCCCTACGACCTGTGGATGCTGCTGCCGGTGGGGATCGCGCTGCTGTGCGGCGGGCTGCTGGTGCGATCGGCCTGGCTCGCCGGCCTCGTCTCCCTGCTGTGGGGTCTCGCCTTCTTCATCCCGCTGACCGAGTGGGCCAGCACCTATGCCGGCAGCGCGCCCTGGCTGGCGCTGGGCGCCTTCGAGGCGCTGTACATCGTGCTGTTCGGCCTCGCCGCCCGTGCGGTGATGGTGCGCCGCGGCCTCTGCGTCTCCTCCGCGCTGGTGGTCTCCGCGCTCTGGGTGGGCGTCGAGACGCTGCGGGGCAGCGCTCCGTGGGGCGGGCTGACGTGGGGCGCGAGCGGCTTCGCGCTGTCCGACTCGCCGCTGGTGCATCTCGCGCCGTGGATCGGGATGGCCGGGCTCGCCCTCGTGGTCGCCCTGCTGGCCCAGCTGCTGCTGCTCGGCGCTCTCGCCCTCCTGGGGCGCCGCCACCGCGGGCTGACCGGCTTCTCCGGCGTGTGGCCCTTCGCGGTCGCCGTCGCCGCCGTGCTCGCCACCGTCGTCGTGCCCCATCCCCTCAACCGCGCCCCGGCCGAACGGCCCTCGATGACGGTCGCCGCCGTGCAGGGCTCGATGGGGGAGATCGACCCCGGCAGCTACACCATGCCGGACGACGTCTTCGACAACCACCTCACCGCCTCCCGCACCGCGGTCGACCAGGCCACGGCCGACGGCACCGACCTCGACCTGGTCGTCTGGCCCGAGGACTCCACCGGCTACGACCCCCGCCAGGACCCCTACCTCTCCTCCCTGCTGACCTCCCTTGCCCGGGACGCGGACGCCCCCGTCCTGGTCGGCACACAGGTGCCCGTGGGGGAGTCGGAGCGGCTGAACCAGTCCGTGCTGATCACCCCGGAGGGCGAGACCCCCTACGCCTACTCCAAGCGCCACCCCGTCCCCTTCGGCGAGTACATCCCGATGCGCGACGTGTTCAGCCGGCTCTCCGACAAGGTCGACCTCGTCTCCCGGGACATGATCGCCGGCGAGGAGATCGGCACCATGGACCTCGCCGAGCTCGGCCAGGGCGAGGGCACCGCCGGGCTGCTGATCTGCTTCGAGATCGCCTACGAGGGCCTCGTGCAGGACGTGGTCGACGACGGCGCCGAGGTGATCGTCGTGCAGTCGAACAATGCGCTGTTCGGCGACTCGAACGAGGCGATCCAGCAGCTCGCGCAGGCCCGGGTGATGGCGGTGCTCTCCGGGCGCAGCGTCGTGCACGTCTCGACCGTCGGCCATTCCGCGATCTACAGCCCCGAGGGTCGCCAGATCGATTTCGTGGACCACTGGGAGCAGGGCACGATGGTCGCCGACGTGCCGCTGCGGACCGGGACCACCCCGGCCGTGGCGGCCGGGCCGTGGATCTCGATCGGGATCTCCGCCCTCGGCGTCGCCGGGCTGCTCGGAGCGCTGACCTCCCGTCGGCGTGCCCTGGCCCGCCCCGCGGCCCGTCGCTGATCCTCCGGGCCACCCCGCCGTCCCGCCCGCGCCGTGCGATCCTCCGAGGAGACCGATGACCCGCCCGTCCACCGCCCCGCTGCCGCCGACCCTCGTGGTGATCCCCACCTATGACGAGCGGCAGGCGCTGCCCGGCACCCTCGAGCGGCTGCGACGCGCGGTGCCGGAGGCGCACGTGCTCGTGGTGGACGACTCCTCCCCGGACGGCACGGGGGAGTGGGCCGAGGAGGTCTCCCGACGCGATGCGGCCGTGCACGTGCTGCACCGGGCGGGGAAGCAGGGCCTCGGCCCGGCGTATCTCGCGGGCTTCGCCTGGGGTCTCGAGCACGGCTACGAGCAGCTCGTGGAGATGGACGCCGACGCCTCGCACCGGCCCGAGCAGCTGCCGGGCCTGCTGGAGGCCGTGCGTCGCGGCGCCGACCTCGCGATCGGGTCCCGCTGGGTGCCCGGCGGCGCCGTCCACGACTGGCCCGCCCGTCGGCGGCTCCTCTCCCGCGGCGCGAACGTGTACGTGACGGTGCTGATGGGTCTGGGGGTCGCCGACGCCACCGCGGGGTTCCGCGTCTTCCGCGCCGGGCTGCTCTCGCGCCTGATGGAGGAGGACATCGCCTCCCAGGGCTACTGCTTCCAGGTCGACATGACCCGCCGTGCACGCGACCTCGGCGCCGTGATCGTGGAGGTGCCGATCGACTTCGACGAGCGCACCGAGGGGGCCAGCAAGATGTCCTCCGACATCGTGCGCGAGGCGCTCGTGAAGGTGACCCTCTGGGCACTCGCACGTCGCGCCCAGGGCCTTCGCAAGGCCCTGCGCTAACCTGGCCGTCTCCTCGCACAGGAAGGGAACCGCCGTGACGAGCTCGCCCCACAGCACCCCGGGGGCCTCCGGGCGCCCGACCGACCCCGCCGACCGCCGCCGCTCGCGCCGCGCGAGCGCGATCCCGCTCGCGATCGTCGTCGTGGGCCTCCTCGAGCTCGCGATCCTGGTGCTGATCGGCGTGAACACGAGCCTGTGGTGGTCCGTGCTGATCGTCGTGGTGGGCTGGCTCGTCGGCGTGGCGCTGCTGGTCGCCGCCGGACAGCAGTCCTTCGTGCGCGTGCGCTCCCTGTTCCGTGCAGTGCGCGGCAGCGGCGACGTGCAGGACCACCTCTCGCGTCCCGCCTTCACGATGCTCTCGGCGCTGCTGTTCTTCTTCCCCGGACTGCTCACCGACCTCGCCGCGCTCGTGCTGCTGCTCACCCCGGTGCAGAAGCGCGCCGTCTCCGCGATGGGGCTGGGCAGCGGTTCGGAGCAGGCTCGTACCGTGCTCTACCGCCGCTCCGGCAGCGGCGTGATCGACGGCGAGATCATCGTCGAGAACCGTCGCACCGGCGGTGCCTCCGGCGGTGCCGATGGACGGCGGGGGGATGGCGCCGTCCCGCCGATGATCGTGCAGGACCCGCCCTCCCCGGAGTGACCCGAGCTGCGAGACCGCCCACGGGAAGAGCCCCCGCCCCGCCGTGATCGGCGTGGCGGGGGCTCTTCCCGTGGGCTGGGGGGCTCAGAGGTTGCGGCGCTGGTGGAGCTTGCCGGCGCGCAGCAGCTCGAGGCGCTGGTCGAGCAGGACCTGGAGGTCCTCCTCGCTGCGGCGCTCGAGCAGCATGTCCCAGTGGGTGCGCACGGGCTTGCCCGGCTTCTCCTCGGGCTTCTCGTGGTCGCGCAGCACCGCGGTCTGGCCGCAGCGGCACTCCCACACGGCCGGGACGTCGGCCTCGACCGAGAAGGGGAGGACGATGTGGTGGCCGTTGGGGCAGTCGTAGATTGCCTCCTGGCGCGGTGCGGCGAGGACGCCCTCGTCGGTCTCCATGGAGAGGGAGCCCAGTCGGGTGCCTCGCAGGCTGCGGCTGTTCATGCGGTTCTCGCTTCCTGCCGGGGTACGGGGCCGGACGGGGTGCCGTCCGGAAGGTCTGCGGGGTGTCGTGCGCGGCGACACCCGGAGGTGTCAACGCCTGCGGGGCCGGATCTCTTCCCGGGAGCTGCACGGCCCTCGCGGGTCAGGCGTCGTCGAGGAGCTCGGAGAGCAGGTCGACGCGATTGGTGATGATACCATCCACGCCCTTGACCAGCAGATCCTGCATGGTCACGGGGTCGTCCACGGTCCAGACGTGCACCTCGCAGCCCGCATGGTGCGCGGCGGCGACGGTGTCCCGGGTCACCACCGGGATCCCCTTGTAGGTCTCCGGCACCTGCAGCGCGCCGTAGGGGGCGAGCATCCGGTCGGTGACGGCGAGCGGGGCCTCGAGCGCTCGGGCGGCGAGGAAGCGGCCGATCACGCCGCGGGAGGGGCTGCGCACGGCGGTGACCCCGGTCGCGGCGCGGAGCGTGGCGACCGCACGGCGCACCACGGCGCCGTCGAAGCCGGCCAGGCAGACCCGGTCGGCGCTGCGGGTCCGGGCGATCGCGGCGACGGCGGGACCGATCGCGGAGGGGCTCTTCACGTCGATGTTCAGCGGGACGTCCGGGAAGGCGTCCAGCACGTCCTCGAGCATCGCGAGCGGCCGGTCGCCGGGCAGCCGCACGGCGCCGGCGTCCGTCGCCGAGAGCTCGTCGATGCGGCGGGGGTCGCCCGCGATGCGGGCGAGGTCCTCGTCGTGCACGGCGAGGGCCAGCCCGTCCCGGGTCGCGCGGGTGTCGGTCTCGAGCATGTCCGCGCCGGCGTCGAGGGCGGCGCGGAAAGCCTCGAGGGTGTTCTCCGGCGCCTCGAGCGCGAGGCCCCGGTGGGCGATGCGGCGCGGCCGCGGGCCGGGCAGGAAGCGCGAGGCGGGCGCTCCGGGCCGCTCAGGGCTGCTGCTGGTCGATGAGGGCATCCTCTTCCTCCTCGTCCTGGCCCCGTCGACGCGCGTGGACGGCGCGTCGGGGGCGATGGTCTGCGGTGTCCCGTGCGCCGGACCGCGCCGGGGTCCGGGACGCCGGGGCGGCGGCATGCGGGTCCGACGCGGCGATCGCGCCCGGCGCGCCGTCCTCGTCGGCGCCGGGCGATGCCCCCGCGGCGGCCTCGGCCTCCTCCGCGGCGAGGTCCTGGAACTGGCGGCGCAGGCGGAAGATCAGGGCGCCCGGGAAGAACAGCGCGAAGATCCACCACTGGAAGGCGTAGGACAGATGCGGTCCGAGGCCCGTCTCCGGTGCCGAAAGCGGCAGCGGGCGGTCCGCGGCCGGCTCCTCCTCCACCAGCTCTCCGAAGGAGCCGATCACCACGGCGTCCGTGTCCAGGCCGAGCTGGGAGGCGATCTGGGTGGGGTTGACGGAGTGGGCCTGGCCCTCCGGCGGGACCCGGTCCAGCACCGGCTCCGCCGTCCGCAGACGGGCGGTCACCGTGAGGGTGCCCTCCGGGACGGGCGCCGGATCGGCGGGGGAGCTGGCGTCGGCGTCCTCGGGCACCCAGCCGCGCACGACCATCAGCGTGGTGCCGTCCTCGACGCGGAAGGGGACCAGCTGCCAGAAGCCGACCTCGCCGCCGAGCTGGCGGTTGCGGACGTAGAGCACGCAGCCGGGATCGGTGCAGTAGCTGCCCTGCATCTCGACCGGGGTCCACACCTGCGCGTCCGGGAGCGGAGCGGCAGGATCGGGCATCGCCTCGGCGAGGGGGACGGCAGAGGCGTCGTAGTTCTCCTCGATCACCGCGGCACGGTCGCGCTTGTCCTCGAAGCGGCCGTACTGCCACAGCCCGAGAGACACGCAGACGGCGGCGAGCAGGAGCACGACCACAAGGCCGAGAAGAGTGTCGCGGGAGAGCAGGATGCGGCGACGGGCGGAGCGGTCGGTCATCCGCGATCAGGTGCCGCGGCGCCCGTCCCGTGATCACCGGGCATCGCGTGCCCGGCCCCGTGCAGATGGCTCGCCTGCTCGCCGAGCACGCCGGTGAGGTCCTCGATCCCGAACTGCACCAGCTGCACGAAGAGGATCACCGTCGCGGCGGTGAGCAGCAGGCCGAGGGCCGTGACCGTGATGGTCATCCCCAGCCGCAGCCGCGGCCGGTCCTTGCGGGGCTGTGCCGGCGGGAAGCCGTAGTCCTCGTCCTGGAGATGGTTCTCGGTCCACATCCCGGGGTTGAGGACGGAGACCGGGTACTGCTCGACCCGCGCCCGGGGGCGGGCGCCGCTGGCGGGGACGTCCTCGGAGTCCTGCAGCGGCGCCGCGACCTGCGGGGCGGGTCGGTCGCCCGTCCAGAGCCTCCACCCGGCCGGCACCGGCCCCCAGGAGGGGCCGGGCCGGAAGTCCGCCGGCGGGACCCACTCGTCATGCGGGGGTTCGGGCCAGTTCGGCGGCGGGTTGAAGCGCTGTGCGGAGGTCACGCAGGGACGTCCCAGGAGTAGTTGTCCGAGTAGGAGTCGAAGTCCAGCTTGTTGCCGCCGGCGCGCTTGACGTCGAACAGAATCGTCATCGTGTATTCGTCACCGGCCTTGAAGCCCTCCTCCGGCGTCCAGCTCGCCCCGGAGCCCTTGAGCCCAAAGGTCGGGGTCGCCGGCGAGACGCCGCCGCCGTAGGGGGTCATCACGGTGAACTGGTGGGGGTTCAGCCCGTCGAACGTGCCCTCGGTGACGGTGAGCTTCGCGGTGACCACGAGGTAGTCGCCCTGTTCGCCGGGCTCGACGGTGCCGCCGTACTCGCTCTCGAGCTGATCGGCAGGCTTGTACTCCATGTGCACGGCCATGGTCCCGGTGCCGTCGGTGCCCACGATCTCGACCGGCTTCGCGGAGGGGTCGATGGTGGCGAGGTCGGTCGGGGTCGGCTCGGCCGCCTCCGCCTCGTCGTCGGTGGTCTCCTCGGGGGTCGTCTCCTCGCCGCCGTCGGTGGTCTCCTCCTGGGAGGTGGTCGGGTCGCCGCCGCCGGTCGGCTCGTCGCCGCCGCGGTTCAGCAGGAACACGCCGCCGATGATCGCGAGGACGAGCGCGATGATGATCAGGAGGATGCAGCCGACCCACCAGAAGCGCCGGAGGAAGCCCTTCTTCGGCGGCTCGGCGCCGGTCGACGCGGTCCATGCGGCCCCGGAGTCGGTCGAGGGCGAGCCCTGCCCGTAGCCCTGGGCGGGGGAGCCGGGGCCGTAGCCCTGCGAGGGCGAGCCCTGACCGTAGCCCTGGGCGCCGTAGTCGGCGGGCGAGGCCTGGCCGTAGCCCTGGTCCGCCGAGGCCTGGCCGTAGCCCTGGTCCGCCGAGGCCTGACCGTAGCCCTGGGCCGGGGAGGCCTGGCCGTAGCCGGCCTGCGCCTGCCCGTAGCCCTGGTCGGCGGAGCCCTGGCCATACCCCTGCTCCTGGCCGTAGCCGGACGCGGCCTCGCCCTGGCCCGGTCCCTGGCCGTAGACGGGCGCGGAGGGGGCGCCGTCGTCGGCGGAGCCCTGGGAGTCGTCGGAGGAGCCCTGGGCGGCGTATGCGCTGCCGACCGCGGCGCCACCGGCCACGGCGCCGCCGGCCGCGGCCGCGCCCCAGCCCGCACCGCTGCCGTCCGCGTCCTGGGCGGAGGCGTCCTGGGCCTGCGCCGGCTCGGCGGTCTCGTACGGGGCCTGCTGGGCGAGGCCCGCCTCGAGGTCGGGTCCCGCGTACTCGGCGGTCTCCGAGGCCCCGGAAGTCCCGTCGGCGTCGCCGGCGGCCTCGGGGTCGGTCCCGGCGGTGCGGGGGTCGGTGCCCGCCACGTGCGTCGCGTCCTCGGCGGGCGCGGACTGCTGCGCGGCGTCGGCCCCGGCGGGCGCCGGTGCGGGCGCCCCTTGGTCGACGGGCTCCGCCGCATGCCGCCCACGGGTGTCGTCGGCGTGCGCGCCGGCGGGTGCGCCCTGCGCGGCGTCGGCACCGCTCGGAGCGGCGCCGTAGGGGTTGATCGCGCCGTACTGGCCGGTGGTGCCCTGCGAGGCAGGGGCGTCCTGGCCGGCGGCGTCCTGGCCTGCGGGAACATCCTGGCCGGCGGAGGGGTCCTGGGCATCCGCCGCGGGCTCTGAGGCGGTGGTCACGGGCTGCTCCGACTGCTGTGCCACGTGCGTCTGCGCATCATCGCCGGCGCTCAGCCGCGTCGCGTCGTCCTCGACCGGCGCGGCCTCCTGCGCGGGAGCGGACTGCTCGGCCGGAGCCTGCTCCGGCGCGGCCGACGAGGCTGCCGGGGCGTCGTCGGCGCTGACCCAGAAGTTCCAGCCCTCGGGCGCGGGGCCCCACGACGGATCCGGCTGCCAGCCGGGAGGCGGGCTCCACTGCGGATCGTCGATCGGCCAGTTCGGCGGAGGATTGAAGCGATAGGCCATCGTGGCGCACCTTCCGGAGCTGTGGGCGGGGCCGGGTCCCCCCTCGGGTCCCGACACTCTCTCGCCCCGTATCGTAGAGCACACACCCCTATCGGGCGGCGTCCCCGCCGCGTGCCGACACACCGGTTCCACGCCGCTCCCGCCGCCCCTGACACGAAGGAGTCCGCATGACCGAGAGCACCCCCGAGCCCCGCAGCGTCCTGGTCACGGGAGGCAACCGGGGCATCGGCCGGTCGATCGCGGAGGAGTTCCTCCGCCGCGGCGACAAGGTCGCGGTCACCAGCCGCTCCGGCTCCGGCGGCCCCGAGGGCGCGCTCACCGTCGCCGCCGACGTCACCGACGGCGACAGCCTCACCGCCGCGATCAAGGCGGTCGAGGCCGAGAACGGACCGATCGAGGTGCTGGTCGCGAACGCCGGCATCACCGACGACCAGCTCCTGCTGCGGATGAGCGACGAGTCCTTCGAGACGGTGCTCGACACCAACCTCACCGGCGCCTTCCGCACGGTGCAGCGCGTGATCAAGTCGATGGTGCGCAAGAAGAAGGGCCGCATCGTGCTGATCAGCTCGGTGGTGGGCCTGTACGGCTCGCCCGGGCAGGTCAACTACGCGGCCTCGAAGTCCGGTCTGGTCGGCATCGCCCGCGCGCTCACCCGCGAGCTCGGCTCCCGCGGCATCACCGCGAACGTGGTCGCGCCCGGCTACATCGACACCGAGATGACCCAGCAGCTCTCCGAGGATCTCCAGGACAGCTACCGCAAGGCGATCCCCGCCGGGCGCTTCGCGGACCCGGAGGAGGTGGCCCGCGTCGTGGCGTTCGTCGCGAGCGACGATGCGGCGTACATCTCCGGCGCCGTCATCCCCGTCGACGGCGGCCTGGGCATGGGACACTGATCCCCGTCCCGAACCGACCGATCGTGAAGGTGTGAACCCACCCCGATGTCCTCCTCCGACCCCGCCAGTCGTCTGCTGCTCCTGATGCGCCACGGCAAGGCGGAGAACAGCTCCGGCCAGCCCGACCACGAGCGTGCGCTGGCCGAGCGCGGACAGTCCCAGGCCCGACTGGTGGGGGAGTACCTCGCCGCGCAGAACGTGGAGGTCTCCCGGGTGCTCGTCTCGGACTCCACCCGCACCGCGCAGACCTGGGAGGGCGTCCGCTCGCAGATGCCGGACTTCGACGGCGAGGTCACCTCGTACGAGGAGATCTACTCCGGCGGCCCCTCGGAGCTGCTCTCGCTGGTCCGGGGCGTCGCCCCGGGGCACGCGGTGGTCCTGGTGATCGGGCACGAGCCGACCATCTCCTCGCTCAGCGCTCTGCTGGCCGACGACGACTCCGACGCCGGGGCGACCGCGCAGGCCCGGATCGGCATGCCGACCGGCTCCATGTCCGTGCTCTCCGGCTCCCTGGAGAACTGGGAGGCCCTCGGCGAGGACGCGCTCACCCTGCACACCATCGTCCGCCCCTGAGGCCGACGCGACAGCGCCCGCCCCACCGTCGCGGTGGGGCGGGCGCTGTGCTGTGCGGAGCCGCTCAGCGGGAGGCCGCGGCCTCCAGGTGCGGCCAGGCGTCCAGCAGCGACTCCCCGTCCAGCACCACGTCGGCCATCTCCCGCAGCGCGGGCTTCGCCCGGAAGGCGATGCCGGTGCCGGCGGCGGCGAGCATCTCGCGGTCGTTCGCCCCGTCACCCATCGCCACGATCCGCGCGACCGGCACGCCGTGCCGCGCGGCGAGCTCCTCGAGGGTGGCGCGCTTCGCGGCGCCGTCGATGATCGGGCCGGAGACCTTCCCGGTGAGGCGGCCCTCCGCGATCTCGAAGCGGTTCGCCCGCACGTGGTCGATGCCCGCCTCGGCGGCGAGGGGATCGATCACCTCGTGGAACCCGCCGGAGACCAGCGCGGTCGCCCAGCCGGCCGCCTTCGCTCGGCGCACCAGCTCGAGTGCGCCGGGCGTCGGCACCAGTGAGGAGCGCACCTCGGCGAGCACCGAGTCGTCGAGCCCCTCCAGCAGCGCCACCCTCGCCCGCAGCGACGCGGCGAAGTCGAGCTCGCCGCGCATCGCCGCGGTGGTGATCTCCTCGACCTCGGCACGCACACCGGCGTGATCGGCGACGAGCTCGATCACCTCCTGCGTGAGGAAGGTCGAGTCGACGTCGGAGACGAGCAGCCCCGTCGCGAGGGAGGTCGTCGTGGTCCCGGGAACTGCGGCGCTCACGGCTCGATGACCGTGCCCTTGCCGATCACGGTGATGCCGGAGTCGGTGACGACCCAGCCGCGGGCCCGGTCCTTCTCGGCGTCCAGGCCGATCTGGGTGCGCGGGGGGACGATCACGTCCTTGTCGATGATCGCGCGGTGGATCTGGCAGTGCCGACCCACCGTGACGCCGTCCATCAGCACGGAGTCCGAGACCGTCGACCACGAGTTCACGCGCACCCCGGGGGAGAGCACGGAGCTGGAGACCGAGGCGCCGGAGACGACCACGCCGGGCGAGATGACGGAGTCCACCGCGGAGCCGACGCGGCCGGGGCCGGCGTGGACGAACTTCGCCGGCGGCGCGTTGCGGTGCCCGGTGAAGGTGGGCCACTTGTCGTTGTAGAGGTTGAACACGGGGTGGATCGAGATCAGATCCATGTGCGCGTCGTAGAAGGCGTCCAGGGTGCCGACGTCGCGCCAGTAGTCGCGGTCGCGATCGGTGGAGCCCGGCACGTCGTTGTGGATGAAGTCGTAGACCGTCGCGTCGCCCTTCTCCACGAACGAGGGGACGATGTCCCCGCCCATGTCGTGCTTGGAGGAGTCGTCCTCGGCGTCGCGGGTGACGGCCTCGACCAGCGCGTCGGCGGTGAAGATGTAGTTGCCCATCGAGGCGAGGACCGAGGAGGGGTCGTCGGCCAGGCCCTCGGTCTCCTTCGGCTTCTCGACGAAGGCCTTGATGGCGGTGGGGTCCGACGGATCGGTCTCGATGACGCCGAACTGGTCCGACAGCTCTTTCGGCTGACGGATCGCGGCGACCGTGCAGGAGCGGCCGGACTCGATGTGCGCGTCCAGCATCTGCGAGAAGTCCATGCGGTAGATGTTGTCGGCGCCGACGACGACCACGTACTCCGGCTTCTCGTCGTGGATCAGGTTCAGCGACTGGGCGATCGCGTCGGCGCTGCCGCGGAACCAGTGCTTGCCCATCCGCTGCTGCGCGGGGACCGGCGCGACGTAGTTGCCCAGCAGCGAGCTCATCCGCCACGTCTGGGCGATGTGCTTGTCCAGCGAGTGCGACTTGTACTGGGTGAGCACGACGATCTTGAGATAGCCGGAGTTGACGATGTTCGACAGGGCGAAGTCGATGAGGCGGTAGATGCCGCCGAACGGCACCGCGGGCTTTGCCCGATCGAGGGTCAGCGGCATCAGCCGCTTCCCCTCGCCGCCGGCGAGGACGATGGCGAGGACCTTCTGGGACGACATGGTGCGAGGATAGTCCAATCGTGGCACTCGTCACGCACATCCCCGAGAGCGTGGACGCACCGGGCGGAACGGGCGAACCGGTTCGCGTCGTGCGCCCCGCGCCGAGGCACGAAGGAGAAGGAACCCCATGCGCGTCGATCTGCTCACCAAGGAGTACCCCCCGGAGGTCTACGGCGGTGCCGGGGTGCACGTCGCCGAGCTCACCAAGGTGCTGCGCCCGCACATCGACGTGCGGGTGCGGGCCTTCGGCGCCGAGCGGGAGGAGGAGGGCACCAGCTCCTACAGCACCCCCGCGGAGCTCGAGGGGGCCAACGCCGCCCTGTCCACCCTCGGCACCGACCTGCTGATCGCCGCGGACTGCGGCGGCGCGGACCTGGTCCATTCCCACACCTGGTACGCGAACTTCGCCGGGCACGTCGCCTCGCTGCTGCACGGGATCCCGCACGTGCTCTCGGCCCACTCCCTCGAGCCGCTGCGCCCGTGGAAGGCGGAGCAGCTCGGAGGCGGCTATCGCGTCTCCTCCTTCGCCGAGCGCACCGCCTACGAGGGCGCCGCCGGGGTCATCGCGGTCTCCGCCGGGATGCGGGAGGACATCCTGCGCGCCTACCCCTCGGTCGACCCCGCGAAGGTGCACGTGGTCCACAACGGCATCGACATCGACTCCTGGTCCCCGAACCAGGACACCTCGGCGCTGACCTCCCGCGGCATCGACCCCGAGGCGCCGACGATCGTGTTCGTCGGCCGGATCACCCGCCAGAAGGGCCTGCCCTACTTCCTGCGGGCGGTGCGCGAGCTGCCCGAGGACTACCAGGTGGTGCTGTGCGCCGGCGCCCCGGACACCCCGCAGATCGCCCAGGAGGTCGACGGGCTCGTCAGGGAGCTGTCCACCACCCGCGGCAACGTGCACCTGATCACCGAGATGCTGCCGCGACACGAGCTGACCCAGATCCTCACCCACGCGACCACCTTCGCGTGCCCGAGCATCTACGAGCCGCTCGGCATCGTGAACCTCGAGGCCATGGCCTGCGGCACCCCCGTGGTCGCCTCCGCGACCGGCGGCATCCCCGAGGTCGTCGCCGACGGGGAGACCGGCTACCTGGTCCAGCTCGAGCAGCTCAGCGACGGCACCGGCACCCCCGTGGACCCGGAGAGGTTCATCGCCGGCACCCGCGACGCGCTGGTGCGGATGGTCTCGGACCCGGCACGGGCGAAGGAGATGGGCGAGGCCTCGCGCCGTCGCGCCGCCGAGCACTTCTCCTGGACCTCGATCGCGGAGCGCACCCTGGAGGTCTACCGCACCGTCATCGAGCAGTCCCGCTGACCGACTGACCATCGGCCGTCCCGGCGCGCGCCGGGACCGGCGAGCTCAGCCGAGCTCGTCCAGCACGATCCGCTCGATCGCCTCGACCAGCGCCGCGCGCGCCGCCTCGTGCAGCTCGTCGAGCAGGCCCCGCCGTGCGAGCGCCTCGGAGAGGTCGATGGTGTGGCCGTGGCCCTCCTCGATCTCGGAGCGGGTCAGCAGCAGGGTGCGGGAGGCGAGGACCAGCAGGTGCGCGGCCGCCCCGTCGACGTGGCGCGGCAGGGCGGTGGAGATCCAGCTGGGCGGGATGCGGGCGGCCTCGACCGGCTCCTCGGGCACCAGGTCCAGGTCGATGCTCCCCTCGGCCGTGCGGCGCAGCGCGCGCAGCAGCTCCTCACGGGCGCTGCCCGAGGTCGCCGCCGGCGGGACCTGCGCGCCGAGCGGCGCCTCGACCTTCACCCAGGTCACCGCGGTGACCTCGCGTCCCTCGACCTCGACCGGGGTCAGCACCGGGACGAGGGTGTGATCGGCGATCCCGGCGCCGGTGACGATGATCGCCTGCTCCGCCTCGAGGGCGAGCGGCACCACCGGAGGCGGTCCGACGAGTCCCGCGAGCCGGCCGGGGGCGGGCAGCACCAGGCGCAGCTGGGCGAGCGGCAGGCGGCGCAGCGCCGTCATCCACTCGAACAGGTCCGTGCCCTCGCCGGAGGGTCCGGAGCGGCCCACGCCGTGGCTCATCCGGGCGGCGTCGTCGGGCCCGAGGTCGCCGCGCAGGTAGGCGGCGGTCCACTGCATCAGCACCGCCGCCCGGGGGAGGGCGACGAGATCACGCCCGGCAGCGGCCTCGCTCACGAGCCGGCTCCGTCCGCGCCGCCGGGCGCCTCGTCGTCGGCCGCGCTCGACTCGTCGGCCGCGACGAAGACCGCGCGCCGCGCGGGGACGTCCACCGTCTCCAGCCGCACCCGCACCACGGTGCCGACCTCCGCGTCCATCGGCACCCAGGCGGTCACCGGCGGATCGGTCAGCTGCACCTCGACGCGCAGCGGGGCGCCGGAGCCGTTGCCGTTGCCCTCGCTCGCCTCGCGCCGCTCGATCACCGTCGCGTCGAAGGTCTCGCCCTGCCAGGCGGCGAGCGCGGCGGTCTCCACGAGCTCGCGGGCGGCCCGCTCGAGGTTCCCGGCCTGCGCGCCGGTGGACTGCATCGCCTCGGGGATCTCGCCGAGGGCGGCGAGCAGCTCCTGCGAGGGGCTGCGGCCCTGTGCATGGTCCAGGCAGACCAGCAGCACGAAGCGGTCCACGAGGCGACGAAGCGGGGCGGTGGTGTGGGCGTAGGGCGCGGCGATCGCGGCCTGCACCGGGTCCTCGGGCACCTCCTCGGGACGGGTGAACGCCGCATAGGAGGCGCCGCGGAACAGGGAGGTGGCGTGGTTCAGCAGGGCCAGGTGCGTCGGTTCGCGCCAGTCCAGGGAGCGCAGGAACTCCCCGTACTCCACGTCCTCGCGCCAGGGCACGCCGAGCACCTCGCTCTGGCGACGGAACCGGTCCACGGCGCGCTGCTCCGCCGGCGGCATGGTGCGCAGGATCCCCGCGCCGTGCTCGAGCATCAGGCTCGCCGCAGCCATGCCGGTCATCAGCGAGAGCTGCGCGTTCGCGTCCTCGATCGGGTTCATGCTCCGCCAGGTCAGGCGCACGTGGTCCTCCTCGGCCACCACCTCCTGCTCGGGCACGTTCAGGCTCGCCCCACCGCGCTCGGCCTCGAGCGCGGTGCGGAGGTCGCCGATCTCCTGCAGCAGCACCATCATCGGATGGCCGTGTCCGGCGTCGAGCTCCTGCTGCACCTGGTCGTAGGCGAGCTTCGAGACGGAGCGGACCAGCGCCCGCTCGAGCCCGATCCCGACGACCACGCCGCGCTCGTCCAGCGTCAGCTCCCACACGAAGGCGGGCGCGGTCTGCTCCGGCAGCAGGGAGGCGACGCCCTCGGAGAGCACCTCGGGATGCAGCGGTATGCGTCGGTCCGGGAGGTAGAGGGTCTCCCCGCGCCGCCGAGCCTCATGATCGATCACACCGTCGAGGTCGACGAAGAAGGGCACGTCCGCGATCGCGTACAGCACCCGGTACCCCTCCGTGGTGCGCTCCAGGTGCATCGCCTGGTCGAGGTCCGTGGAGCTTGCCGGGTCCAGGGTCACGAAGGGCACGTCCGTGAGATCGCGTCGGTGCGCCCCACCTGCCGCGGCATCTCGCCCCGCGGCCTCCTCGGCGGCGGCGAGCACGTCGGCGGAGAACTCGAGCGGCACGTCGCCGTCGTGGTCCGCCAGGAGCGCGTCGATGCCCTCGCGGAGGTCGTCGGCGGCGACCGAGCCGCGCGGTGCGAGCAGGGAGACGGGACGGTGCGCCACGGGGACCTCCAGCAGGTCGGGGTCGGACTGGGCCAGTCTAGGCAGGGGCCGACGCGCCCGGTGGGCCGACCACGGACCAGGGTGCCCAGGCGATAGGCTCGGGGCCATGTCCGTCGCAGCAGCCTCCCTGACCGATGTCACCGTCACCCGCAGCGGGAAGACCATCCTCGACGAGGTGACCCTCCGGATCGGGGAGGGGGAGCGGTGGGCGGTGCTCGGCCCCAACGGCGCCGGCAAGTCCACCCTCGTGCGCCTGCTCTCGGCACGGCTGCACCCCACCTCCGGCACCGTCGAGATCCTCGGCGAGCAGCTGGGGCGCGTGGACATCTTCGAGCTGCGCCCCCTGCTGGGCCTGGCGAGCCAGGAGCTCGCCGACACGATCCCGGCCGACGAGACCGCCGAGAACGTCGTGGTCACCGCCGGGTACGGCGTCGTCGGCCGGTGGCGGGAGAGCTACGACGAAGTCGACCTCGAGCGCGCTCGCACCCTGCTGGCCGCCTTCGGCGTCGGCGACCTCGCGGGCCGTCACTTCGGCACCCTCTCCACCGGCGAGCGCAAGCGCGTCCTCGCCGCCCGCGCCCTGATGACCGACCCGGAGCTGCTGCTGCTGGACGAGCCCGCGGCGGGCCTGGACCTCGGCGGCCGCGAGGCGCTCGTGCGCACCCTGGGGCGGCTCGCGAAGGACCCCGCGACCCCGGTGACGCTGCTGGTCACCCACCACGTCGAGGAGATCCCGCCGGGCTACACCCATCTCGCGCTGCTGCGCGACGGCGGCCTGGTCGCCGCCGGCCCCATCGCCGAGACCCTCACCTCCCAGAACCTGACGAGGACGTTCGGGCTGCCGCTCGTGGTGGAGCAGCGCGGCGAGCGCTTCACCGCCCGCTCCCTCTCGCTGGACTGAGCGCATGAGCGAGGCGCAGCTGCGCCGGATCACCGAGCTCGGGGACCCGGCGCTCGACGACTACCTGCGCATGACGGACGTGAAGCTCCGCTCCCGCGTCGAGGTGGAGCGGGGCCTGTTCATGGCCGAGAGCTTCGAGGTCATCTCCCGCGCCATGGACGCCGGGATGGCACCGCGTTCGTTCCTGATGAGCGAGAAATGGCTTCAGAAGTTCGCGCCGCTGTACGAGCGCTTCCCCGAGGTGCCCGTGTTCGTGGGGGAGGGGGCGCTGCTCGAGCAGCTCACCGGCTTCCACCTCCACCGCGGCGCGCTCGCGGCCATGCAGCGCCCCGAGCTGCCCGGTGTGGCCGAGCTGCTGGAGGGGGCGCGGACCGTCGCCGTGCTCGAGGACATCGTGGACCACACGAACGTCGGGGCGATGTTCCGCTCCGCCGCGGCGCTGGGCGTGGATGCGGTGCTGGTGACCCCGCAGTGCGCGGACCCGCTGTACCGCCGCTCGATCCGTGTCTCGATGGGCACCGTCTTCCAGGTGCCGTGGACCCGGCTGACCTCCTGGCCCGCCGCGGGCATCGAGGGGCTGCACGAGGCCGGCTTCGACGTGCTCGCCCTGGCGCTGACCGACGGGGCGGCGCCGCTGGACGGAGTGGACCTCGGCCCGAAGCGGAAGGTCGCCCTCGTGCTCGGCGCGGAGGGCCACGGCCTGAAGCCCGCGACGCTCCGTGCGGTCGACGAGCACGTGGTGATCCCGATGGCCGGGGGAGTGGACTCCCTCAACGTCGCCGCGGCCAGCGCCGTCGTCTTCTGGCAGCGACGGGCGATGCTCTCGGAGGGGTGAGACTCGTCAGTTCCCGGGCACCCTGAGAGTGCTCACGGGGCCAGATGCTTGGCCCAGAATCCGTCGTCCGCCCAGTCTTCGGGGATCCCCATTCCAGTGAGGTTCATCCGCGGCCGAGCGCTGATCAGCTCGTGCAGGCGGCGCGCCCAGCTGCTACGGGGAGAGACGGTCTCGAGCACTGCTTGGAGCGACACGAGAACGGGGTAGAGGCGCTTTCTCGAACGCTCGGGGAGAGCATTCGCTCCTGTCAACCACGGGATCGACGGCGAGGTGGGAATAGCGGGATAGACGCCGAGCCCGACGTTCCACAACCGTCCGTGATGCGCGCAGATGTTCCTGACCCGGACGTAGGTCTGGAGCCATGACTCCAGGACCGGGGCGGTGAGTCCGATGCTCTTGGCGATCGCAGTCCGATCAGCACGACGCTTCAGATTGCGGTACGCGCTCGCAAGCTGTCCGATGCTGAGGGTCTCGACCATAAGCCAGGACGGAGGCAACTCGGGAGCGCTGTACGTCGTGAGGTAATGCTCGAGAGCCGACCGGTGCACCAGAGAATCCTCACCGGCTTCCGGCGTCCCCCGAAGCCGCTCGTCGCAGCTGTCCTTGACGATTTTGAGAAGCCTGTCGTGCCTGCGTTGATCGCGGAAATGAGAAGCGTCCATATACCAGTGGGAGTTCTCACTCGAGGTCGCCATGTGATCGGTGAGTGCAGCCCGGACGGCTACCTCGACCCGCTCTAGCGCATCGAGGACCAGGAGCCGCAGTGCACGATCGAAGACATAAAGATCCAGCACATCGTCGAACTCGGTTCCTTCGCGGAACAGATGGTCGGAATGGCCGTGCTGGAACGGAATGTTGTACGGCGAAAAGCGGTAGTACCCGATGTGCCGCAGATACCGTGCCGTCCGCTCCGGTTCAGGGATGACCAGTCCACGTTCGGACAGCCGTTCGATGAGCTCGTCGAGGGTGAGTGGCGGCTTGTCGTAGACGAGCGCGCCCCGTGAACGCGGCGAATGACGATTCGGGGCGTAGCGATCCATGTCGAGTCCTTGCTGCTGGCAAAGAAAATCCCCCAAGTGCGCATCGTCGAGAGGCGTGGGGGATGTAGTGAACCAAGCGTAGCACTCGATCCCTCGGCCGATCCGGATCCCCGCAGTGCCGGCGTGTCGTGACCTCCACCCCGAGTCACTGAGAGCAGCACGATCTCCGAAGGGGGGAACTGCCAGTTCCTCCCGTCCCGTCGCCCCCGCTCCTAGCGTGGTCGGCATGACGATCGATCTCACCGCACCGAATCCCTCCTTCACCCTGAACAACGGCGTGACGATGCCGGCCCTCGGCCTCGGCGTGTTCCAGACCCCGCCGGAGGAGACCTCCGCCGCGGTCGCCGAGGCCCTGCGCATCGGCTACCGCCACATCGACACCGCCGCCTCCTACGGCAACGAGCGGGAGGTGGGGGAGGGGCTGCGCGCCTCGGGCGTGGACCGCTCCGAGGTGTTCCTCGAGACGAAGCTGTGGATCACCGACTACGGCTACGACCAGGCGCTGCACGGCTTCGAGAAGTCCGCCGCGAAGCTCGGTGTCGACCAGATCGACCTGCTCCTGCTGCACCAGCCGCTGACCAGCGAGTTCGAGAAGACGATCGGCGCCTACAAGGCGCTGGAGACGCTGCTGGCCGACGGGCGCGTGCGCGCCATCGGCATCAGCAACGTCATGCCGGATGTGCTCGAGCGCCTGCTCGAGGCGACCGATGTGACCCCCGCTGTGAACCAGGTCGAGTCCCACCCCTACTTCGCGCAGCGCGACGTGCAGGAGGCGAACGCCCGCCACGGCATCGTCACCCAGGCCTGGTCCCCGATCGGCGGGATCACCCACTACCGAGGCGACGTGGAGCGCTCCACCCTGACCGACCCGGTGATCGGCGAGATCGCCGCCGCGCACGGCCTCACGCCGGCGCAGGTCATGCTGCGCTGGGGCCTCCAGCAGGGCCGCTCGGTCATCCCGAAGTCCGTGCGCCCCGAGCGGATCGCCGAGAACCTCGAGGTGTTCCGCGTCGAGCTCTCCGACGAGGAGGTCGCCCGGATCGACGCGCTGGAGACCGGCGAGCGCGGCGGCCCCGACCCCGATGCGATCACACTGGAGACCTTCGGCCGCGAGATCCCGGAGGCGTGAGCGGGGAGGAATACGGTGTGACCATGGACCATCGAGCAGAGGTGAGCGATTTCCTGCGCACGCGCCGGGACCGGATCACGCCCTCCCAGGCGGGGATCCTCGGCGACACGCGTCGCCGCGTGCCCGGGCTGCGTCGCGAGGAGGTCGCCGCGGCCACGGGGATCAGCGTCGAGTACTACGCCCGGATCGAGCGCGGAGACCTGCGCGGCGTCTCCACGGAGGTGCTGGACGCGCTCGCTCGCACCCTGCTGCTGGACGAGGCGGAGACCGACCACCTCCACGACCTCGCCGAGGCCGCGGGGCCACCGGCCCGGCGGCGGCCCCGTCACGCCGAACAGCCCTTCCCGGACACCCTGCAGCGCTTCGTCGACGCCGTCTCCGTGCCGGTGTGGGTGCGAGACCGTCGCATGGACGTGGTGGCGACGAATCCCGTCGGCCGCGCGCTGTACGCCCCGGTGCTGGAGGACCCCGCCGCCCGCGGGAACACGGCCCGCTTCGTCTTCTTCAGCCCCGCGTCGCAGAGCTTCTTCCCGGACTGGGAGGACAACGCCACCGGCATCGTCGCGACGCTGCGCACGTATGCGGGCCAGTCCCCGCGCGACAAGCGGCTCAGCGACCTCATCGGCGAGCTCGCCACCCGCAGCGACGACTTCCGTGTGCGCTGGGCCGCGCACGACGTGCGCCACCACCGCACCGGCCTCAAGCGCATCCACCACCCGGAGGTGGGAGACCTCGAGCTCGGCTACGAGGCGATGGACTTCCCCGCCCATCCCGACTGGTTCATGTTCGGGTACACCGCCGCGCCCGGCTCACCGAGCGAGGAGCGACTGCGGCTGCTGGGCAGCCTCGCGCAGGAGTCGGCCGACGGGGCCCGCACGGCCGCCGACGGGCGCTCCACCGCGGCCGGCTGAGCGCATCGCCGAGGCCTGGCAAGGCCCGCCGAACAGGGACCGGACGCGTGGCGATCGTGCTCCCGGATCAGCCGTCCCAGCTCACGTGGCTCAGGCTCGCGCCGCTTCCGCGGGCCGCGCCGCGAGGCGCTTCGCCAGCGGGATCATGCCGAGCCCGAGCACGGTCAGCACCGCGCAGATCGCGAAGATGCCGCGCTGTCCCAGCAACGGCAGCGCCCCGGCGGCGATGATCGGCCCGGACAGGATCGCGCCGACGCGCCTCGCGTTCATGAACAGTCCCGTGGACATCCCCGCCCCCGGGATCAGGTCCTGGAAGAGGGTCAGTCCGATCCCGGAGATCGCGGCGAAGCCGAGAGCGTTCGGGATCTGCAGCACGAGCAGCAGCACCGGCTCGGTGACCAGCATCAGCCCGGCGTAGTAGACGGCCGAGAGCACGGCGCCGACCGCGACCAGGGTCAGGTGCGAGATGCGGTCGCCGAGCCGCCCGATGATCATCAGCGCCGGCACCTCGAGCGCGGCGGCGACGCCGAGCACGATCCCCGCCCACATGACGCCGAGGCCCACCGTCTCGGTGACGTACAGCGCCATGAACGTCATCGCCGTCGCATTCGTGGCCTGGAACAGCACGAACGCGCCGATGATCACTACGGTCGCGAGCCCGCTGCCGGGCGGCAGCGCGTGCGGGGAGCGGGCCGGCTCGGGCGCCTCCGCAGCTGCGGAACGGTGCTGCCGCATCATCACCGCGGTCATCACGATGTTCACCACCGCGATCACCACCAGTGCCAGCAGGATCCCGCGTGCCCCGGCCCAGCCGATGATCGCGGTCGCGAGCGGCGGCCCGCCCATCCAGGCCGCGGAGATGATCGCGCGGGTGTCGACGATCGTGGAGGTGGCCGCGCCGACGTCCCGCAGATGGGCGAACAGCATCGTGGTGCCGAGCCCCGCCGGGCCGCCGAGGACCACCAGCGCCACCGTCGCGAGCGGCAGCGTGCTCACCGCGGCGAGCGCTGCGGCCAGCGCGATCGTCAGCACCGCGGCGGCCATCAGCATCGGCAGGTAGGTGCGGCGCCGGTCCGCCCAGGCGGGCAGCACGATCGAGGCGATGAAGCCGCCGGCGTTGTAGATCGCCAGCGACCAGCCGATGTCCGCGGTGGAGGCGTCGTAGAGCGTGGCGAGGATCAGCGCGAGCGCGGGGCTCAGCAGCGAGGAGTGCAGCCCCCACAGCAGCGCCGCCGACGGCACGAGCAGGCGGGAGGCGAGGGGGCGCCGCGGGGCGTCTGAGGGCATGGAGATCCTTCATCGTTCGGAGGTCGAGCTCCCGGCACGCTATGCCGCCGCCGTCCTCGCCGGGAGGAACTGCCAGGGCACCCCTCAGCTCCGGCGCGCGAGGAGGCTGAACGTGTTCGGCAGCCGCCCGTCCCAGGCGGCGGCCGGTTCCTCCCCGTCGGGTTGCCAGAACGGTTCGGGATGCTCTGCCAGGTGCAGCAGCACGAAGCCCGCGTCCTGCACGGTCATGACGATCTCGGAGAGAGTGCGCTGGTGCTCGGTCGCGCCGCGGGAGGGGAAGGTGTCGTTGAGGTGGGAGGCGGCGAAGTAGCTGCGGTCCTCGCGCACGCGTGCCTCGTCGGCGTCCCAAGTCCACAGCGGCACCAGCGGATGGGCCTCGAGCACGAACAGGTGCCCGCCCGGGCGCAGCACGCGTCGCATCCCCTGTGCCCAGGCGTGCAGGTCCTCGAGCCAGATCAGTGCGCCCTTGCCGGTGTAGACGAGATCGAAGGTGCCGTCGGCGAGCCCGGTGCGCGGAAGCTCTGCGAGCTCGTAGCGGCAGGGCACGCCGAGCTCATCGGCGCGGCGCTGGGCGGCCTCGACCGCCGTCGGGCTGTAGTCGAGGCCCTGCACTGAGGCGGCGCCCAGCCTCAGCAGCGCATGGTCGTCCAGTCCGTGCCCGCTCTGCGGGTGCAGCACCTCCGCGCCGGGCAGGAGCGGGCCGAGCACCTCCTCCTCGACCGGCAGCAGACGCGCTGTGCGGGCCATCTCGAGATGCTCGGCGTACTCCCGCACGCGCTTCTGCGAGGCGTCCTCCCCGGCGGCGCGTGTGTGCTCATGGGCGCTCATCGCCCGAGACTCGCACCGACCGGCGGGTTCGTACAGCGGATTCTTGCGCTCTGCTACTGTTCCCGCCAGCGTCGCGTGCCGGTGGCAGACCGTGTCAGGCATGGAGGCGCCGAACCGAAGGAGACCGACGATGATCCCGTCGCACCCTTCGTCCGCGCGTGACTGAGCGCGAGACGACCAGGCTCATCGCCTGGAGCCATGAGATGAGACGCGTGCATGCGCGCCTGCGCGAGGCCCTGAGGGTCACCCGCGAGGCCGCAGACCGCGGCGAGAGCGCCGAGCCCCCCGCTCGTGAGCTGCTGCTGTTCTGCCATGGGTTCTGCAGCGCGCTGGACGCGCACCACACGGGGGAGGACCGCACCCTGTTCCCGGCGATCGAGGCCGCCCGCCCCGACCTCGCGCTCGTGCTGCGGAACCTGCAGCAGGACCACTCCATGATCGGTCACCTGCTCGGCGGACTGCAGGCGGCGACGGACGCCCGTTCCTCGCCGGAGGTCCTCGCCGGGCACCTCGAGGGCATCGCCGCGATCATGGAGAGCCACTTCCGCTACGAGGAGCGCCAGCTGCTCACCGTGCTCGAGGGCCTCGCTCTCGATGCGGACTCAAGGGAGGCGCTGGGGACGCTGTGAGGGCCGGATCCGAGCGCTCGTCGACCCCGCCCGCGACCTCACATGCCCTGCGGGCGAGCGACCTCAGGATCTCGGCTGTGGTGGTCGCGCTGAGGGTGGGCCTCCACGTGTGCGGCCATGGCCGTCCATGGGAGACCCACGCCGTGCTCAGGCCCGCTGCGCGTGCGCCACCCACGTCGGCCGACGGGTGATCTCCGACCATCCAGGTCCCGGGGTCTGCTGCGACGCCGTCCAGCGCCGCCGCGAAGATCCGCGGATCGGGCTTCTTCACCCCGATCTCCTCGGAGATGACGACCCGGTCCAGCTGCGCGTCGAGTCCGGTGCGCTCGAGCTTCGCGGTCTGCTGGCGCACCGTGCCGTTGGTGACCAGCACGAGTTCGACTCCGGCATCACGGAGCCGCCGCAGCCCCTCGACGACGCCCTCGTAGCAGGCGATGCTCTCGATCACACCTAGCTGGAGCTGCCGCTCGAGTCGCTCAGGCCTCCCACCCGCGGGGAGACGTGCGGTGATCGCGTCGGCGAGCTCCCGACGCGGACGGTACCCCTCGGCATCCTCCGCGATCAGCCAGGCGAGGTCCTCCTCGTCGCCGCGGACGGACGCGATCAGCCGCTCAGCCCAGCGCTCGAAGGCGCTTTGACGGTCCACCAGCGTCCCGTCGAGGTCCAGCAGGACCCGCCGGCGAGGGGTCACAGCGTGATCTGGATCTTCACGTCCGTCGGCCGCCCCTCGAGGAACCGCTCGAAGGCGGCGACCGAGTCGTCGAAGGCGAAGGTCTCCGAGACGAAGGGGGAGAGGTCCACGGCCTCGCTCGCAGCGAGGTCGATCGCCTTCTGGTGCACGTTCGCGTAACGGAACACGGTCTCGAGCGAGATGCCGCGGCTCTGTGCGGTGGCGATGTCGAAGGGCACCGGATCCACCGGCATGCCCACCAGGACGATCCGCCCGCCCGGCGCGGGCAGCGACCACAGGGCCTTGTACGCGGGCGCGGCGCCGGTCGCCTCGAAGACGACCTGCGGGCCCCAGCCGCCGGTCGCGTCGCGCACCGTCTCGCCGAGGTCCTGCTGGGTGGCGTCGACGGTGACGATGCCGTCGATCCCGTCGAGCAGCGCGAGCTTCTCCGGCAGGACGTCGGAGATGAAGACGGTGCTGGCACCGCCGGCGAGCGCGGCGAGCGCGGTCATGATCCCGATCGTGCCGGCGCCGACCACGGCGGCGACGTCGCCGGGGGAGATCTCCGCCTTGGTCGCGGCGAACATGCCGACCGCGAAGGGCTCGATCAGCGCGCCCTCGGCGAAGCTCATCGACTCCGGGAGCTTGTAGGTGTAGGCGGCGGGGTGGAGCACCTCGTCGGCCAGGCAGCCGTGCACGGGCGGGGTCGCCCAGAACTCGACGCCCGGGTCGACGTTGTAGTTGCCCTCCTTGACCGCGCGGGAGGTGGGGTCCGGGACGCCCGGCTCCATGACCACACGGTCGCCGACGGCGAGATCCGTGACGCCCTCGCCGAGCTCGAGGACGGTGCCGGCTCCCTCGTGGCCGAGGATCATCGGCGCCTCGACGACGAACGGGCCGATCTTCCCGTCGGTCCAGTAGTGCACGTCGGAGGCGCAGATGCCGACGGTGTGCATCGCGATCCTCAGCTGGCCGGGGCCGGGAGCGCCGGGCGCCTCGACCTCCTCGATCGACATCCGGTTCTTCTCGTGCAGCACCAGCGCTCGCATCCCAGTCCTCTCCCTCGATGTGTGGTCCGTCTCATGATCGCAGAGTAGCGGCGGGGGAGGAGGGGAGGTCCGACGGCATCGGGACCGGCACGGCCGACGGCGCCTGGAGTGCCGACCCATGTCGTCGACGGCGTCGATCGTTCCTCCACAACGGCTCCGGGTCCACAGGAACCGGGTGCCTCTGTCGCCGCAGGGGCGCTCTCCCTAGGGTCGAGAGGAGTGCACGACCAGGCAGTGAGCCGACGACCCGGACGGCGGGAGAGCCGCAAGGAGGTGGGGGAGATGGGCGAGTTCGAGCAGGACGCGCCGGAGCACGCGCGGCCTCGAGGCATCGAGGACGCGGGCTCCGCCGTCCCCGGCCGACGGTCCGCGACGCCCGCACACCCCGTCCTGCCGTCGCGCCTGCGCGCGGTGCACGAGGCCTCGCTCGAGGAGAGCCGCCGGCTCGCCGTGCGCTTCCGGGCCCTCGCCCCGTCGTTCCTCGACCCCGCGGAGGACGGGACCGACGAGGACGAGGCCGAGGCGGAGCTGCTCGCCGCGGCCCTCGCCCTGCGGTGCACCCGTGCCGTCGCCGCCAGGATCGTCCGCGATGCGCACCGCGCGGTCACCGAGCTGCCCCGCACCCTGGAACGTCTGGAGACCGGGGAGTTCCCGGCGGCCTGGTTCGAGAGGATCCTGCGGCGCACCCGGCACCTGACCGCGGCCCGGATGGAGGACGTGGACGCTGCCACCGTGCACTGGCCCGTCAGCCTCACCGCCGAGCAGTTCCAGCTGCGCCTCTCCCGCCTCCTCTCCCGGCTGGAGTCCCAGCAGGAGAGCCCTGCGCACATGACCCCGGAAGGCCGGCGCCGTGTGGAGCTGCTTCCGACCCGGGACGACGGGATCGGCTGCCTGCGCGTGATCGGGCCGGCACCGGAGATCCTCGACCTCGCCCGCCGGCTCGATGCCGCCGCCCGCGCGGTCCAGGCCGCCCAGCGCCGCGCCTTCGAGACCGGGGAGAGGATCCCCCTGGACCCGCGGGGCACCGCCGCCGAGACGGGGAAGGTCGCCTCCCTCGCCCTGCTCCAGTACGACCTGCTGGGAGGCGCCGCCCTCGACACCGACGGGATCCCGGTCCCGCGGCCCCGCTTCCGCCTCAACGTCACCGTTCCCGTCCTGACCCTGCTCGGCGGCTCCGAGGAGCCCGGCATGCTCGAGGGGACCATCCCGATCCCTCCCGCGATGGCCCGCGAGCTGGCCGGTCAGAGCACTACTTGGTACCGGGTGCTCACCGACCCGTGCACCGGCGCGTTCCTGCCCCTGCCGGCCGAGCGCTACACCCCGACCCGGGCGATGCTGGAGCATCTGCGACTGCGCAGCAGCACCTGCGCCGTGCCGGGCTGCACCCGCTCCACCTCCTGGGCCTCCGAGGCCGACCACATCGAGGAGTACTGCCACGAGGACCCCGAGCGCGGCGGCCTGACCGAGCTCGAGAACCTGCACCTGCTGTGCTGGCAGCACCACAGGGCGAAGACGGCCGGCCTGCTCGACCCCGCCCGCCTGCCCTGCACGCCCGGGCTGCCGGGACGGACCGCCTGGTCGATCCACGACCGGGTGAGCGTGATGGTCCGCGACGGCACCGACCTCGCGAGCCCGGCCATGACCAGGGAGCTCATGGAATCCTGGACGCGCTACGAGGCCGCACGCGAGGGTCGACGACGCTCGCTCGAGCGTCGGAAGGATCCACCGCCCGCACCGCCCCCGCCGTTCTGAGCCGGGCGGACGACTTCCTCATGCCTCTCGTCTGTCACACCCCTCCCCGAACCTTCGTATGCACGTTCGATGTCACGACCTGGGCGCCTTGAGCGCCACCCCGCCGAGGCGTACAGTTCGAACTCCTGTTCGAACGGGAATGCGAAGGAACGGCGAGGGCCGGAAGGAGGAGCGCGATGGGCACCGCCCTGCAGATCGAGGACCGCGAGGAGCGGCTGTCCCGGGCCCGGGCCGCGCTCGGGGCGGCCGAGCGCTCCGCCGCCCGCTGGGGCGGACGGATCGACCGCACCGCCCTGCAGCCCTCAGCGCGCCCCGTCTCCGAGTCCGCGGACGACGGGCTCGGCACCCGTCTGCCGGTCCCGGGGCCGCTCCGGACGCTGTTCCCGCGCGGGAGCCTGCGCGCCGGCAGCTCCGTGGCGCTCGAGGGCGCCGCGAGCACCTCGCTGCTGCTGTCCCTCGCGGTCGCCGCGGCGGGGGAGGACTCCTGGTGCGCGATCGCCGGGATGCCCGATCTGGGGCTGCGCTCCGCGATGGACGCGGGCCTGGATCCCTGCCGCCTCGCCCTCGCTCCGGCGGACGGCGAGCAGCGTCCCCAGGTGCTCTCCGCCCTCGCCGACGGGGTGGGCGTGCTCGTGCTCGGCCCCGACCTGGACCTCGCCCCGGCGCTCTGGCGCAGCCTGCTGGGCCGGGCCCGCACCGCCGACACCCTCGTCCTCGCCGCCGCCCCGCCCGGCCGCGCCGACCTCACGCTGCGCTCCACCGCTCGGGGATGGTCCGGCCTCGGCCAGGGCTCGGGACGACTGCGTCGGCGCCGTCTCGAGGTCACCGCCGAGGGCCGCGGCATCGCCGGCCGCCGGTCGGCCGAGGTGCTGCTGCCGCAGGTGGACGGAATGCTCGCAGCGATTCCCGCCGGTGCGCCGGCGGGGGCTGCGGCCCGTCCGGCGGCGGTCTCGGAGCGGCGTCCGGCGATGCAGCTCCTGCCGAGCGTGCGGAGGGCCGGGTGATGAGCGTGCACGCCCCCGCCGACCTCCACGCCCCCGCCGCGGCCGGCCCCGCTGCTGTCGACGCCGTCACCGCCCGGGCGACCCGCACCGTCGCGGTGACCGTCCCGGACTGGCCGCTGCTGGCCGCGCTTGACCGCCACCAGCGACGCCTCGAGGCCGCCGCAGGGGAGGAGGACGCCCCCGCGCCGGCCCCGCTCGATCTCGCCGCCGTCCCGGTGATCCTGCTCGACCAGCACCGCGTCACCCATGCCGGCGCCGCCGCCCTCGAGGCCGGGGTGCGCCCGGGGATGACGCGCCGCGCCGCCCGGGCCGCCTGTCCCGAGGCGCTCGTGCTGGAGGCCGACCGCGAGCAGGAGACCGCGCTGTTCGAGCTGGTCGCCGCCGCGGTGGACACGATCGCAGCCGGGGTGGACGTGCTGCGCCCCGGGGTGCTGCTGATGTCCGCCCGAGGGCCGTCCCGCCACCAGGGCGGGGAGGGGCGACTCGCCGAGCGGATCCTCGACGCGGTCGCCGACCTCACCGGCTGGGACTGCGCCGTCGGGATCGCCGACGGTCCCTTCGCCGCGCTGCTCGCCTCCGGGCCGGGCCGGATCGTGCACGAGGGCCGCAGCGCCGAGTACCTCGCCCCGCACCCGATCGACGCACTGCGCAGCGCGCCCGTCGGCCCCGGCTGGGGCCATCGCGGTCAGCCCTCGGCCGGCCGTCCCGAACGACGCCTCGACCTCGCCGAGACGGTCGACCTGCTGCAGCGGCTCGGGATCACGACCCTCGGCGATCTCGCCGCACTGCCCTCGTCCGCGGTCGCCGACCGCTTCGGCCCGGATGTCGCGACGCTGCACCTGCTCGCGCGCGGGCAGGAGCCCGCCCCGCCCGCCGCGCACCACCCCACCCAGCCGCTGCTGGCCGAGACGACGCTGGAGACCCCGCTCGTGCGCACCGACCAAGCGGCCTTCATCGCGCGTCCGCTGGCCGAGCAGCTGCACGCGATGCTGGTCGAACGAGGGCTGGTGTGCACCAGGCTGCGGATCGTGGCCCGCACCGAGGGCGGCGAGGAGATGGAGCGCACCTGGCGGCACGACGGGGCGCTGACCGTCGCCGACGTCGTGGACCGCATCCGCTGGCAGTGCGACGGCTGGATCACCCGGGCGCGACTCGGCGGTCCTGCGACCGGGGCGATCACCCGGATCGGGCTGCACCCTCTGCAGCTGGCCCCGGCGGGGGAGAACGCGCCCGCGCTGTGGGGCAGCGCCGGGGAGGCGGCGCAGCGGGCCTCCCGTGCGCTCGCCCGCGCGCAGGGCCTGGCGGGGGAGGAGGCGGTGCAGGTCCCGGCCCTCGTCGGGGGGAGGCTGCTGGCCGACGAGGTCGCCCTGGTGCCCTGGCGCAGCGAGAAGCCCGAACGGCGCGAGGGCCCCTGGCCCGGCGCCCTGCCCCGCCCGGTGCCCGCGACCGTGTTCCGCGACCCGCCCGCAGTGCGGCTCGAGGACACCGCGGGCCGTCCCGTCGTGGTCACCGCCCGTGGTCTGCTGAGCGGCGCGCCGGCCCGCCTGCTCGTCCTCGCCCCGGGCGCGCCGGCGCTGCAGCGGGCAGGGCTGCGCGCCGGCTCCGGCTGCCAGGTGCTCGCCCATGCCGCTCCCGTCGTGCTCGACGAGCGCTGGTGGGCGCGGGACGGCAGGCGCGCCGCGCGCCTGCAGCTCGTGGTGCGCGGAGCGAGCGCCGAGGAGGTCGCCGTGCTCGCCCTGTCCCGGGCGGGGGAGTGGACGCTGGAGGGGCTCTATGACTAGCGCGACGTACTGCGAGGAACGAGCGGCAGGAGCGCAGTCGGAAAGCACTGCTGAGGCGACGTGCCGCGAGGAACGAGCGGCAGGAGCGCAGCGAGGGAGTGCCGACTGATGGCCCGCTGGTTCCTGGGCCCGCCCGCGTGGAAGGACCTCGAGGCGGTCCTCTCGGACCGTCCCGCCGAGCTGGTCTCCCCGCCGATCGTCGTCGAGCACACCGGGAAGCAGGCGGAGGATCCGTACCGCCCTGCCCGTCACGTCGAGTACGCGGAGCTGCACGCCCACTCCCACTTCAGCTTCCTCGACGGCGCCTCCAGCCCCGAGGACATGGCCATCCAGGCGGCCCGGCTCGGGCTCGGCGCGATCGCGCTGGTGGACCACGACGGGCTGCCCGGGGTGGTGCAGGCGGCGAAGGCCGCGGCCGAGGCGGGGATCGCGACCGTGTTCGGCGCCGAGCTGACCCTCGGCCTCGAGCCCGGGGCCGAGACCGCGAGCAGCACCCCCGTGATCTCCGCACCCCGCACCGGGACGCCCGACCCCGAGGGGGAGCACCTGCTGGTGCTGGTGCGGGACGAGGCCGGGTACCGCCGGCTCTCCGCCGCGATCGCCCGCGCCCACTTGGGCAGCGGGCAGAAGGCCGCGCCCCGCTACCGTCTCGCCGAGCTGTCGCGGATCGCCCGGGAGGGGCACTGGCTGATCCTCACCGGCTGCCGCAAGGGCGCCGTGCCCCGGGCCGTGAGCGCGCGCCTGGCCGAGGGAGACCTCGAAGGCGCCGCGCATACCGCCGCGGAGCAGATCGCGCGTCTGGTGGAGCTGTTCGGTCCCGGGAACGTCGCCGTCGAGCTGATCGTCGGCGGCGGGGGAGAGGCGGACGAGCTCCACGACGCGCTCGCCCAGGGCGCCCGCCTGGTGCGCGAGTCGCACGGGCTGGACGCGATCTCGCTGCCGCTGGTGGCGAGCACGAACGCGCACTACGCCCGCCCCTCGGACAAGCGCCTGGCCGACACCCACGCCGCCCTGCGCGCCGGAGGGTCGCTGGAGAGCGCCGACCCCCATCTCGCCTCCCGCCCCGCGCACCTGCGCAGCGGCGAGGAGATGGCGCAGCTGCTGCCCCGCTATCCCGCCGCGATCACGCAGGCGGCGCAGCTCGGCCGCGACTGCGCCCTGGACCTGCGCCTGCTCGCCCCCGACCTGCCTCCCTTCCCCGTCCCCGCCGGGCACGACGAGGCGAGCTGGCTGGTGGAGCTGGTGGAGATCGAGGGTCGCGAGCGCTACGGGCCGCGGCCCGCACCGGGCCGTCCCGAGAAGATCCCCGGGGCGTGGGCGCAGATCGACCACGAGCTGAAGGTCATCACCGACCTGCACTTCCCCGGCTACTTCCTGATCGTCCACGAGCTCGTCGACTTCTGCGCAGGGGAGGGGATCCTCGCCCAGGGCCGCGGCTCCGCCGCCAACAGCGCGGTCTGCTACGCGCTGGGGATCACGGCGGTCGAACCCGTCGGCCACGAGCTGCTGTTCGAGCGGTTCCTCGCCCCGGAACGGGACGGCCCGCCGGACATCGACATCGACATCGCCTCGGACCGCCGGGAGGAGGTGATCCAGCACGTCTACGAGCGCTACGGGAGGGAGAACGCCGCGCAGGTCGCCAACGTCATCACCTACCGGGCGAAGCTCGCGGTGCGCGACGCGGCGAGGGCGCTCGGCTACGACCCCGGCGCGCAGGACGCCTTCGCCAAGCGGATCGAGCGCTCCTTCTCCTCGCTGAAGGACGCCGACGTGCCGGACGACGTGGTCGCCCTCGCCCAGCAGCTGCGGGACGCACCGCGCCACCTCGGCATCCACTCCGGCGGAATGGTCCTCGCCGACCGGCCCGTGATCGAGGTGTGCCCGGTGCAGTGGGCGGCCATGGCGGACCGCTCCGTGCTGCAGTGGGACAAGGACGACTGCGCCGACGCGGGCCTGGTGAAGTTCGACCTGCTGGGCCTGGGGATGCTGACGGCGCTCGACCATGCGCTGAAGATCGTCGCCGAGCACCACGGTCAGCACTTCGAGCTGCGCACCCTGCCGCAGGAGGACCCGGCCGTCTACGACATGCTCTGCGCCGGGGACAGCGTGGGCGTCTTCCAGGTCGAGTCCCGCGCCCAGATCTCCACCCTGCCCCGGCTGAAGCCGCGGGTGTTCTACGACCTGGTGGTCGAGGTGGCGCTGATCCGGCCCGGCCCCATCCAGGGCGGGTCCGTCCACCCCTACATCCGCCGCCGCGCCGGCGAGGAGGAGGTCACCTACCTGCACCCGAAGCTGAAGAAGTCCCTGGGCCGCACGCTCGGGATCCCGCTGTTCCAGGAGCAGCTGATGCAGATGGTGGTCGACGTCGCCGACTTCACCCCCGCCCAGGCCGACCAGCTGCGCCGCGCCATGGGCTCCAAGCGCTCCACCCAGAAGATGCTCGAGCTGTCCGATGCGCTGTTCGAGGGGATGGCCCGCCACGGCATCACCGGGGAGGACGCCGAGGCGATCCACCGCAAGCTCCTCGCCTTCGCCAACTACGGCTTCCCCGAGTCGCACGCCTACTCCTTCGCGTATCTCGTCTACGCGAGCTCCTATCTCAAGTGCCACTACCCGGCCGCGTTCACCGCCGCGCTGCTGCGCTCCCAGCCGATGGGCTTCTACTCCCCGCAGTCCCTGGTCGCCGACGCGAGGCGCCACGGCGTGCTCACCCACGGCCCGGACGTGCTCGCCTCCCGTGCCCGCACCGACCTGGAGACCGACGAGGAGCACGTCGGGTACCGGCTCGAGACCCCGGGGGAGCAGGTGCAGGGGGAGCGGGCCGCGAGCGGTCCCGCGATCCGGCTGGGCCTGGACCAGGTGCGCGGCATCTCCACCGAGACCGCCGAGCAGATCGTCGCCGAGCGGGAGCGCGGAGGTGCTTTCGCCTCCGTCCCGGACCTGGCCCGGAGGGTGCGGCTGACCGCCCGCCAGCTCGAGGCGCTCGCGACCGCGGGGGCGCTGGACAGCCTCGCGAGCTCGCGCCGGCAGGCGCTGTGGGCGGCGGGCGCCGCCGCGCAGGAGTCCCCGGACACGCTCCCGCACCTCGCCGTCGGCGCCGAGGCGCCGATGCTGCCGGGGATGAGCGATGCGGAGCTCGCCACCGCCGACGCCTGGGCCACCGGGATCACCCTCGCGGACCATCCGATGGCGCTGGTGCGGGAGCGGATGACGGCCGACGGGGTGCTCTCGATCATCGGCACCCGGGAGGCGGAGGACGGCTCCCGGATCCACGTCGCCGGGGTGATCACGCACCGCCAGCGCCCCGCGACCGCCGGGAACGTCACCTTCCTCAGCCTCGAGGACGAGACCGGGATCCTCAACGTGGTCTGCTCCCAGGGGTTCTGGGTGCGGCACCGGGCGCTGCTGCGCACCGCGCGGGCGATCGTGCTGCGCGGCATCGTCGAGAACCGCACCGGCGCGGTGAACCTCGTCGCCGACGCGGTGGAGCCCCTGGACCTGGCCGCGGCGGGCCGGTCCAGGGACTTCCAGTAGGCGGGATCAGGCCGCGGCGGGCACCGCGCCGACGACGCTCACGTGCGAGGAGCGTCGCGCGATCCTCGCCTTGCGCGAGGCCGCGAAGGTCACCAGCAGCGACACCGCCGCCCAGGCGAGGATCGCCAGCAGGGTCCCGGTGGTGCTGACCAGGCTGCCGCCGAGCGCCGCATGGACCAGGCCCTGGGTGACGATCGACAGCGGCATCAGCGAGCCCACCGACTGCAGCAGCTCGGGCGCCGTCTCGACGGGAACGATCCCCACCAGCGTCACCACCTGCAGCACCATCAGCACGATCGAGGCGATCCGCCCGATCCGGTCGCCGAGCACCGTCAGCAGCGCCTGGTGCAGCGCCGCGAACATCACAGCGCCCGCGAAGGCGACCACCCCCACCGACAGCGGCGAGACGGGGGAGATCCCGATCGCCGTGAGCACGGCGAGCACCGCGACGGTCTGCACCACCGCGATCAGCAGCGCCGGGGCGAGGGAGCGCAGCACCACCTTCCACATCGGCATCGCCCGGTCCAGCAGGCGGCGCGAGAGCCCCGGCAGCAGCAGGAAGGTGCCGAAGGCGCCCAGCCACAGCGCGAGCGAGGTGACGAACGGGAAGGTCGCGGTGTCCGCGCCGTTCGCCTCGTTCTGCCGCTGCGCGTCGGTGCCGACGGGGGAGGCGGCCATCTCGCTCATGCGCTGGCGCTCGGCCTCGCTGTAGGAGGGCACGCCGTCGGCGCCCTCGCGCAGGCCGCCGGCCAGCTCCTCGCTGCCCTCGGCGAGCTGCCCGGAGCCCTCGGCGAGCTCGTCGGTGCCGTCGGCGAGCTCGCCGGCCCCGTCCGCGAGCTGCTGGTTGCCGCCGGCGAGCTGGTCCGCGCCGGTGGCGAGCTGACCGGCGCCGAGCGCGAGCTCCTCGCTGCCGTCGGCGAGGTCGGAGGCCCCGTCGGCGGCGCCGCGCGTGCCCTCGGCGAGCTGGTCCGCGCCGCCGGCGAGCTGGTCGACGCCGTTCGCGTACTCGGTGAGCCCGTCGCGCAGACCGGTCACGCCGGTGACGAGCTCGCCGGCGCCGTCGGCGCTGGCGCGGGCGCCGGTGGCGAGCTGGTTCGCGGACTCGGTGAGGCCCGGGTTCTGGGCGGTGCCGTCCCCGGCGAAGGCCGTCTCGATCCCCT
This sequence comes from Brachybacterium sp. SW0106-09, assembly GCF_001293905.1. Lineage (NCBI taxonomy): Bacteria > Bacillati > Actinomycetota > Actinomycetes > Micrococcales > Dermabacteraceae > Brachybacterium > Brachybacterium sp. SW0106-09. The sequence goes on from NZ_BCAK01000001.1 coordinate 202,742, forward strand.
CGGCGTAGGTGACCATGCCCCCGGTGCCCTGGACGAGGCCGGGCTGCTGGTCGGTGCCGTTGATGCCGTCGGCGATCTGCTGGACGCCGTCGGCCGCGGCGGTCGCGCCCTCGCCGACGCCCTGGGCGGTCGCGGCGAGGCCCGGGTTCTGCGCGGTGCCGTCGCCGTCGACGACGGTGGTGAGACCGTCGACGTACTCGAGCATGGCCTGGGCCTGCTGCTTCATGCCCTGGGCCGCGGAATCCTCGGGGTCCTCGGCGAGCATCGCGTCCGCCGTCGCATCCATCTGCTCCGCGAGCTCGCGCATTCCCGGGTTCTCGGCGGTGCCGTCACCGTCGACGATTCCCTGCACGCTATCGGCGTAGGCGACCACGCCCTCTGCGCCCTGGACGAGGCCGGGCTGGTCCTCGGTGCCGCGGAGCCCGTCGGCCGCCTGCTGGGCGCCCTGGCCGAGCTCGGTCATTCCCTCGTTCACCTGGCGGGCGGTGGGGGCGAGGCCCGGGTTCTGCTCCGTGCCGTCGCCCGCGACGGCGGTGCCGGTCTGCTCGACGCCGCCGGCGAACCGCTCGAGGCCCGTGGCGAGCTGGTCGGCGCCGGCCTCGAGGCCGGGGTTCTCGGCGGTGCCGTCGCCCTCGACCCCGGCGGCGAGCTGCTCGACGCCGGTGAGCAGGCCCGGCTGCCCCTCGATGCCGCGCATCCCGGACTGCAGCTCCCCGATGCCGCCGGCGAGCTCCTCGCTGCCGGTGGCGAGGTCGTCGAGCCCGTCGGCGAGGGTGCGGCTGCCGTCGGCGGCCTGCCAGGTGCCGTCGGCGAAGGTCCACACGCCGCCCGAGAACTCCCGGGCGCCCTCGGCGGCCTCGGTGGTCCCGTCCGCGAGGGTGCGCGTGCCGCCGGCGAGCTCCTCCGTGCCGTCGGCGAGCTCGGAGGTGCCCCCGGCGAGCTCCTCGGCTCCGTCGGCCGCATCGGAGAAACCGTCGCCGAGGTCGTTGAAGCCCACGTAGAGCTGGTCGAGGTACTGCTCCGCCATCTGCCCGCCCATGGTGTTCGCCGAGGCCTCGGCGACGGCGGTGCCCACCAGGGCGTTGATCTGGCCGCTCGCGTCGTTGGTGGTGACCTCGAGGATCGCCCGGGACGCCTCGGGCGTGCCGAGGGTGGCGAGGTGCTTCGAGAAGTCCTTCGGGATGACGACGACGGCCGAGTAGCTTCCGTCCTTCAGCCCCTCCTCGGCGTCCTCCTGGCTGGTCAGCTGCCAGTCGAAGCCGGTGGTCTCCGGGGCGTCCTGCCCCTCGACGGTGCCGGGCTGGGTGAGGGAGCCGGCGAGCAGGCGGCCGAAGGGCACCGTCTGCGTCTCTCCGTCCGCGTCGGTCACCTCCGCGCCCTCGTCGAGGTTGACCACAGCGGCGGGCACGGCATCGAGCCGGTCCACGCGGCCGCTGAGCGCCCACATGCCCAGCGCCGCCACGAGCAAGGGCAGCACCAGGACGACGATCAACGTGCGGGGGTGGGCGAGGCGCTTCATGCGAGAGCTCCTTCGGGGGTCTGGGCGGTGGAGCGCTGGACGGAGAGGGCGAGCATGCGGCGCGGGTCCCGCAGGGTCGCGTGGAGGCGGCGCTCGGCGTCGGTGGCGTGCTCGGCGCGGGAGCCGACCACGATCGTGGCCCCGCGGGCGAGGAGCGCGTCGAGGCGCTCGACGAGCGTGTCGTCGACGGACACGGCGGCGTGGACGAGGTCCTCGAGCTCCTCGATCACGATCACGGAGCGGCCGACGCGTCGGCCGTCGATCTGCTCGAGGCGGCGCGCCACCGGCGCGTCCGCGCCGATCCAGTGGGCCTGGGCCTGCACGGCCCCGATGTCGTCGGGGGAGAGCCGGTCGTGGACGGCGAGAACGCCGGAGACCGGGGCGACGCGGCCGGCGACGAGGCCGAGGAAGGTCGCGCGGGCGGCGCTGTCGGGGGCGCGGACCACCAGCAGGGAGCCGGGGGCGACCGCGCCGGTGAGCGGGCCGAGGGTCCCCTTCTCGCCGAGCAGGGGAGCGACGGTGTCCTCGAGGCGCAGCGAGTGCCGGCCGTTCTCCTCGGTCCAGTGCCTGTGCTCGAGCACGCCGGCCAGGCCCTCGCCCTCGACGTCGACGGTGGGCAGGAGACGGTCGAGCCAGCGCGGCAGCCACCAGGCGTGCCGGCCCAGCAGCGCGAGCACGGCGGGCACGAAGGTCATCCGCACCACGAAGGCGTCCACCAGCACGCCCACGGCGAGCGCCACCGCGATCGGCTGCAGCATGAACCAGCCCGAGGTCACGAAGCCCGCGAACACGGAGACCATGATCAGCGCGGCGGCGGTGACGACGGGGGCGTTGGCGGTGAAGCCGCGCTCGATGGAGTGCTTCGCGTCGCCGGTGTGCACGAACTCCTCGCGCATGCGGGAGACGAGGAAGACCTCGTAGTCCATCGCGAGCCCGAACAGCACGCCCATCACCATGATCGGCATGAAGGAGACGACCGGCCCGTTGACGTCCACGAACAGCGGCCCGTTGAACCAGCCGTACTCGAACACCATCGAGGTGACGCCGAAGGCCGCGGCGACCGAGAGGAGATAGCCGACCGACGCCTTCAGCGGCACCCACAGGGAGCGGAAGACGAGCGTCAGCAGGATCAGGGACAGGCCGACGACGAACAGCGCGAAGGGCAGCAGCGCGGCGGAGAGCTTGTCGGTGACGTCGATCCCGATCGCGGTCGCGCCGGTGACGGTGACGTCGGAGATCGAGAGGTCCTCCTCCCAGCCCTCGGCGCTGTCGCGCAGATCGGCGACGAGGTCCTTGGTGGACTGCTCGGTGGGACCGCCCTCGGGGATCACGACCACCACGGCCATGTCGGCGCCCTGATTGGGGGTCGCCAGCTGGATCTCCTTGACGTGGTCGAGCTCGGAGATGTCGCTCTCGAGCTCCTCGACGACGCCGAGCGGATCGGTGGTGTTGATGATGTCGGCGGTGACCAGCAGCGGGCCGTTGTAGCCGGGGCCGAACTCCTCGGAGACGAGGTCGTAGGTGTCGCGCGCGTCGGTGCCGACCGGCTCGGTGCCCAGGTCCGGCAGGGCCAGCTCGAGGTCCTTGATCGGGATCGCGAGCGCGCCGACACCGATCACGACCGCCAGGATCGTCAGCGCGGGCATCTTGGTCACCAGGCGCACCCAGGTGCGGCCGAAGGAGCGGCGGGGGCGCTGCGCGGGGTCCGGCTCGGGCAGGGCGCCGTCGTTCTCGGCCATCAGGCGCCGGATCCTGCGGGGCCGCAGCCGCTCGCCGAGGATGCCCATCAGCGCCGGCAGCATGGTCAGCGCCACCACGACGGACAGCGCCACGGTCGCGGCCGCGGCGACGCCCATCACGGTGAGGAAGGGGATGCCGGTGATGAACAGGCCCACCAGCGCGATGATCACGGTGAGGCCGGCGAAGATGACGGCGCTGCCGGAGGTGGCCAGGGACTTGCCGATCGACTCGTGCACGTCGTCGCCCTGGGCGAGCTGGTCGCGGTGGCGGGAGAGGATGAACAGGGCGTAGTCGATGCCGACGGCGAGGCCGAGCATGGCGCCCAGCGCGGTGGTGACCGAGGGGATGCCCACCCCGGCGGACAGCGCGACCAGCGCCAGCATCGACACGCCCACGCCGACGATCGCGGTGACGATCGGGATGAAGGCGGGGATCAGGGAGCGGAAGACGACCGCGAGGATGATCAGGGCGGCGATGATGCCGAAGACCTCGCCGGCGCCGAAGGGGACCTCCGCGCTCTGCAGCACCTGCCCGCCGAGGTGCGTCTCCAGGCTCGGCGTGCCCGCCTCCTCCACGAGCGAGCGGATCTCCTCGACGGAGCTCTCCGGGAAGGCGCCGGTCTGCCCCTCCATCTGGAACTGGGCGATGATCGCGGTGTCGTCATCGGTGCGCGTGCCGGGGGAGAGGTCGTCGAAGGGGGAGGGGGCGGCCGCGACGCCCTCGACCTCGGCGATGTCCTCCATGAGCGCGTCGATCTCGTCCTGGTGCTCATCGACGCTCCCACCGTCCTCGGTCACCAGCACGACCTGCCCGGCGGCGCCGCCCATCTCGGGGAAGCGCTTGGCGAGGGTGTCGATGCCGCGCTGCCCCTCGGTGCCGGGGATCTCGATGTCGGCGGTGAAGGTGCCACCGAGGCCGACGGCGAGTCCGCCGACGATCACCAGCAGAGCGACCCAGGCGCCGACGATCTTCCAGCACAGGGAGGCCATCAGAAGGCCCAGACGGTACAGGGACGAGGACACGCGGCCTCCAGGACGAGCTCAGCACGAGGGCGACGACGGACCCCTGCTCGAGACGCCCGCGAATTCGATACGAAAATGTATCGATGGGATACTATCGGTCCCGCCGCCCCCCGTTTAAACGGCGTCACCGCGTGAGATGCCTCTCAGTCGCGCATCCGAGGAGCCATGACCGATCTGTTCGAGCCACTGCCCGAGTCCGCGGGCACGCGACGCAAGGAGAACACCCGCGCCAAGCTCGTGCGCGCCTCGCTGGACATCTTCGTCGAGAAGGGCATCGACGGCGCGACCGTCGACGACCTGGTGAAGGCGGCCGGATTCACGCGCGGCGCCTTCTACTCGAGCTTCTCGAGCAAGGAGGAGGTGTTCATCGCCCTGTTCGACGAGGTCACCGCCGAACTCATGGCGATTGCGAACAGCTCCGTGGAGAGCGCGGTCGCGGACGTCGAGGCCGACGAGAGCTGCTCGATCCTCGAGGCCGACGACGCGCAGGTGATGCTCGCGGTGTTCGAGGGGATCCGCCCCTTCGGCCGCCAGTGGTACCTGCTGTACTCCGACGCGATCGCCCGCTCCCTGCGCGACGAGGCCCTCCGCGCGGAGCTCGCCGAGCAGCGGGAGCGGATGCGGAACCAGATCGGGGCGCTCCTGACCACACGCCTGGAGGCCTCGGGGGAGCGGGCGCTGCTGCCCGTCGAGGACCTCGCCCAGCTGCTGATGGGCATCTTCATCGACCTGCTCGTGCGCGAGCAGCTGGAAGGACGGGACGTCACGCAGCTCGCGGCGACCACGATCCTGGGCACCCTGCGGGCCTTCATCGCCCCGAAGACGGACTGACCGCTTCGCAGCACTGCGCACCTTCCGCCCGTTTCGCCGCGACACGCCGGAACAGGAGCGGGCGGTGGCGCGATCCCGGGGGACCCCTCTACGGTGGACACGGTGTGATCCCCGTCGCACTCCCCCTCGCAGTGCAGCTGTCCCCTTCCCCAGGAGCGTCCCCATGTCGTCCTACCGTCCCCGCCATCTCGCCCCTCCGGCCCCGACCGCCGGCCCCGCCTCGGGAGCGTCCCGCCGCAGCGTGCTGCGCGGCGGAGCCCTCGGCGCCATGGCGCTCGGCACCGGCACCGCCGCCCTCGCCGCACCCGCCGCGCAGGCCGCCGGCATCTACGGCCAGGACGTCTCCGGCTGGCAGGGGGAGGTCGACTGGGCCGCCCAGGCCGCGGCCGGCTCCCGCTTCGCCTACGTCAAGGCCACCGAGGGCCGCTCTTACCGCAGCCCCGCCTTCTCCCACCAGTACACCGGCGCCGGCGGCGCGGGGCTCGTGCGCGGCGGCTACCACTTCGCCCGCCCCGACTCCGGTGGCCCCGAGGAGCAGGTGGACTTCTTCCTGAACAACGGCGGCGGCTGGACCGGCGACGGGATCACGCTGCCGGGCATGGTCGACTTCGAGGCCTACTCCGGGCTCCCGCGGAACTACGGGCTCGGCCAGCAGGAGATGCGGGACTGGATCTCCGCCTTCTCGATCCGCTACCGGGACCAGGCCGGGCGCCGCCCGGTGATCTACACCAACCTGCACTGGTGGAACGACGTGGTCGGGGACTGGACCCCGACGAACTCGCCGCTCTTCCTCGCCTCCTACAGCTCCTCCCGCCCCAGCACCCTGCCGGGCCGCTGGTGGGGCTGGGAGCTGTGGCAGTACTCCGACTCCGGCCCCTTCGCCGGCGACTCCAACCTCTGGTACGGCAGCGAGAGCCAGTTCGAGAGCTTCGTCGCCGACGCAGACTACGACGCCGCCGGCATCTGACACCGCCGACGTCCTCGCCTCCCGGCGAGCCCCCGTCGGCCCCCGCGCCGCCCCGGCCGGTCCCGTGACCGTCCGGGGCCGCCCCGTGATGTGTACCCTTCCCCGGTGACTGCTGAACAGAACCGCACCGCTCCCGCCGCCCCGCCGTCTGGACGCCCGGCCGGCGCCGTCTACGCCGACCGGGGCTCCTCCCACTTCGACATCCTCCTGGCCGCCATGGTCACGGTCGTGATCCTCTCCGGCATCGGAGCCGCCAAGGGCGTCAGCTTCGGCGACGTGCCCGGCACCGGATTCGAGATCATCACCGACGGCGGCTTCTTCCTCTTCCCCCTCGCCTACGTGCTCGGCGACATCATCACCGAGCTGTACGGCCCCCGCAGCGCCCGCCGCGCCATCCTCACCTCCTTCGCCGTGAGCATCCTCGCCTCGCTCAGCTACCAGGTGATCATCGCGCTGCCGCCCTTCCCCGACGAGTACGGCCTCGCCAAGCAGGAGGCCCTCGAGCTCGCGCTCGGGCCGGTCTGGATCGTCGTGCTCGCCGGGCTCGCCGGCTTCCTCGCCGGGCAGACCCTGAACTCCCTGGTCGTCTCCCGCATGAAGCGCCGGATGGGGGAGCGGGGCCTGATCGCGCGCCTGTTCACCTCAAGCGGCCTGGGCGAGCTCGTGGACACCATCATCTTCTGCGCCATCGCCTCGGTCGCGATCGGCATCACCACCTTCGAGCAGTACGTGGAGTACACCGTGCTCGGCGTGCTCTACAAGGTGCTCGTCCAGTACGCGATGATCCCGGTGACCTCCGCGGTGATCCGCTGGCTGAAGCGCACGGACCCCACCTATCAGCGCCGACTGGCGGAGCAGGGGACGGGCGCGGCCTGAGCGACCGTCCCGCGCCGCCCGGTGGACCGCGGCGATCGTCGGCCCCGCCCGGAGGCTCGTGCTCGCCGGGTCCTCGCCGAGGGGTGCATCGGCCTACCGACCTGCGGCCCTCGTCCCGCCCGACGAAGGTCACGGGCGGCGCCCGAGGGCTCGACGATGGTCGGCCGAGGCGCCGACGAAGCGGCACTTCCTCGGCGGTGCGAGGGCGGGGAGGGTGGTCCCATGAGCACGACGCACACCTCCTCGCCCCCGCCCCGCGATCCCGCCGGCCGGGTCCCGTCCGCCGCGGCCCCGTCGGCCGCCGGCCCGTCGGCCGCCGGCCCGTCGGCCGCCGAGCCGTCGGGCGCTCCCGTCGCCGCTGATACCGCCCCCCCGTCCCGCCGCTGCACCCGGTTCCGCCCCTGAACCCCGCTCGGGCCTCGATCCTGAGCGTCCCTTCGGCGCACACCTGCGCATGGCCTGGTGGAAGCCGCTGCTGATCATCCCCGGCCTGCTCGTGACGATGGTCGTGCTCCAGACCGTGCTGACGCTGATCGTCGTCCTCGTGGAGATGGCCGCCTTCGGGCGCGACCCGATGGACGCGACCATCAGCCCGCTGATGATGGCCGTGATGAACCTCAGCCTCGCCGCCATGGGACCGCTGGCGATCCTGGTCACCGCGCTGGTGGCACGCGTGCCCTGGCGCTCGCTGATCGCCACGCCACGGCGGGCGAGCCTGCGTCGCGGCCTGGTGTACGCCGGAGCGTTCTCGGCGCTCGTCGGCGTGGCGCTCGCGCTCACCGCCCTGATCGACCCGTCGGCCGCGGGGATCGGGCAGTTCGCCATCACCTCGACCACGATCGGGCTGGTCCTGGTCGCACTGCTGACCACCCCGCTGCAGGCGGCAGGGGAGGAGCTCCTGTTCCGCGGGGCGATGATGCCGCTTCTCGCTTCCTGGGTCCGAGCGGTCAGGCCCGCGCTCGTCCTCGGCATGATCGCCTCGAGCATCGTCTTCGGCCTCGTGCACATGTCGGTGGATCCTTGGCTGCTGAGCTACTACGCGATCTTCGGGCTGTGCATGGCGGCGATGGCCGTGATCAGCCGCGGCCTCGAGGCGCCGATCGCCTTCCACGTGATGAACAACCTGATCATGATGGTCGTCGGTGCGCTCTTCGCCGGAGGCGGCGGCATCGTCATCGACCGCAGTGTGGGGATGGGCGGGCCGTTCATGCTCGTGTTCATCGTGGTGGACCTCGTGGCGGTCGGCCTGGTGTGGCTGTACGAGAGGTCACAGCGTCCCTAGGATGGTGCGATCGAGCCGGGTGGGATCCCTGTGATCTCCTCCCGGCTCGTCGTCTGCCGATCCCCTGAAGGAGCACCGTGGCCCCCGCCGCCGACGACATCCCCCGCGAGGATCCCGCCCAGGACCCTCGCCCCGAGCCGACCACCTCCACCGGCCCGGTCCCCACCTCCACCGGTTCCGTCCCCACCGTCACCGGATCGATCCCCACCATCACCGGCGCGATCCCCGTGCTCGAGGACCCCGCCGATCGCGAGCTCGCGCACCTGCCCGACGAGGAGCAGCTGAGCCGCACCCGCGCCAAGGTCACCGTGATGGTGATCGTCGTGCTGACCACGCTGAGCGCGATCGGCCCGCTCGCGACCGACATGTACATCCCGGCCTTCCCGGAGGTCGCGGGGGAGCTGGGCACCACCGCTTCGCGGATGCAGCTGACGATCACCGCGTTCTTCCTCGGCACCGCGAGCGGCCAGATCGTCGCGGGTCCGCTCTCGGACCGCATGGGGCGGCGCGGCCCGCTGCTGATCGGCATCATCCTGTGCCTGCTCGCCTCGATCGGCTGCGCCCTGGCGCCCTCGGTCGAGGTGCTGCTGGTGCTGCGCGTGCTGCAGGGGATCGGCGGCGGCTTCGGCATGGTGCTGGGCCGCGCGGTGCTGATCGACATGACCGACGGCCCGGAGCTCTTCCGGATCATGAACATCATGCAGGGCGTCGGCGGCGTCGCCCCGATCGTCGCCCCGCTGCTCGGCGGGATCATCCTGGTCTTCGGCCAGTGGCGCGAGATCTTCGTGGTCATCTCGGTGATGTCTCTGATCTCGCTGATCGGCGTGCTCTTCCTGATCCCGGAGTCACTGCCGGTCTCCCGGCGCCACTCGGGCGGCTTCCGCACCTTCCTGCGCAACTGCCGCACGCTGCTGGGCCGACGGATCTTCGTCGCCTACATGCTGGTCAACGCGTTCTCGGCCTTCGCGCTGATGGCGTACGTCTCCGCGTCGTCCTTCGTGGTGCAGGAGATGCTGGGCTTCTCCTCGAGCGAGTACTCGATCAGCTTCGCGATCAACTCGATGGGCATGATGGCGATGTCGCTGCTCTCGGCGCGGCTGACCCGCACCATCCATCCGCGCAGGCTGATCCGGGTGGGCCTGATCGTGGTGTCGCTCGCGAGCTTCTCCCTGCTGATCGGGAGCCTGTTCCTGGACACCCCGGCGTGGATCGTGCTGCCGGCGTTCTTCTTCACCGTCGCACCGCAGGGCATGATCTTCGGCAACGGCGGCGCGCTCGCCTCGGATCAGGCGCGGGAATTCGCCGGGACGGGCTCGGCGATGCTGGGTCTCGGCTTCTCCTTCGCGGCCTCGATCGCGGCACCGCTGGTGGGCGTGGCCGGCACGCACTCGTCGCTGCCGATGGCGATCGCGATGGTCCTGGGCTGCGCGATCTCGGCGAGCTTCTTCGTCCTGGCGGGCCGGGGGAGCGGCGGCGACGACGGACGCCTCCCGGGCGCGGCCTGAGAGGGCGAGCTTCCGCCGTGGGAGCCGCCGCAGCCCGCCCAGCTAGGCCCAATCCCGCCACCACCTGAGCCCGAGGGAACGGCGCCGCGGCCGGGACGAAGGGCGGCGCCCCCGGAACCGATTTCCGGGGGCGCCGCCAGGTTCCCGACCGCTGCCTGCCGGGCTGACCGAGAGGATCAGGCGGGGAGGTTCGGCTCGATCTGCGAGTCGTAGATGCCCTGGAGGGTGGCCTGCAGGTCGGTCAGGGCCTGCTCGACGTCGCCCTCCGCGGTGAGCATGGTGCCCACGGCGTTGGCCATCTCCTGGTCAGCACCGGGGAGGAACACGCGGGCGTAGTCCTGGGTGCGCGTGGCCTCGAGCTGGTCGATGGCGGTCTGGATCTGCGGGGTGGTCGCGAGCAGCTCGGTGACGTCGGCACTCTTGCGGATCGGCATGTAGCCGGTCGCGCCGGAGAAGGCGACGGTCGACTCGGGGCGGCCCATGAACTCGATGAGCATCGCACCCGCGAGCTGCTCCTCCGGGGTGATGGAGGCGGGGACGCCGAGGCCCGCACCACCGGTGGGGCAGACGGGGCCGTCGACCGGGCCGCCGGGCAGGAAGCCCACGCCGACCTCGAAGGACGCCGCCTCGAGGACGCCCACGAGGGAGCCGGTGGAGGCAATGGTGGTGGAGCAGACGCCGGCGGCGAAAGTGTCGGCGGAGTCGCTCGAGGAGACCCGCGCCCAGCCGTTGGAGTACACCGAGTCCTGGACCCACTGGAACGCCTCGACGGTCTCGGGCGAGGTGATGGGGGAGAGGTCCCAGTCCTCGGACCAGGAGGTGCCGCGGCCCCAGAGCACGTTCTGGAGGGTCCAGCCCGCGTAGCCGGCGAGGTCGGGGTACATGTACGCGACGTCGCCCTGGGTGAGCTTGGGGGCCCACTCCTCGAACTCCTCCCAGGTCTCCGGAGCGCGGTCCGGGAGGCCCGCGGCCTTGAAGTGGTCCTTGTTGTAGTAGAAGAGCGGAGTGGAGCGGCCGTAGGGGAGCGCCCACTGCTTGCCGTCGTACTGGTAGTCGGCGACGAGGGAGTCTCGGTAGTCGGCGACGTCGATGCCGAGCTGCTCGATCATCGGGTCGAGGGCGGTGATGTTTCCGTTGACGAAGTAGCGGAACCACCACACGTCGGAGAGCACGACCACGGCGGGCAGCTCGTCCTGGGCGGCCTGCGCGGTCTGGAAGCGCTGGGCGATCTCCTCGTAGTTGGAGCCCGCGGTGACGTGGTTGACCGTGATGCCGGTCTCCTCGGTGAAGGCGGCGATGAGCTCGGCCTCCACCTCCTTGGAGCCGCCGGGGTGGTTGGTCCAGAACGCGATCTCGGTGGCCGGCTCGATGGAGGAGAAGTCGACCTCCTCCGCGCCGCCTGCGTCGCTCGCGCCGGAGCCGCCGCCGACGGAGGGGCCGCCGCAGGCGGCGAGGGCGAGGGCGCCGGCTCCGGCGGCGCCGAGGCCGAGGAGGGAGCGACGGGACGCGGTCAGCTGCTGCGGGGTGCGGGGCAGACGGGTCATGGGGTGTCCTTTCGGGACGGGTGGGGGTGGGTGCTGCGGGTCGCGCGGTCCTGCGGGGAGCTCGGGCGCAGGGGTCAGCCGGTGACGCTGCCCTGGGTGAGGCCCGAGACGATGTAGCGCTGCAGCGCGGCGAAGATGATCAGCACGGGGACGATGACCAGCACGGTGCCGGCCATGAGGATCCCCCGGCCGGAGCCGGTGTTGCCCTCGGAGTTCTGCAGCGAGGTGAGGCCGACGGGGAGGGTCATCATGTCGGTGCTCGTCGTGATGATCAGCGGCCAGATGTAGTCGTTCCACTCGCCGACGATGGTCACGAGGGCGACTGTCGCGATCGAGGGCAGGGCGATCGGGACGACCATCTGCCACATCGTCCGCCAGTGGCCGGCGCCGTCGAGGCTCGCGGCCTCGAGGATCGACGGCGGGATCGTGAGGAAGTACTGGCGCAGCAGGAAGGTGCCGAAGGCGGTGCCCAGTCCGGGCAGGATGATGCCCCAGTAGGTGTTCACGCCGCCCCATCCGGCGACCAGCACGTAGTTGGGGAGGATCGCCACCTGCGGCGGGACCATGAGCGCCACGAGGATGCCGATGAAGATCCAGTTCTTGCCGGGGAAGCGCAGGAACACCAGCGCGTAGGCGGTCATGATCGCGAGCACGACCTTGAGTGCCGAGCCGATCGCGGTGACGATCACCGAGTTCAGGAAGAACCGGGGGATCGGGACGGTGGTCATGGCGACCCGGTAGTTGTGCAGCGTCGGGTCCGAGGGGAGGACGACGAGGTCCTGGGTGAGGATCTCGGACGGCGCCTTGAACGAGCTGATCACCATCCACAGCAGCGGCAGCACGACCACGGCGGTGGAGATCAGCAGCGGGATGTACCCGGTGGTGATCGTGGCGATCAGGTTCTGGGCGGACAACGGTCCGTTGCTGCGGCGGGGGAGGACGGCCGACGGGGCGGCGGTACCGCCCTGCGGGGCCGACGAGGGCGAGGGAGCGGTGGCGGTGGTGCTCATGCGTAGTGCACCGTCTTCTCGACGAAGCGGATCTGCACCACGGTGATGACCAGGAGCATGATGAACAGGACCACGGAGATCGCGGCGGAGTAGCCGGCGCGGGAGTAGCCGCCGAACGCCTGGAGGTAGCTCTCGAAGATCATCGCGTTGGTGCCGCGGCCCGTCGGCGTCATGACCTTGAGGATGTCGAACGCCTGGAGGCTGTTCAGGATCGTGGTGATGAGCAGGAAGAACGTCGTGGGGGAGAGCAGCGGGAGGCTGATCGACCAGAGGCGGCGCAGGGGACCGGCGCCGTCGAGGGACGCGGCCTGCATGACCTCGAGCGGCAGCGACTGGAGGCCGCCGAGGTAGACGATCGCGCAGTAGCCGAGGTTCTTCCAGACGTACACGATGATGACCATGACCAGCGCCATCGTCGGATCGAGAGTCCACTGGGGACTCGCGAGGCCGACCTGCCGCAGGAACCAGGCGAGCACGCCGAAGTTCGGGTCGAAGATGAACAGCCACACGAGCCCGACGCCGACGCCGGAGAGCACGTACGGGGCGAACGCGGCGGAGCGCGCGAGCGTGGTCCCGGGGATCTTCACGTTGAGCGCCAGGGCCAGCAGCAGGCCGAGGACCATCGCCCCGCCGACGGTGACGACGGTGAAGACGATCGTGATCCGGATCGAGCTCAGGCCCTGCGGCGAGGTGAAGAACTCGACGTAGTTGCCGAGGCCGATGAACGTCGCCTTCGTGGAGCCGAGCGTCCAGTCGAGCATCGAGTAGTACACGTTGGTGACGAGCGGCCGGTACGTGAACAGGATGATGAGGGCGATGTTCGGCAGGGCCAGAACCAGGAACCACAGCGCCTCGCGGCGGTTCCTGGACGACAGCCGGCGCTGTGGCCGCTGGGCCCGCGCCTCCGGCACGGTGCTCGTGCTCGACATGGACACCTCGTTCACTGGACGGAACGGCCGACCCTGCGGACGGCCGCGGACCATCCCAGGCCACGACGGTGTCGTCGCGGCGTCCCGGCGGTGTCCGGCACGCCGCGATTCCGGGAACTCCCGGTGAACTCGGGTCACGGGCTGTGACGGTGCCGACACAATTCGCCCTTGACCCCGAGGAGTTCCTGGTCGGGCACAGTTTCTGGACGAACGTCCGGAGTCGATGCGGTTCGCCGGACGTTCCGCGGACACCGCCCGGAAGCCCACCACCCAGACCCTCCGCGACTCCGCACCGCCACCCCATTGGCACCGCCGATAATGCACGTTATGTAAAGTACGGTGAGAGGCCCGGGCTGCTTGCCCTCCCCCTCACGCTGACCGGCCCGCGGGCACCTGTGCCGCCTTCTCGGGACGGATCCTGTCCATGGCGGGATCGTAGAGCGGCTCCTCCGACACGGTCGCCGCGAAGCGCGTGCCGAGGTACTCGACCTCGACGCCGTCACCGACCGTCAGGTGGTCGGGCAGCCAGGCGTACGCGATCGCACGACGGAGCGTGTAGCCGTAGGCGGCGCTGGTGACGTGCCCGGCGGCGGTCTCGGACCCGGGCAGGAACACCGGCTCGAGGCCGAGTGCGATCGATGTCGGCTCGTCGAAGGTCAGGCACGTCAGTCGTGTCGTCGCCGCGGCGGCACGCGCGGCCAGCGCGTCCTTGCCCACGAAGTCCGCCGTCTTCGAGGCCTTCACCGCGAAGCCGATCCCGGCCTGGACGGGCTCGTGCTCCGTGGTCATGTCCGTCCCGAAGGAGCGGAAGCCCTTCTCCAGGCGCAGGGACTCGAACGCCTCGCGCCCCGCCGCGACGATGCCGGACTCCTGCCCCGCCGCGAAGATCGCATCCCACAGCCTCTCCCCCAGGTCCGCCGAGGTGTACAGCTCCCAGCCGAACTCGCCGACGTACGACAGCCGCATGGCCGTCACCGGGATCCCCGCCAGCGTGACGCTGCGGGTGCGGAAGTAGCCGAGCTCCTCGGCGCCGAGGTCCTCGTCCGTCAGCCGCGCCGCCACCTCGCCCGCGAGCGGGCCCCACAGCCCGATGCAGCACGTCCCGGGCGTGATGTCGCGCACCTCGACCCACTTCGCGGGGTCCTCCTGCGACTGGTGCCTGGCCTCGCGGGCGAGATAGGCGAGATCGATGCTGCCGTTGGCGCCCACCTGGTAGTCGTTCTCGCCGAGGATCGCGACGGTGATGTCGCTCGTGATGCCGCCCGCCCGGTCCAGCAGGAGCGTGTAGCTGACCGCGCCGGGCCTGCGCCGCATCGACGACGTGGTCAGACGGTCGAGCAGGTCGGCGGCACCAGGCCCCGTCACCGAGAAGCGCGTCAGCGCCGTCATGTCGTACATAGCGACCGCGGTGCGCGTCCTCCATGCCTCGCACGCCGCGACGGGCGAGTGGAACTGCGCCGACCAGTCGTCGCGCGCCGGAGCCGCCCACTCGGGGGGCATCTCGTCCAGCAGAGGGACGTTGGCCTCGTACCAGTGCGGCCGCTCCCAGGAGTGCGCCTCCAGGAAGAAGGCGCCCAGCTCGACCTGGCGTCGGTGGAACGGGCTGAGCCGGAGGTCGCGCGGCGAGACCCGCGGCTGGCGGGGATGCAGGATGTCGTAGATCTCGACGAAGTTCTGCTGGCTCGTCTCGTCCACGTAGGCGCGCGTGGTCTGGATCTTCTCGAACCGGTTGACGTCGAGGCCCGACAGGTCGGTCTCCGAGGATCCCGTCGTGATCACCTCGGCGAGGGCTCGCGAGATGCCGACCGAGTGGGTCACCCACACGGCCTCGGCCATGAAGAACCCGTTGACCCCGGCGGACTCCCCCACCAGCGATCCGCCGTCCGGCGTGAAGGAGAAGACGCCGTTGAAGGCACGATCGACCGAGGTCTGCCGCAGCTCGGGCAGCAGACTCTGCGACTCCTCCCACTCGGCCGCGAAGTCCTCCGGCGTGAACGGGAGGCTCGAGGGCATCGCCTCGTCGGTGATCTCCTCGGCGCGGTACTGCGGCAGGTCGTCGAGGGCGACGGGCATGGGGCGGTGCGCGTACGAGCCGATCCCGATCCGGTCGCCCCACTCGCGGAAGTAGAGATCGTGGTCCTGATGGCGCAGGATCGGGGCGGAGGCGCCCTTGGGCAGCTCGTTCTTCCCCCGCAGGCTCGGCACGGGCGAGGTGATCGCGAACTGGTGGCCGAGCGGAAGCAGCGGCACGTCGACCCCGGCCATCTCGCCGATCCTCGGGCCCCAGAATCCGGCGCAGGAGACGACGATGTCGGCCGGGATGCGCTCCTCCCCCACGAGCACGGCGCGCACGCGGCCGCCCGAGGTGTCGATCCCCGTCACGGTGGTGCGGTCGCGGAACTCGACCCCGGCCCTCCGAGCGCGCTCGATGACGAGGCGCGTTCCCTTCAGCGCGAGCGCGAGGCCGTCCCCTGGCGTCCAGAGGCCGCCGAGGACGGGCTCGGGATCGACCATCGGGAACAGTCGCCGGCACTCGTCGGTGTCGACCACCTGCGCCTCGACTCCCCAGGACCGGTTCCAGCCGGCACGACGATGCAGGTCCTGCAGCCGCTCGGGGGTGGTCGCGAGCTCGAGCCCGCCGACGGCCAGGTACGACCCAGTGCCGTCCGGTCCCCTCAGGTGCGTGTACTTCTCGATGGTCTGCCGCGCGAACGCGGTCATCGACTTCGAGGGGTTCGTCGAGAAGACGAGGCCGGGAGCGTGCGAGGTGGACCCGCCCGGCGTCTCGAGCGGGCCCTGCTCGAGCACGAGCGTGTTCGTGGCGCCGCGCTGGGCGAGCTCGTCGGCGAGGTTCGCGCCGACGATGCCGGCGCCGATGATGACGATGCGGGGTGCGGTGCACATGGGGCTCTCTCTCGAGGGGTCAGGCGTCGATGACGAGATCGGTCACGGCGGTGGAGCAGCAGGGCAGGAACTTCCCGGCGGCGATCTCGCGTGCGCGGATGCCGCCCTGGTGGTGCATGTCGACGTCGCCCTCCAGCTTCACGATCTTGCAGGAGCCGCACATGCCCTCCTGGCAGTTGGCGCCGATGCGCACGCCGGAGGCCCGTGCCGCCTGGAGGATGTTCTGCTCGGGGTCGATGCGCACGTCGAGCCCGCTGCGGACGAAGGACATCGTGAGCGCGCCGGCACCGACCACCTGGCGCTCCCCCTCCGGCGCGACCGGGGTGCGAGGAACGGGCGCGCTCGCCTCGGCGTCGACCGCCACGGTGGGCTCCACGTGCGCCAGCGCAGGGAGGTCTGCCGCCGTCAGGTCGTAGACGTCCAGGACCGCGCTCTGGTGCTCCGTGCTCTCCTCGGCGGCGACCTGCAGGTCCTCGGCGAACCCCGTGGCGGCCGCGAGCTCGGCCGCGTACTCGCGCCGTGTGGCGGAGTCTCCGGTGAAGCTCTCGACGAACACCGAGGTGTCGTCCACGCCGACCGCGGGCAGGCAGTCGAGGACCTGCTCGAGGTATCCCTGCGGGCCGCAGGCGTACACCTGGCGACCGTTGGCGTCGGGCGCGACGGCGTCGATCATCTCCGCCGAGATGCGTCCCACGCGGGCGCCCCACCCCTCGGGCCGCTCGCGGTCGCCGAGCGAGTAGACCACGCGGATGCGGAAGTCGGCCTTCTCGAGGAAGTCGAGCTCGTCGACGAAGGCGAAGCGATCCGGGGACGAGCCGTGGTACAGCAGGCAGACGTCGGCCTGTCCCGGCAGGGAGTGGATCGTGCGGATCATCGACATGAGGGGGGTGATGCCCGATCCGGCGGCGAGGAACAGGTAGCGCGCCCGGCGGTCGTAGTCGGGCAGGTGGAACGCGCCGACCGGGCCCAGCATGTCGAGGATCATGCCCGGACGCATGTTGGCATGAACCCACGAGGACACCAGACCCGCCGGGTCGCGGCGCACCGTCACGGCGAAGGTCCAGGGAGAGGTCGGAGCGCTGGAGAGCGAGTAGCTGCGGCTGACCGGCTCGGCTTCCTCCCCGTCCACGGGGAAGTCGATGTTGAGGTACTGGCCCGCACGGAACGCCAGCGGCGCGCCGTCGAGCCGTCGGAACACGAAGGTCGTGCAGTCCTGGGACTCGGGGATGGTCTCGACGCACTCGGACTGGAACTCCTCCGGGTACCAGGGGCCGAGCGCCGTCGCGGCGTGCGCCGGCCCCGCCACCGCCGCGAGCACACGGTTCCACGGCATCTCGAGGCCGCGGGTGCGCAGGGCGAGCGAGACCGCTCCCCTGTCCACGTCGACCTCGAAGCTCACTGCAGCGCCTCCCGCAGGCGGGTGATGTACCAGTTCACGAACGCTTCGACCTGGTACTCGCTCTTCATGTAGGGGCCGGGCTCGTAGGCAGGGCTGGCGGCGCCGCGCTGGCAAAGCTCGACGAACGCCTTGTCCTGCAGGTTGGTCTGCTTCCACGTGTGGGTCAGCGTCTCGAGGTCGTAGTCGACGCCCTCGACGGCGTCGTCGGCGACCAGCCAGGTGGTGCGCACCAGCGTGCGCCCCTCGTCGAGGGGGAACGCCGCGAAGGTGATGACGTGATCGCCGAGGAGGTGGAACCAGCTGTTGGGCTGCAGGTGCATGGAGCAGCGGCCCAGCCGGAAGTCGGGCAGGTCCCCCAGCAGCTTCTTCGACAGCCGACGGCCGTCGGCCGAGAACGACTCCCCCTCGCCGTCGAGCGGCTCTCGCGAGATGCGGATGCCGGCCACGCGGGTGTCGAGCTCCTCGACCACCTCGAACGGCAGGCCGTACCGACGGCACCGCTGTTCGAGGGCGGCGCTCGCCGAGAGGTTGCGGCTCCACACGTCGGCGAGGTGGGACGGCACCGTCTCGTCGGTGAGGCCCCAGGTGGGGAACAGCGAGCACGCCAGCTCGGGGTGGCCGTCGCAGTGGTAGCACTCGCGGTTGTTCTCCATCACGAGCTTCCAGTTGCCCTGCTCCACGATGTCCTGCTGGTGCGCGACCTTCGTCGCGCCGAGCTCGTGCGGCTCGATGTACGGACGGAAGATCTCGGCGACCTCGTCGAAGTCCCCCGGCGGCTTCGCCGCGATGCACACGAAGATCAGGCCGCCCACCACCCTGCAGTGCGCGCGCTTGAGCGCGAAGCAGCCGGCGTCGAAGTCGATCTCGCCGGGCGCGGAGGCGTGGATCAGCGCACCGTCCGGGGCGTACGTCCACGAGTGGTACCCGCACACGAGGTTCCCCGTCGTCCCGGAGTCCTCCGTGAGGATCCGGGCTCCGCGGTGGCGGCACACGTTGTGCAGGGCCCTGACGGAGCCGTCGTCGTGGTGCAGCAGGATGAGCGCATAGGGGCCGAAGTCGACGGTGATGTAGGCGCCCGGCTCGGGCAGCTCGGCGATGCTCCCCGCGAACAGCCAGTGCCGTCCGAAGACGGCGCGCATGTCGAGGTCGAACAGCTGCCTGTCGGTGTAGAACGGGGCCGTCAGCGAGAAGCCGGGCCGACGGGAGTCGACGAGCGCCTGGAGCTCGGAGCGCTTCTCGGGCGCGATGGCGGCCGTCGCGAAGGGTGCTGCGCGTCGTGCGTCGATCGTGGACATGCTCTCACTCATCGTCGGGGGATGACAGCGGATACGCAGAAGGCTAGCGCCGCGGATCATGCACGATAAGCGCGAATCGTCGACGAGTGCAGTGCAGAATCTCCGCATGATCGATCCTCGCCTCGTCACCCTGCGCACCTTCGCCCGATGCGGCACCGTCGCGGCCACCGCGGAGCTGATGGGCTACTCCCCCTCGGCGGTGTCGGCGCAGCTGAGAGAGCTGCAGCAGTCCCTGGGGCTGACGCTGCTCACGCGCGACGGCCGAGGGCTGCGCCTGACCGCCGCGGGGAAGGAGCTCGTGCGCCGCAGCGACGCGCTGTTCGCGCAGTGGGAGCAGATCCGGGCCGCGAGCGCGAGCGCGGACGGTCAGGTACCGGGGCAGTTCGGCATCGGAGGCTTCTCGACCGCGGCCTCGCACCTCATCGCCCCTCTCCTGCCCCGCCTGCGCGACCTGCACCCCTCCGTCGAGGTCCAGGTGATGGAGGCGAGCCCGGCACGCTGCTTCGACCTGCTGGTGGCCGAGCGCATCGACGTGGCGGTGGTCGTCTCGATGCAGGGCGAGGTGCTGCTCGAGGCCGATCCCCGGTTCGAGAAGATCACCCTGCTCGACGACCCCCTGGACGTCATGGTGCCGGCGGACCACCCGCTCGGGGCGCAGGAGCGCGTGTCGCTGGACGAGCTCGTCGCCGATCCGTGGGTGACCGACCAGCCCGGCTCCGCCTATCGCGCGATGTTCACGGCGGCTTTCACGGCGGCAGGCCTCACGCCGAGGATCGCCCACGAGGCCACGGAGTGGGGGACGGCCATCGCCCTCGTCGGCGCCGGGGCGGGGGTCGGCCTGCTCCCCCGCCTGGTGAGCCTCTCGGACTCCCCCGGCGTCCGTCGTGTGCGCCTGGCGGGCCCGGGCCGTCTGAGCCGGCGCATCATCGCGGCGATGCGTGCCGGCAGCGCCGAGGCCCAGCTCCCCCGCGACTCGATCCAGCTGCTGCGCGAGATCGCCCAGGACGTCCTCGACACCCACCTCGCCGGGGAGGGCGACTAGAACGGCGGGCCCTGCCGTGCGGCGGGATCACGGGGAGCCCGCGGCACTGCTCCCCCGTCGCCCGGACCGGGAGCGGTCGCCTCGTGCCCTCAGCAGGCCGCGACGACCCCGCGCCCGCCGTCCCAGGCGGCGACGAGACGGACTGCGCCGTCGAGCCCGTCGACCGTGCGCGCGATCGTGAACGTCTCGTCGCCGTCGAGCAGCTCCTCGAGGGTCGGCGCGACCTCGCCCTCGTCGACTTCGAGCGTCAGCTCCACCGACTGCGGACGCGTCCCGGCGGGCGTGCCGTCGGGCGCGAAGATCTCCTGCACCGCCTGCTGCTGCTCGCCGGCGAGCGCCCGGGCGAAGCATTCGATCGCGAGCTCGTCCTCGAGGCCGTCGTAGACGTAGCGGGTGCCCAGCACCGAGTGGTCCATCGTGGTCACCAGCTGCGCCGCGGGGTCCTCGAGCGGCGCGCCGCGGTAGCTCAGCGGCAGGTGGTAGATGCTCTCCCCCACACGCACGAGGTGGCACTCGACGCCGACCTCGCCGGACGGGTCGTCGAAGCGGTACGCGCCGAGCACCTGGAGCGCCCCGTCCTCGCCCCAGGGGCGGGAGGTGAGCAGCTCTCGCAGCACCTCGGGCTTCGTCGGGCTGAGCTCTGCCTTGTAGATGATCGCCATGTCCCCAACGTAGTCCCCCGACGTGCCGCGACACGCATGAGAGCGTCCACATCCGGGGTTCACCGAGATCTCATCGGGAGTTCATAGGGTGTCGACATGACCGTTCCCAACGCCGAGCACGCCGCAGACGAGCGCGCCATCGACGCCGCCGCTCCCGACGGGGCCGGCTTCCGCCCGCTCCCGCTCCCCCGCATCGCCGCACGGCTGATCCTCGTCGCCGTCCTGATCATCCTCGTCGCGCTCGTGACGCTGCTGGCCCATCAGCGCACCACCGGCGTCACCTCGCAGAACTTCCACACCGTGTTCTGGTACTTCGACGTGGGGCGCGAGTACAACATGGCGACCTGGTACAACTCCGGCCTCTGGCTGCTGCTGGGCGGGCTCGCGGCGATGATCGCCCTGGCCGGGCCGTCCTTCCGTCGCTCCTGGTGGCTGCTGGCGGTGGTGGCGCTGCTCGCCTCGGTCGACGAGTACCTCGAGATCCACGAGCGCTTCGACGTGCCTGGCGACCGGCTCGCGGCGCTGCTGCCGTTCGACGTCGGGTTCACCTGGGTCCTCGTCGGCGCGCCGATCGCGCTGGTGATCGGGCTGCTCCTGCTGCGCCTGGTGCTCTCGCTCCCCCGCCGGGCGCTGATCGGGATCCTGCTGGGCGGGGCGCTGTTCCTGGTGGGCGCGGTCGGGGTGGAGAGCCTGAACGGCCGTCATCTGGCGGCATCGGACTGGATCGTCGACAACCGCTACATCTACGGCACGATGATCGAGGAGCTGCTGGAGACGAGCGGGATCGCCCTCGCGCTGGCGGCGCTGATCAGCCTCTTCCAGCACGATCCGGCCAGCGGTCACTACCGGCTGGATCCGGCGGTGCAGCGGAGGGCTCCGCGCCGGCCAGGCGCGCCATGAGTGCCGCGCCGGTGCGGGCGAGCAGCACCACGTGGGCCGTCCGGGTCGCCGGCGGTCAGAGCATCGGGATCAGGTCGCGCAGCGAGTGGATGCGGCGCGCCCCCGGCGCCTCGAGCGGGATCCCGGGGGTCTCCAGCAGCACGCCCTCGACCCCGGCCGCCCGCGCGGCCTCGACGTCGGCCGGCCGGTCCCCCACCGCGAGGCACTCCCCCGCCGTCAGCTCGTGCCGGACCAGCAGGGCGAGCACCATGTCGGGGGCGGGCTTGCGGGGGTGGCCGTCGGGCGCGCACACCATGTCGTCGACCTCCAGACCGAGCGAGTCGAGCAGGGCGGCGGCGCTCTCGCGATCGCGATGGGTTGCCACGAGGTTCGGACCGCCGCGCTCGCGCACGGCCGCCAGCACCTCCCGGGCGCCGTCCTTCAGCGGCGGCGGCCTGCGCGCCCACTGCTCCTTCGTCGCCTCGTAGGCGGCGCGCAGGCGCGCCTCGGGCACCTCATGGCGGGCGGCGAGCTCGGTGATCGCCTCGGAGCTGGAGCGCCGGGTCAGCACCGCGACCTCGTGCAGCAGCTCCTGGTCCGGCTCCGCGCGCAGCGCCTCGGCGAGCGCCCGGTCGACGTCCGGATAGGTGTCCACGAGCGTGCCGCCGAGGTCCCAGATGAGCGCGCGCATGGCCCCAGTGTGTCAGCCCGGCACGCCGGGCCGGGGCGGTGGTTCACTGGTGCGGTGCCTCTGCTCGCCGAGCTCACCCAGCTCTCCGCCCTGACCCTCGTCCTGCTCATCGGGGCCGCCTTCGTGGCCGGCTGGGTGGATGCGGTCGTCGGCGGCGGCGGTCTGATCCAGCTGCCCGCGCTGCTGACCGCCATGCCGTCCGACGCCTCCAGCGGCGCCGTGCTCGGCACGAACAAGATCGCCTCCGCGGCGGGGACGGCGGTGTCCTCCTGGACCTACGTCCGACGGATCACCCCGGTCGCCGCGACCGCGGGGCCGCTGGTGGTGTGCGCGCTGGGCGGGAGCGCGGCCGGAGCGGCGATGGCGAGCCTGATCCCCAAGCCGTGGCTGACCCCGATCGTGCTGGTCGCCCTGCTCGCCGTCGGCGCGTACACCCTGCTGAAGCCGTCGATGGGGCTCGAGCACGCCCCGCGCCACCAGGGCCGCTCCCATCTGCTGCGCGCGGGCGGGATCGGGGCGGGCGTCGGCGTGTACGACGGGATCCTCGGCCCCGGCACCGGCAGCTTCTTCATCATCCTGATGGTCTCCCTGCTGGGCTACGGCTTCCTCGAGGCGAGCGTCCACGCGAAGCTCGCGAACCTCACCACCAACGTCGGGGCGCTGCTGGTCTTCGGGTTGCAGGGCCAGGTGTGGTGGCTGCTGGGCGGCGTGCTGGCGCTGGCGAACCTCAGCGGCGGCTTCCTCGGCGCGAGGCTCGCGCTGCGCCTGGGATCGCGCTTCGTGCGGATCGTGTTCCTGGTGGTGACCGGGGCGTTCGCGGCGCGGCTCGCCGTGGACACGGCCCTGATGCTGCTGTGAGGTGCGCCAACTCCGGTCCGTCTGTGCCGAGGGCGGAATAGTTCCGACGGAGGGGCCGTTGACCAGGAGGTCACCCACCCGCGGCCCGCCGAGGCCGTCCTGTCGCCCTGGAGGTCATGATGGATCCGACGACCCTGTTCAGCTACGAGCGCCATGTCGACTCGCGCGCCCTCCACGGCAGCACGCTGCTGGTCACCCTCGGCGCCTTCACCGATGCGGGCGATGCGCAGCGGCTCCTGGACGACCACCTGCTCAACACGCTCTCCAGCCGTGTCGTGGGACGGCTGGACATGGACCAGGTCCACGACTACGCCGGGCGCCGCCCCGAGGTCACGCTGCAGCTGGACCACTTCGACGACTACGAGAAGCCCGAGATCCTGCTGCACGAGGTGACCGACGAGGAGGGGGAGACCTTCTTCCTGCTGACCGGTCCGGAGCCGTCCTTCCAGTGGGAGCGCGTCGCGAGCGCGCTGCGGATCGTGGTCGAGCAGCTCGGCATCGAGCGGACCCTACTGCTGCAGGGCTTCCCCGCTCCGGTGCCCCACACTCGCGAGCTGCCCGTGACCCGCTTCGCCGGCGATCCGGAGTCGATCGCGGTGCGCCGCACCATGCCGGGCACCTTCCGTCTCCGCGCCCCGTTCACGGCGCTGCTGACGATGCGGCTGGACGAGGGCGGGCACGACGTGGTGGGCCTGACCGTGCACGTGCCCCAGTACCTCCACGAGATGTCCTTCCCCGATGCCGCGATCGCGCTGCTGACCGCGGTCGGCGAGGAGCGGGGGCCCCGGATCGGGGCCGACGCGCTCGAGGCGCAGGCGCTTTCCGTGCGCGAGGCGATCGCCGCGCAGATCGAGGCCCAGCCGGCGCTGCAGGAGATGGTCGCCGGGTTCGAGCAGCGCTACGACAGGATGATCACCTCCGGGGCAGGCTCCGTCGTCCCGAGCGCCGAGGACATCGCCGCCGAGGTCGAGGAGTACCTTGCGAGCTTCGAGGCCGAGGGCGGGCAGGCGCCCGAGGGCTCCGCCGGGCAGTCGCCGCAGGACACGGCCGGGCCGACGGACGGCGAGGGCTCGACCGGCTCCGAGGGGAGCGCGGGTTCCGAGGGGCCGACGGGGATCGACGGACCGACGGATCCCGAGGACCCCTCCGGCCCCGAGGCGCCGCAGGCCTGAGCGGCGCAGCGGCGGGCCCTGTGCTCAGCGCAGCGCTCGCCGCTCCCCCGGCCGCTCCCGCGGCAGCTCCGGATCGACGACGGCGGTGACCTGGATGCCGGTGAGTGCGACATCCCCGGCGAGGGTGGTCATGAAGGCCGTGTCCGCGGCGTCCTGACCGGTGGCGATGCGCACCATGGAGGCGCGCGGCGCGAGACGCGTCGCGTCGACCACCAGCCACTCCCCGTCGACCAGCGCCTCGACCACGAGGTGGAAGTCCATCGGGCTCAGACCCGGCGCGTACACCGAGGCGCAGCGCGCCGGGATGCCCGCCGCGCGCAGCAGCGTCGCGGTGAGATGGGCGAAGTCCCGGCACACTCCGCGCCGGGCGACGAAGGTGCTGCGCGCCGAATCGGTGATCGTGCTCGACCCGGGCACGTAGTCCAGGTGGCCGTGCACCCAGTCCACGACCGCGTCGAGGGCCTCGATCCCCTCCCGCTGCCCCACGATCTCCCGGGCGCTGCGGGTGAGCTCGTCGACCTCGCAGTAGCGGGAGGGGCGCAGGTGCAGCACCGAGTCCGCCTCGAGCACCCGCGGCGCGGGCGCCTCGCCGATGCCGCGCGCGTCGTAGACGATCTCCACCTCTCCGCCGGGCAGGCCGTGCAGGAGGTGGAGGCGGCTGCCGAAGCGGTCCCGGGTCTCCGTCACCGGATGCTCGGCCCCGCCCGCGCGCACGCTCAGCGTCTCCTCCGCCGCCGGGGCGTCCGAGACCGCGACCAGCAGAGCGACGTCCGTCCCCTCCTGGACCTCGGCCCTCATCCACGCGCGCACATGACGTTCCATGCCCCCAGTCTCCGGCATCAGCGGATGTCCGGCGGGCGGCCGGCGCCTTTGCCCGGATGTGATCAGCGGCATAGGGTGGTCAGCGGCGCGTCATCGTTGCCCGAGCGCCGCGCGGTCGGGGCGAGGTCGACCCGGGCCCGGCGGCCACGCCGAGCACACCGCGCCCTCGCGGGCCCCTGCCCGCCGGCCACGACCCGTCGTCCGAAGGAGCCCCCGTGCCCGAGTCCCCCGCCCGTCCGCTCGGCGTCGCCCTGATCGGCTACGCCTTCATGGGGCGCGCCCACTCCCAGGCCTGGCGCACCGTCGGCGCCGCCTTCGACGTGCCGCCGATCGCACGCCGCGTGCTCGTGGGCCGGGACGAGCAGGCCGTCGCGGAGGCGGCCCGCCGCCTGGACTGGGAGGAGCACGCCACCGACTGGCGCGAGGCGATCACGAGGGACGACGTCGACATCGTCGACATCTGCACCCCCGGCTTCCTCCACGCCGAGATCGCGATCGCAGCGCTCGAGGCCGGCAAGCACGTGCTGTGCGAGAAGCCGCTGGCGAACGACCCGGCCGAGGCGGAGCGCATGGTCGAGGCCGCCCGCGCCGCGCGCGAGCGCGGACAGGTCGCGGCCCTCGGCCACACCTACCGGCGCGTGCCCGCCCTCGCCCACGCCCGCGACCTCGTCGCCGCCGGCCGGCTCGGCGAGATCCGCCAGATCCGCGCGTCCTACCTGCAGGACTGGCTCGTCGACTCGGAGGCCGGGATGACCTGGCGGCTGCGGAAGGAGACCGCGGGCTCCGGCGCGCTCGGCGACATCGGCTCCCATGCGATCGACCAGATCCAGTTCATCACCGGGCAGCAGGTCACCGCGGTGCGCGGCCGGCTCGCGACGATGGTCCCCGAGCGTCCGGGCCCCGACGGGCCCGAGCCCGTCACGGTCGACGATGCCGCCTGGGCCACCCTCGACCTCGACGGCGGGGCGATCGCGTCCGTCGAGGCCAGCCGCATGGCCACCGGTGCGAAGAACGAGCTGTCCGTGGAGGTGTACGGCACGAGGGGCGCGCTGCGCTTCGACCTCGAGCGCCTCGACGAGCTGTGGTTCCTCGACGCCACCGCACCGGTCGCCGAGCAGGGCTTCGCCAGGGTGCTCGTCACCGAGCCCGAGCACCCCTATCTCGAGGGCTGGTGGCCGCAGGGCCACATCCTGGGCTGGGAGAACGCCTTCACGAACCAGGCCCGCGACCTGCTGCTGGCCGTCCGGGACCGCGACCCCGCCGCCTACTCCCCCGACTTCGAGGACGGGCTCGCCCTCCAGCGGATCCTCGAGGCCGTCATCGCCTCCCACCGGGCCGACGGCGCGACCGTCCGCCTCTGACCCCTCGCACGCCACCCTCACCGACGAGAAGGAGCCACGCCGCCATGGCGCACCCCCACACCCTGTTCACCGGCCAGTGGGCCGATCTCACGCTCGAGGAGGTCGCGGAGCGCGCGGCCGGCTGGGGCTACGACGGACTCGAGATCGCCGTCTCCGGCGAGCACCTCGACGCGAGCCGCTGGGACGACGAGGCCTACATCGCCGAGCGGCTCGGGATCCTGGAGAAGCACGGGCTGAAGGTCTGGACGATCTCCAACCACCTCAAGGGCCAGGCGATCTGCGACGACCCGATCGACTTCCGCCACCAGGCGATCGTCGGCCCCGCCGTGTGGGGCGACGGCGATCCGGAGGGGGTGCGGCAGCGCGCCGCCGAGGACATGAGGAACACCGCCCGCCTCGCGCAGAAGCTCGGCGTGGACACGGTCGTCGGCTTCACCGGCTCGAAGATCTGGAAGTACGTGGCGATGTTCCCGCCCGTCGGCCAGGACGTCATCGACGAGGGCTACCAGGATTTCGCCGACCGCTGGAACCCGATCCTCGACGTCTTCGAGGAGTGCGGGGTCCGCTTCGCGCACGAGGTCCATCCCTCCGAGATCGCCTACGACTACTGGACCACGAAGCGCACCCTCGAGGCGATCGGGCACCGGGAGTCCTTCGGCCTGAACTGGGACCCCTCCCACTTCATGTGGCAGGAGATCGACCCGGTCTCCTTCATCACCGACTTCGCCGACCGGATCTACCACGTGGACTGCAAGGACATCCGGGTGCGCACCACCGGGCGCAACACCCGTCTCGGCTCGCACCTGCCGTGGGGCGATCCGCGGCGCGGCTGGGACTTCGTCTCCTTCGGCCGCGGGGACGTGCCGTGGGACGCGGCGTTCCGGGCGCTGCGCTCGATCGGCTACGATGGCCCGATCTCCATCGAGTGGGAGGACGCCGGGATGGACCGTCTGCACGGCGCGAAGGAGGCGCTCGAGCTTCTGCGCAGCCTGGACTACCCGGTCTCGGAGCAGTCCTTCGACGCGGCCTTCAGCAACCAGGCATGAGCCGCGTGCGCAGAGCCGGGGGTAGCGCCGGCGGAGACCGCGAGTGCGATGAGCGCGAGGCCCTCGCGGCGAGCTTCGCCGCGCTCGGCCCCGAGGCGCCGACGATCCTGCCCGGCTGGGACGCGGAGGACCTCCTGGAGCATCTCGTGCTGCGGGAGTCCGCCCCGCACCTGATCATCGGGCCGCGCCTGCCCGGGCCGCTCGGCCGACGGGCCCGCGAGGCGCGGGAGAGCCGGCGGGATCGCCCGTGGACGGAAAGGGTCGAGGACTTCCGGAGGGGCCCCGGCCCGCTCTCCTTCGCCGGACGGATGGACCGGCTGAGCGGCCAGGCCGAGCTGCTCATCCACCACGAGGACCTGCGCCGGGGCCGGCATGGCTGGGAGCCGCGCCGGCCGGATGCGGAGCGGGATCGGGCGGCGTGGCGGGCCGTGGGCCTGATGGCGCCGCTGGCGATGCGGATCCGGGCCGATGTCACGCTCGTCTCCCCGCTGGGCGGGCGGCGGCTGCGCTCCCGCGGCGCCGAGGGGAGCCTGCGCGTGCACGGCGAGCCGCTCGAGCTGCTGCTGTGGGTGACGGGCCGCGACGAGGTCGCGCGGGTGCGGATCCACGGGGACTCCGGCGGCAGGCGGGCGCTGGCGGCGGGGCGCCGGAAAGTATGAAGGGCACAATACGAGCCCCTCACTCCGCTACAAACTCGCCAACAAAATACCCATCGTGAATAGCACAGAGGAACTCACCGAATCAACTCTCCCTCGGGGGCCAATTTCTATCAATCGTTTCAGAATGCAGTACATTGTGCGCGTCCACGCCGCGCAACGTAAGAACCTCTTCCCTCTGCAAGACTCGCGAGAAGCAATCCTCAAACACGGAGAATAGATACTCATACTCGCCCTCCGTGAACAACACTCTAAAATCCTCCATGGCCGCTTGGGTGTCACTGCGATGAAAATTCAGCACACTGATGATTAGCGAAATCAGCTCAGCCTCCATATGCTCGCGAACTAGCGTTAAAGCCACGAGGATCCATATGGGATTGGCATGCTCAGTATGAAAGGCGACTAGCGCTACAAGGGTCGAAAAGTGGCGAGCATCGAAACGTCCACCATCGATTTCCTCTAGGAATTCACCTACCTGCTCAGCCTGAATTAGTTCCACCCCTTCGGCCTCCAGCAACTCTAGCGACCACAGCTTGAGTGCCCAGGGGGCTCGCTCTAGAGGTTCAAGTTCGGACACGGCTCCTCTGAGGAGCGTGATCGACTCCGAACAATTCCCCCCGAAAGCCAGCGCGTCTGCGCGGCGAGCGTTAACCCGCTGCAAGTCAGCGGGAATCGAATCCTGCTTCATCAAATCAGCGGCTCTGCGATACGATGCCGCAGATCGGGAATACAGTTTAGCTTCGAATTGGGCACCAGCGAGTTCGGCTTGAAAGTACGATTCAGTTTCATAGGCGGCTCGAAGCAGCTTTGCCTTCTCATATGCCTCTAAAGCGCCGGGGTAGTCGGACCGCACATTTAACAGGAAGTTACCGAGAGTATAGGCCATAGTGGCCGCCCCAACGGAGTCGACCTTAGATTGTCGATCCACGGCGTCACTTAACGCCAGAAGAGACCTGTCATCCAGGGGTCTATGGACGCTCCCTTCGGACGAAATCATTAGACTGATGTAGAAAAACTCATGCAAAGACTTACCGGGATCCAGATCGCGAACAATTTCTGGAAAGAATCCGCAATCGCCAAGACGTGCCGCCGCACGGATAAGCGGCTGAATCAGTTCATAGTCCGTCTCATTCCAGTTATAAGACGTCGTGCGCGCGAGAGTGATCGCTGGTGCATCAATTCCGCAGCGCGCCAGTGTCCTGCTTACAAGTGTGAGAACAAAATCGGCGACGGTTCTGGAGTCAGCTTCAGAGAGATGGGCCAGACGGGATCTTGCAGTCGAGATCGAAAGATCCACAGACACCTCGACGTCAGTGAGTTTCACGTGCATTATTGCAGACTCATGATCGTCACACCAATAGAGGGGGGCTCCAGCGGAATGTATTGCGCTCTTTAGAAAACTTACCACCATTCGATGCTTCGGTGAGGCGTCAGTTTCGCAGTGGATTCCCAACGAATCGAGCCGGTGTCGAATGGAAACGCGACGAAATCGTTCAACTTCCTGTCGCACCCTTTGGAAATCATTACTTCTTAAAGCATCTTGGGGTGCCCAATTGACCGTAAACGTGGCTTGCAAATCAGATGGGGCAGGAAAATCAAACGAATGCAACCATTTGGCTCGCACCTCTCCCTTCGAATCATCTGAGGTGAAGTGCACTACAACAAGGAGGACGGGCTCAAAAAGATTAGCGAGATGCTGAAGAGTCGCAGTCCTCATCTGCACCGAAATTGACCCGTCAGCGTTCTTCGCCACCGCAGTACCTTTCAATTGTACTGCAAACGTGTCTCCCGTTGCTAACCAGTCTTCGGACCCTTCGGGGTGATCATCCTTGTCGAATATCTCAACGCGAAGATCCACTCCATAGTCGACGCCAGTACTTTCTCTTGTTTCCCAGTACGAGGGAAGCTCTTGCTCAAACCGGCGCCGAGACCTTGCTTCGGTGACATGATTCGATGTGCGAAGAGGGTATTCATTCCTATCGTTGCTCATTTGTAGCCCCACGAATTTTCTCGAGTTGTCGATACATGGCCGGTAGAAATGTATTGGTAGTTTCCGGCCGAGCTTCAGGTCGCCAAACTGCCGATCAGGTTCATCATGGTCTCGTACCCGGCGGTAGTCAACAGTCCCATCCGCGGCTGAAACGCGGCATCGGCGGTAGCCCGCACGGCCCAGGTAAGCTTCGCGATCGGCAGGTCCGAGCGGGCCCGCCATTGCATGCCGTCCTGGGGTTCATCCGCGCAGGAGGGAGGAGGGCGCTCCATTGACGCACCGCGTATGGCAACACCGGCCCTTCCCATGGACCCGAGTAGGGGATCACGGTCCAGTGCGCACGGCTCTGTTGTGGTCGAATTTGCACCTCAAGACCTAAGGTCCTCCGTTTGCGCCACCGCTGCTAGAGTTGACGGTAGAGATTCGGCACTCTTTGATATTCGAGATGCGGGAATGCCAATGGCGAGGACTTCACTTGCGTATCGGTACAGCGGTTTTGCGCCGCTTTTGGCCGCGAAAGAAAGACGGCAATCCGAGTAAGAACGCCGTTTAGCCGCTCAGGTAGCCAGTTCTCACGACACTGGTCACGAGCTCGGTAGCCTCTTCTTGGATCTCGCCTTGGTGGAAACCCTCTTCGACGCACGGCTGGTTCATTTGGCGCGTCAATCACGACAATATAATCCCGGAACTCTTTCGGTAGCTTCAAGAGTCTCTGGACAGGTTCACATCGCCTTGCCGTACGGACGACGCCGTCACCAAATTCTCAGAAATACCTAACGGCAAGGTGCGTATCGTTCCCTGCGACACTCTCCAACGCGACAGATCATGCGCCACCTCCCGAACATCACTGCGTGGCTCGCCGGGGCTACATGCTCCAGGTGTCGCACCTTCACATAGCCAGACGCTGTTGGTCAGTAGGCCGAATCGTCGCAAGGGCGTGCGTCCTAAGCATCATTCGGTTCAGTTCCTACGACGCGGCATTAAACGGTGTGTCAAGTCACGAGATACCCGTCGGTCAGACGCTCAGCGCTCGAGCAGGAACAGTCGCGGGTGGTGGCCCTTCTGGAAGAAGCGGTGCTCGCCGACGCGCCGCCAGCCCGCGGCGCGCTGCTCGAGGACGCGCTGCATGCGGGTGATCTCGTGGGTCAGCACCCCGAGCCGGGCGCTGGGCGCGGCGAGCTCCGCGGCGCGCTCGAGCAGCGCCGCGAGGAGGCCCTCGTTGCTCTCGTGCTCGCCGTGGAGGGTGCCCCAGGGCGGGTTGGTGACCAGGCGGGTGAAGCCTCCCTCGAGCTCCGCGGTCAGCACGTCGCCCTCGACCCAGTCGATGCGGCCTCTGCGCCGGGCCGCGCGCTGGTGCCGGCGTGCCGCGTCCAGCGCCGCGGGATCGAGGTCCACGCCCACGGCGCGGGCCGGTGCCGCCCGGTGCAGCTGCTCGACGAGGAAGGTGCCCGAGCCGCAGGTCATGTCCAGGAGGGAATCCTGCGCGCCGACGTCCAGGAGGTCCAGGACGGTCGCGGCGATGGTGGCGTTGACGGCGCCGGGGTAGTCGACCTCGCGCCATGCCCGGGTCGCGAGCGGACGCGGCGTGGTGCGCAGCAGCACCTGCCAGGTCCCGGGCGCGGCGCCGCGGCGCACCCGGGCGACGAGGTCCCCGTCGGCGTCGTCGATCGGGAGATCGGCGAGCTCGGCGAGGGCGGTGGCCAGGCGTCGCATCTCCGGCGTCCCGGCGCCCGCCGCCTCCAGGCGCAGACCGTGGAACACCTGGTGGGGCCGCTGTCGGCGCAGGTCCTCGAGCAGCTCGGCGAGGCGCTGCTGCACGGAGGTCTCCAGCAGCTCCCGGGGGCGGCGCGCGGGGACCGTGAGCGAGGTCGAGGCGGCGACGACGCGGCGCAGGGAGCGGATGGCGTCGAGATCGTCGGTGCGCAGCGCCAGCTCCGTCGCGGAGACGGTGCGCACGGGGCCGAGCTCGCGAGCCTCGGCGAGGGCGCTGGCGGCGCATCCCTCGAGCACCTCGAGCACGAGGTCGTGGGTCAGCTGCGTCATCGGGGTCCCTCCGGGGGCGGGGTGCGGGTGGCCACGGCAGGTTACCGCTCGTCGCGGCACCGAGGTGCCCGCCCGGGTCGGTAGACTGCGGGGGTGTTCATCGTGAGTGTGTGTTCCCTGAAGGGCGGCGTCGGCAAGACGTCCGTGACCCTGGGCCTGGCCTCTGCCGCCCTGCACCAGGGGGTGAACGCGCTCGTCATCGATCTCGACCCCCAGGGCGACTCGACGCTGGGTCTGCTCGGGGAGCCGGCCTCCACGCTCGACATCGCCGAGGTGCTCTCCTCCCCGCGCACGGAGACGATCGATCGCGCGATCATCCCCACGCCGTGGTCGAAGGACGCCGCCTCCCATCTCGACATCATCCCTGGCACCAGCCGATCTGCGGTGATGGACTCGCCCGCGCTGAACCAGAAGGACGTGGGGCGGCTGCACCAGGCGCTGGACAAGCGCACCCACCAGTACGACCTGGTCATCATCGACTGCCCGCCCTCCCTCAACGGGCTCACGCAGATGGCGCTGGCCGCCTCGGACCGCTCCCTCGTGGTGGCCGAGCCGGGCTTCTTCGCGGTCACCGCCGCGGACCGCGCGCTCAAGCTCGCCGCCGAGATGCACGAGGAGGGCATCGCCCCGCGGCTGCAGCCCCTGGGGCTCGTGGTGAACCGCTACCGTCCGCGCTCCGTGGAGCACCAGTACCGCCTGGCCGAGCTGCGCGACCTCTTCGGGGACTCGGTCCTGGACCCGGTCATCGAGGAGCGGGTGGGCCTGCAGCAGGCGCAGGGCGGCGCGGTCCCGCTGCACCGCTATGAGGGCGCCTCCGGCGCGCGCCTCACCGAGGACTTCGACGCGCTGCTGCGCACCGTGATGGACTCGCGCCAGAACTCCTGAGCGCTCCTCCCCCACGCGGCCCCGAGGACTGCGCGGGACCCGTCGGCCGCGGAGCTCGGCGCCCTCGCCGGGCTCCCCGGGCCCCCGTGAGCTCGGCGTCGCGCAACCCCAGCACGATCAGCGCACGAGTGACACGATCACCGCACGAGAGAACGGCGGGCCCCCTTCCCCGAGGGTCCCGCCGTTCTCGTCGGTGGTGGTGCGGGCGGCGCTCAGCCGGCCTGGCGGGAGCGGCGACGCGCCGCGAGCTCGTCCTGGAGGGCGAGCGCCGCATCGTCGGCCGGGTCGACGCCGGGCAGCACCGCGAGATCGTTCTCGACCTCGCGCCACACGCGGCCGACGGCGATGCCGAACACGCCCTGGCCGCCCTGGACCAGGTCGAAGACGTCCTCGGCGGAGGTGCACTCGTAGACGGAGGCGCCGTCGCTCATCAGGGTGATGCCGGCGAGGTCGTCGATGCCGCGCTCACGCAGCGCCGCGACGGCGATGCGGATCTGCTGGAGGGAGACGCCCGTGTCGAGGAGGCGCTTGACGACTTTGAGCACGAGGATGTCGCGGAAGCCGTAGAGGCGCTGGCTGCCGGAGCCGTGGGCCGCGCGCACGCCGGGCTCGACCAGGCCGGTGCGGGCCCAGTAGTCCAGCTGGCGATAGGTGATGCCGGCGGCCTTGCACGCGGCGGGGCCGCGATAGCCGAGCTCGCCAGGGGTGTCCACCACGTCGTCGAAGAGCACGCCCTGGGCGGGCTCTGCGGGGACGGTGGACTGCTCAGTGCGATCATCGCCTCGGGTGGCGTTCACGTCTACCTCCGGGTTCCGGCTCTCAGAGGGGGAAGGATGAGAGCGCCCGCCCAGAGTAGCGCGAAGTGCCCCCTCTCCGGTACCAACGCGCCGCGCGAAGGTCACGGAGAGGTGACGAGTGAGGTGCCAGGGGCCCGGTGCGCTCAGACCTCCCGCAGCTTCGTGCGCAGCATCGCGCCGTGCAGGGCGATCATCGACTCGCCGAGGTCGCGGGCGAAGTCCTCCGCCTCGCCGCGCGCCGCGGCGTCCCCCGCCCGGGAGCGGGGCCGGGCCACGGAGCGGATCATGTGCGCCTCCCGCTCGGCGGCGGTGCGCAGCATCACCAGGTGGCGCGGGTGCAGGCCCTCGTCGGCGAGGTCGCGGGCGGCGGTGACGATCTCGAGCTCGGTGGTGCCGTAGAAGAGCACGTCGTCCGTCAGGAAGCCGTACTGCTCCAGCTCGGCGAGGAAGTCCTCCTCCACCCCCGCCTCACGGACGAGGCCGCGCCGGTCCAGCCGCACCGGCTGGAGGGTGGAGCTGGGGCCGGGCCGGGAGGCGATCGAGGTGACCTCGGAGTCGACGCCGTGCTCGAGCAGATGCTCCTTGATGACCTTCAGCGGCCAGAACCGGTCCCGCTGCACGCGCAGCACGAACCGCAGTCGGTCCACGTCCTCGCGGCTGTACTTGCGATAGCCGGCGGGGGTGCGTGCGGGCGCGATGAGGCCCTCGGACTCCAGGTAGTGGAGCTTGGAGTGGGCGAGGTCGGGGAACTCGTCCCGCAGCATCTCGAGCACCTGGCCGATGCTCATGCGTGCGGCGGCGGTGGCGCCCGGCCTGCGCGAGGCGGCGGCCGGCATCGGGTCAGACCGCCCCGGGGAACGGGTGGTACGTCAGGCGGTACTTGCCGATCTGCACGTCCTGGCCGGCGTGGAGCCGCGCCTCGTCGACGCGGTCCTTGCCCACGTAGGTGCCGTTGAGCGAGCCGAGGTCGCGCACCAGGAAGCCGTCTCCGTCACGCACGAAGGCAGCATGCTTGCGGGAGACCGTGACGTCGTCGAGGAAGATCTCGCTCTTGGGGTGGCGCCCCGCGACCGTGGTCTCGGAGTCCAGCAGGAAGCGGGCGCCGAGGTTCGGGCCCTTCCGCACGATCAGCAGCGCACTGCGCGGGGGGAGGTTCTCGATCGCCCGACGATCCTGCGAGGACAGGCCGGGCTCGGCGTCCTCGAGGGGGTCGCTGGGAGAGATCGCGCTCAGCTTCGACGTGTGGTCGAGATTGGCGTCGTTCCACTCGGTGTTCCCTGACACCTCACACCCCTTCCTGGCCTGCTGCGACCCTGCGTCGTGGCGGTGCAGGCCGCCGCTGATCCATTCTCGCACGTCCATGGCGCCCACCGGGGGTTCCTTCCCTCCAGCACGTCAGGATTTGACGATCACTTGACCACCCGGGAGTGCTCGGGGGCGCTGAGGTCCACGGTCGCCTCGATCCGTACCTCGTCCTCGGCGGCCGCGGAGAGCGTCCCGCCGTCGCCCGAGACCGAGTCGGCCGCGCCGCCGGGGATCCGCAGCGCGGGCTCCATCACGGCGGGATCGCCGATCGCCTTCAGCGTGTAGGGCGCACGGATCGCCCGGCCGTCCACGAGCAGACCCCCGTCGGGCGCGGTGGTGATCGAGGTGGAGGCGACCACGCGCACGTCGCCTATCTGCACCACCTCGGCGCCGGCGTTGCGCAGCTCCTGCAGCACGCCCAGCAGGGTCGAGGCGCGCACGCCCTGCTCCGGGTCCGCGATCGAGACGACGATCCCGCGCCCCTGGGCGGGGGCGGTGCCGGCCAGGATCTCGAGGTCGGCGAGCCGCTGCTCGGCAGCGTCCTGCGCGGCGACGTCGCCCTCGCGTCCCGAGCGGAGGGTCTCCAGGGTGCGCTCGAGCTCGGCATTCTCGAGCTCGAGGTCCGAGGCGTGGCGGCCGGACTCGTCCAGCAGTCGCACCAGCTCCTGCTGCGTGGCCCCCTCGAGGGACTCGTCGTTGCGGCCCATCTGCGCGGCGATCGACACGCCGAGCAGGAGGCACAGCAGTCCCACGATCACCTGTGCGACGGTGGCCTGCGGCCGGAGGGTGTCCTTCAGCCTGTGCCACACGATCCGCTGCTGGTCGCGGCTGGTCGGGGTGCGGGTGCCGTCGCTCATGACCGGAACAGGAGCCGCCGGATCGCGGCCGCGTTGGAGAAGATCCGGATGCCGAGCACGACGATCACGGCGGTGGAGAGCTGGGAGCCGACCCCGAGCTGGTCCCCGAGGAACACCAGGAACGCGGCGATCAGCACGTTGAACAGGAACGAGGTGATGAACACGTGGGCGTCGAAGGCGCCGTCGAGGCTCGCGCGCAGACCACCCGCGAGGGTGTCCAGCGCCGCCACCACGGCGATCGGGAGATAGGGCTGCAGGCCGGCGGGGACGTCGGGCTGGACGACGACGCCCAGCACGATGCCCACCACCAGGCCGAGGATGGCGATCACGGGGTGTCCTCCTGGTCCTCGCCGCCCTCGGCGGCGCTGTCGGGGGTCGGGTCGCGGACGTCCGCGGGCGCGGACCCGGCGGGGTCCTCGAGCACGGAGGCCTCGCGCAGGGTGCCCTGGGCACGGGCGGGGGTGGAGAGCTCCTCCCCCGCCGTCCAGGTCAGGCCGATGCCGTAGCGGGTCGAGATCTCGGAGAGGTACTCGCCCGCCTCCGCCTCCTCGACCCCGGCGCGCAGCTGCTCGGGATCGCCGAGCGCGGTGATCTCGTAGGGCGGGGAGAGCGGGCGGAAGTCGACGAGCACCGCGGAGCCGGCGGTGCGGATCGCGGTGGTCTCGGTGACGCGCTGGCCGTTGACGGAGATCGCCTCGGCACCGGCGGCCCAGAGGCCGTTCACGGCGATCTGCAGGTCGCCGTCGGTCACCCGGTTCACGGTGCCCGGACCCACGCCGGGGCGGGAGGGCAGCGGAGCGGAGTCGTCGAGGGTCAGCTGCACGCCCGGGCCGGTCAGCGACACGCCGTAGCCCGCGCGCTCGTACTCGCCGATCCGCTCCGCGGAGCTGCCGTCGGCGGTGTCGAGGACCTCCTCCTGCGCCTCGAGGATCTCCTGCTCGAGGAGGGTGCGACGATCCTCGAGCAGGTCGGTCTCGGCGTGCACCTCGCGCACCTCCTCCTCGAGCAGCGCGCGGGGGCTGTCGGCGCCGGCGGCCTCCTGCCGCAGGTCGACCACGGAGACGGCGACCGCGAAGCCGAGCAGCACGGCCAGCAGCAGGGTGACGGCGCGCATCCGACGATTGTCGGGCGGCGTGGCCGACTCCAGCGGATGCTCGTCCTGCCGAAGCGGGTCGACCGAGTAGGGATCCGCGGTGAGAGCGCGCAGGAGGGAGGTCGGCGAGTACGGGGTCTCGCCGTGGGGAGTCGCGCGCCCCTCCCCCCGTCGCATCCGTCGCTCAGCCATGCCTGGAGTGTAGGAGCTGGGCGGGGCCGACGCGCCCGACGACCACCGCCCGGCGTGTCTATCCCATGGACGCCGCGGATCCGCGCTCCGCCACGGGTGCCGCAGGTCACGCCCCTCTCGATTCGCTCCAGCGCTCGGAGCGGGGTACTGTATTCCTCGGTCCTCCGGTGACGGAGGGTCTCGGGCTGTGGCGCAGCTTGGTAGCGCACTTGACTGGGGGTCAAGGGGTCGCAGGTTCAAATCCTGTCAGCCCGACCGAGAGAAGGCCGCCGACCAGTGGGAACACCGGTCGGCGGCCTTCGTCGTGTCCGGCCCTCGAGGCGCCGGCTGTCATGTGGTGGTCGCGACGTCGGGCACCGCCAGGGGCTCGACCTCCCGTCCCGAGGGCGCAAGGGCGAGGATCAGCAGCGAGAGGCCGATCCCGGCGATCCCGAGCCAGCCGAGCAGCGGCAGCCTCTCCCCGACGACGAGCACGGCCAGCACGGCCGCGACCGCCGGCTCGGCGAGGGTGAGGGTCGTCGCCGTGCTCGCGGAGATCCGGGTCAGGCCGAGGCCGAACAGCACGTAGCCGAGGAACATCGGCACGAGCGCCATGTAGGCGCCGACGGCGAACGCCTGCGGGGAGGCGAGCAGCGGGGCGCCGGTGAGCGCGAGCACGGGCAGGAGCGCCAGTCCGCCGAGCCCGAACACGGAGCCCATCGCCGCGGCGCGACCGACACCTCGGCCCATCAGGCGGTGCGCGCTCCGGGAGTAGAGCGCGTAGGTCGCTCCGGCGACCAGGCCGAGCCCCACGCCCGCCGTCGTGCCGGCCGTGTCGGCGGCGGCGTCGTGCATCGTCGCGGCGCACAGCACTGCCATGCTCGCCCGTCCGGTCCTCGTCGGTGCGCTGACCAGCCTATCCACCCGGTGCCGCTCGCCGTGGCGGACCCGTGCGCCGCACTCCCCGCAGCGCTCTCCTACACTCGGGCCATGACCTCAGCGCATCACTCCCCCTCCCCTGCCCGCCGCTACGTGATGACCTTCGCGTGCGAGGACCGCCCCGGCATCGTGCACGCGATCACCGGAGCGATCGTCGAGGCCGGCGGCAACATCGTCGAGAGCCGCCAGTTCGAGAGCGGCGACTCCCACCGCTTCTACATGCGCGTCGAGATCCTCACCGACGCGTCCCTGGACGAGGTGCGCGCCGCGCTCGCCGCACCGATCGAGAGCTTCGGGATCGAGGCGGAGGTCGACGAGGTGGGCCGCCCGGTGCGCACCCTCGTGCTTACCTCGAAGTCGACGCACTGCCTGAACGACCTGCTGTTCCAGACCTCGATCGGGAACCTCCCGATCGAGGTGCCGCTCGTGATCGCCAACCACGACACCCCGGCCCGGTACGCCGAGTTCCACGGCGTCCCCTTCGAGCACCGTCCCGTGACCTCCGCCGAGGAGAAGGCCGCCTTCGAGGACCGGGTGCGCGAGGCGGTCGTCGAGCACGACATCGAGCTCGTGGTCCTGGCCCGCTACATGCAGATCCTCTCCCCCGAGCTGAGCGCCGAGCTCTCCGGGCGCTGCATCAACATCCACCACTCCTTCCTGCCCGGGTTCAAGGGCGCGAACCCGTACCGCCAGGCCTACGCGCGCGGCGTGAAGCAGATCGGGGCGACCGCCCACTTCGTCACCGACGACCTCGACGAGGGCCCGATCATCGAGCAGGAGGTCATCCGCGTGGACCACACCCGCTCCCCGCAGGAGCTGATGGCGATCGGTCAGGACACCGAGGTGCGCACCCTGCGCGAGGCCGTGGGGCTGTTCGCGCAGCGTCGGGTCCTGCTGGACGGCTCGCGCACCATCGTCTTCCGCTGAGCGGCTCGGCACGGATCTCCGCCGCACCGCAGAGCACGACGGGATCCGCCGCACGTGACATCTCGAAGGGGCCGCACCGCG
This sequence comes from Brachybacterium sp. SW0106-09, assembly GCF_001293905.1. Taxonomy (NCBI): domain Bacteria; kingdom Bacillati; phylum Actinomycetota; class Actinomycetes; order Micrococcales; family Dermabacteraceae; genus Brachybacterium; species Brachybacterium sp. SW0106-09. Next base: position 241,842 of record NZ_BCAK01000001.1, read on the forward strand.
CGAGCGGTGCGGCCCCTTCGCGGTCCAGGTCCCTCAGCTCCGGGCCGGCCCCACCCAGACCTGCTGGGCGTTGACGAACTCGCGGATACCATGCGGGCCCAGCTCCCGCCCGTAGCCGGAGCGCTTGATGCCGCCGGAGGGCAGGCGCGGATCGGTCTTGACGATCCCGTTGACGCTCACCTGCCCCGCCTCGATCCGGCGCGCCATCGCCTCACCGCGGGAGGTCTCGGTCCAGATGCTCGCGCCGAGCCCGTACGGGGTGTCGTTGGCGAGGGAGAGGGCGTGCTCGGCGTCCTCGGCGACCATCACGGAGGCGACCGGGCCGAAGGTCTCCTCGGTGCAGGCGCTCATCCCGGCCTCGACCCCGGTCAGCAACGTGACGGGATAGTAGAAGCCCTCCCCCGTCGGCATCTCGCCGCCCAGGACGAGCTCCGCCCCCGCCTCGACGGAGGTGGTGACCTGGCGGTGGAGGTTCTCCCGCAGCTCGGCGCGGGCGATCGGGCCCACCTGCGTGGTCTCCTCGCGCGGGTCGCCGACGACGAGCGCCGCGAGCTGCGCGGCGAGCAGCTCGACGTAGCGGTCGTGGACGGGCCGCTCGACGATGACCCGCTTCGCGGCGATGCAGGACTGGCCGGCGTTGATGATGCGGGAGAGCGCGGCGACCCGCGCGGCCTCCTCGAGGTCGGCGTCCGCCAGGACGAGGCAAGGGTCCGAGCCGCCGAGCTCGAGCACGGCGGGCTTGATCTCGCTCGCCGCGATCGAGGCGACGACGGCGCCGGCCCGGTCCGAGCCGGTGAAGGACACCGCCTGGATGCGCGGGTCGCGGATCACCTGCTCGACGTCGGCGGTCGCGGCGTGGAGCGTCTGGAACACTCCCTCCGGGGCGCCGACGGCGCGGAACGCCTCCTCGATCGCGGCCGCGCAGCCGGGGACGTGGGGATCGTGCTTCATCACCGCCGTGTTCCCGGCCATGAGCGCGGGGGCGGCGAAGCGGAAGGCGAGCCAGAACGGGGCGTTCCACGGCAGCACCCCCAGCACGGTCCCCAGCGGCAGGTGCTGGACGTAGGAGGAGCTCGCGTCGGAGGCGATGTGCTCGTCGGCGAGATAGTCGGCGCCGTGGGCGGCGTAGTGCTCGGCCGCCCATGCCGCCTTGGCCACCTCGCCGCGGGCCTCGCCGATCGGCTTGCCCATCTCCTCGGTCATCAGCGGCGCAAGCTCCTCGACGTGCTCGCGCAGGTGGGCGGCGACGGCCTCCAGCAGCGCGGCCCGCTCCTCGAAGGAGGTCTCGCGCCAGGCGAGGAAGGCGCTGCGGGCGCGGTCGAGGACGGCGTCGATCTGTGCGGGCGTGGCGGCGGGCACCTCGCGGACGACGGCGCCGGTCGAGGGGTCGACGGCGGTGAGCGCCGTCCGGGGCGAGGCCTGTGTGCTCTGCGTGGTCATGGTGCTGCTCCTCTCAGGGCCGGGGCGTGCCGGCCGCGGCCGGGAAGGATCGGGCGGAGCTCTCGTGGACGGTGAAGTCCTCCGGGAGCGTGAGGAAGGAGGCGCAGCCGTCGGCGGTGATCCGGACGGTGTCGGAGATCCCGACGGTCTTGTCCCCGTCGACGCCCCACATCCAGGGGATGAGGTGGAATGTCATCCCCTCCTCGAGCGGCCGCTCGTCGCCCTCGAGGAGGGAGAGGATGTACCCCTCGTCCCAGGAAGGCGGGAAGGCGATGCCGATCGAGTAGCCGGCGCGGGTGGCGAGGCTCGCGCCGACGTCGTTGCTCTCGATCATCCGTCGGGTCAGCCGGTCCACCTCGGAGACCGTCACCCCCGGCCTCATCAGCGAGCGCAGCTCGGCCAGGGTGTGCTTCATGAGGTCCTGCGCGGAGCGCATCGAGTCCGAGAGCGCGCCGTTGACGACGGTGCGCATCATCGCGGCGTGATAGCGGCGGTAGCAGCCGCCCACCTCGAGGAAGACGTGCTCCCCGGGGCGGATCATGCGCCCCTCCCAGGTGGAGTGGCCGATCATCGAGCGGGGGCCGGAGGCGACATAGGGCATCACCGCCGGGAACTCCCCGCCCGCGCGGAACATCGCCGAGGCGATCGCGGCGGCGACCTCGTTCTCGGTGGCGCCGGACATGGCGGTGTGCAGGCCGGCGGCCATGCCGGCCTCTCCCGCGTAGGCGGCCAGCTGCATCACCTCGATCTCCGCCGGGGACTTGCGGATCCGCCCCTCCTCGACGATGCCGAAGCAGTCCACGAGGCCCTCGCCGAAGGCGTCGTGGAAGCGGTCCTGCTGGTGGGCGGGGAAGTAGTAGCTGTTTCGCTCGTAGCCCACCCGGGAGTCCGCCAGGCGCAGGTCGCGCAGGGTGGAGACCAGCTCGAGGATCGCGTCGCCCGAGTCGGGATAGGCGCGGGAGTGCTCTAGCCAGGTGCGGGAGACGACGTTGGACTCCTCGAGCGCGCGGGTGATCATCACCGGCTCAGCCTCCAGCGGCACGATCAGGGCCTGGAAGAAGGAGTACCCGGTGGTCTGGTGGTCGGTGAGGTACATCAGGTTCTCGGGGTCGCTGATGATCACCGCGTCCAGCTCCCGGGCCGCCATCCGCTCCCGCAGCTCCCGGACCCTCCGCTCGTACTCCTCCGGGGCGAAGGTCATGTCCTCGCGGCGGCGCATCACGCCTCCTCCAGCGCGGCGGCGATCGCCGCCTCGAGGATGCCCAGGCCCTCGGCGAGGTCGTCCGGCTCGATGATCAGCGGCGGGATCAGCTTGATGACCCGCCCGCCGCTGCCACAGGGGCCGAACAGCAGGCCGCGGTCGAAGCACTCCCGCTGCAGGCGCGCGTTCAGGGCCCCGTCGCCGGTGTCCAGGGCCTGCATCATGCCGCGTCCGCGCACCTCCCAGCCGCGGTCCGGGTGGGCGTCGGCGATCGCCTGGAGGCGGGCGCGCATCTGCTCGCCCTTCTCGAGGACCCCCTCGAGGAACGCGTCGTCGGTGAAGAAGTCCAGCGCCACCTTCCCGGCGACGAAGGAGAGGCCCTGTCCGCGGAAGGTGCCGGTGTGGGCGCCGGGGCTCCAGTGCCGATCCACCTCGGGCTTGTTGAGGTTCATCGCGATAGGGGTGCCGAATCCGCCGAGGCCCTTGGCCAGGGTGATGATGTCGGGGTCCAGGCCCATCCCGTCGAACGAGAAGTAGCTGCCGGTGCGGCCGATCCCCGCCTGGATGTCGTCGATGACGAAGAGCGCCCCGTGCTCGCGGGCGAGGTCCTGGACCTGGTGGAGCCAGTCCGGGCTCGCGACGTTGACCCCGCCCTCGGCCTGCACGACCTCGACGAGGAAGGCGGCCGGGGGCAGCAGCCCGCTCGAGGGGTCCTTCAGCGCCGCGGCGTACTCGGCCAGCGCCGTGTCCCCGCCGGGCGCGGTCTCGAACGGCAGGCGCAGGATGTTCTCCAGCGGCACCCCGGCCCAGCGGCGGAAGGCGTCGTTCGCGGTCGCGGCGAGCGAGCCCAGGGTCATGCCGTGGAAGCCGTGGCTGAACGCGACGATCTCACGCCGGCCGGTGGCGGCGCGGGCGAGCTTCATCGCGGCCTCCACGGCGTTCGAGCCCGTCGGCCCCATGAACTGCAGGCGGTGGTCCATGCCGCGCGGCGCGAGGACCACCTCGTGGAAGCGCTCGACGAAGTCGCGCTTGGTGGTGGTGTAGGTGTCGAGCGAGTGCGCGACCCCGTCGGCCTCGAGGAACTCGATCAGCGCCTTCTTCATCGCGGGATGGTTGTGGCCGAAGTTCAGCACCCCGGCCCCGGCGAAGAAGTCGATGTAGCTGCGACCCTGCTCGTCCACCTGACGCGCGCCGGAGGCGGAGGCGAAGACCGTCGGGTAATTGCGGCAGTAGCCGCGGATCTCGGATTCGTGGTTCTCGAAGACGACGGTGTCCATGGGAGACCTCTTCCTGCTCAGGAGGCGATCCGATCTCCGTGCCCGGGCGAGAGCTGAGATCGCCTCTCATGTCCTGTGCGGCCCGGTGTGATGACCCTCACAGGCGGAGAGGCTCCCCGTCAAGCGCGGCGCGCCGCTCAGAACACGGGGCGGCCTCCGGTGACCCCGAGCACGGTGCCGGAGACGTAGCTCGCCTCCTCGGGGCTGGCCAGGAACACGTAGGCCCCTGCGCACTCGGCGGGCTGCCCTGCACGGCCCAGGGGCGTGTTCGCCCCGAAGGCGACGTAGTCGTCCGGCACGCGCGTCGCGACGTTCAGCGGGGTCCAGATCGGCCCCGGGGCCACGGCGTTGACGCGGATACCGCGAGGCCCGAGATCCCCGGCGAGGTTGACGGTCAGGTTGTTGATCGCGGCCTTGGTCGCGGCGTAGTCCATGAGCGGCACGGACGGGTCGTAGCTCTGGATCGAGGAGGAGTTGATGACGCTCGCTCCGGGTCGGAGGTGCGGGGCCGCCTCCTGGGTGAGCCAGAACAGCACCTCGAGGTTCGTGGTGAGGGTGCGGCGCAGCCGTTCGGAGGTGATCCCCTCCAGGCCCTTCGGCTCGGCCCTGCCCCATTGGAAGGCCGCGTTGTTCACGAGCACGTCGAGACGGCCGAGCTCCTCGACAGTTCGACGAACGAGGGAGCGCGCATGCTCCTCGTCGCGGAGATCGCCGGGCAGCAGCAGGGCACGCCGTCCGGCGTCCTCGATCCACCGCCGGGTCTCCTCCGCGTCCTCCTGCTCCTCGGGGAGGTAGGCGATCGCCACGTCGGCGCCCTCGCGGGCGTAGGCGATCGCGACGGCCCGGCCGATGCCCGAATCACCCCCGGTGATCAGGGCGGCCATCCCCTCGAGTCGTGCGTGTCCGACGTAGCTGCGCTCGCCGTGATCGGGCACGGGGCTCATCGGTCCCGTCAGTCCGGGCGGCTCCTGGTCCTGCGGGGAGAAGGCCGGCTCGCCGCCGGAGGTCGAGAGCTGCTCGGCGCGCTCTGCCACTCGGGAGAGCACGCGGTCCTGGGACGGGTCCTGCTCGGTCACGGGAGCCTCCTGGGGCGGTGGGACGGATGCGGGACGCCCACGCTACCCACCACGGGCCCCGGCCGCCGAGGGCCCGAACGCCCGGTCGGTCCCGGACCGGGCCGGCTCAGCCCTTCACGCCGCCCGCGGCGGCGAAGCCCTGTCCGAGGTTCCGGCCCAGGAACAGGTACAGCACCACCACCGGCAACGAGTAGAAGATCGAGAACGCGGCGAGCTGGCCGTAGGCGACCTGCCCGTACTGGGAGGAGAAGGTGTACAGCGTCACCGCGGCGGGGAGCTTGTCCGGGCTGAGCAGCAGCATGAAGGGGACGAAGAAGTTCCCCCACATGGAGACGAAGGTGAAGATCGTCGCCACCGACAGGCCCGAGCGCATCAGCGGCAGCACCACCGACCACAGGGTGCGCAGCACCCCCGCTCCCTCGGTCCACGCGGACTCCTCGATCTCCAGCGGCACCCCGTCCATGAACCCCTTGGTGAGGAAGATGGCGTAGGGCAGGGAGCTCGCCCCGAGGAACAGGATCGCCCCGCCCATCGAGTCGATGAGGTTGACCTGCACGAACATCGAATAGACCGGGATCATGATCGCGGTGATCGGCAGACCGGTCGAGAAGATGATCGTCAGCAGCAGCGGACGCTTGGCGCGGAAGCGGTAGCGGGAGAGCGGATAGGCGCACAGCACCGCGGAGACCATGGTGAGGATCGTCGCGCCGCCGCACAGGATCAGCGAGTTCCCCAGCGGCCGGAAGGTCGTCTCCTCGTTCCAGATCGCCGCGTAGTTGTCCAGGCTCCAGCGCTCCGGCCAGGCCACCGACAGCGAGGCCTCGGTGTCGAAGGAGGCCAGCACCACCCACAGCAGCGGCACCAGGAACGCGATGCCGATCGCGGCCATGACGAGGTTGCTGGCGAGCTTCGTGCCGGCGGCGCGGGAACGTCCCTTCCGGGGTGCGGGACGAGCGGCCGACGCACCGCCCGCGGGGGCGGTCGTGGTCGTGGGAGCGGCGGTCATCGCTTGTCCTCCTCGGGCAGCAGGCGCAGGTAGGCGATCGAGGCCAGCGCCCCGATCAGCAGGAGCAGCAGGGCGACAGCGGTGCCGTAGCCGAGCTGCCCGTAGGAGAACGCCTGCTCGTACATGTACAGCGGCAGGGTCTGGCTCTGCCGGGCGGGGCCGCCGCCGGTCATGATGAAGATCAGTCCGAAGACCGACAGGGTCTGCAGGGTGGTCAGCATCAGGTTCGTCGCGATCGCGGGCCGCAGCAGCGGCACGGTCACCGAGACGAAGCGGCGCACGGGCCCGGCGCCGTCCAGCGCCGCGGACTCGTACACGTCCCCGGGCACGGAGCTCAGCGCCGCGGAGTAGACCAGCATCGAGAACGCCGCGCCGCGCCAGATGTTCGCGAAGGAGACCGCGATGATCGGGGCGCTGAACAGCAGCTCCTGCCCGGGCAGGCCGATCGAGGTGAGCAGGGTGTTCAGGCTGCCCTCGTCGGCGAAGAAGGTGTAGAGCAGGTAGCCGGCGACCACCTCGGGCAGGATCCACGCGGCGATCACGATCGAGGTGACCGCGAAGGTGACCAGCCGGTGCGAGCGCTCCATCAGCAGGGCCAGGCCCATGCCGAGCAGGTTCTGTCCGAGCACCGCGGAGATCAGCGTGAACACCAGGGTGAGGACGACCGAGTTCCAGAAGTCGCCGTCGGCGAAGGCGTCAGTGAAGTTCTGGACGCCGACGAAGCTCGTGTCGGAGGCACCGTCGCCGCGGATCGCGGAGTCGGTGAAGGCGAGGTAGAGCGAGTACAGGATCGGGCCGAGCATGAAGCCGAGCAACAGCAGCGCGGCCGGGAGCATCGGCACGGCGCGCATCGGCGAGAGCCCGTCCCCGAGCCGGGTGCGTCGGCCCCCGCGGCGCGGGGCGCCGGCCCCTGCGGCGGGGCGGGTGGTGGTGTCGGTCGCGGTCATCCCTGGGCCTCCTGCACGTTCTCGGGGCCGACGATGTCGCGCACCGTCGCGTCGTAGGCGGCGGCCGCCGCCTCGGGATCGCTCCCGGTGAGCACGGCCTCCATCGCCTCCTGGAGCGCGGAGGAGACCTCCGGATAGGCGGGCAGCGCCGGCCGGTAGTAAGCGGTGTCCAACAGGTTCGTGAAGTACTCGACCGCCGGGGAGTAGCTGAGGTACTCCTCCACCTCGGCGACGTCGTTGCGGACGGTGATGTGGTTGTCCGCGATCGCGTAGTCCACGAGGGTCTCGGTGGAGACCAGCGTCTCGAGGAAGCGGAAGGCCGTCTCGCGGTCGGTGACGTACTGCGGGATGGACAGGCCCCAGCCGCCGGCGAGGGTGACGGTGCCGGTGCCGCCGCCGTCCTGGGTGGGCATGTCCGCGAGCCCCACCACCTCGGGCCATTCGGGCCAGGGCCGGCCGGCGGTCTCGGTCCAGTTCTGCGAGATCCAGGAGCCGTCGATCAGCATGCCGAGCTTCGCGTCGGGCAGCAGGGAGGTGTAGATCTGCTCGGAGATGTTGGGGTCCAGCAGCTGGCCGAGGGAGGCGGTCAGCTCCTCGTCCACGACGGTCTTGAGGAAGGCGAGGGAGTCGATGAACCCCTGCGAGCCCAGCACCCACTTCTTCGTGTCCTCGTCGTACAGGCCGGTGCCGTCGCCCGTGCCGTACAGCAGCATCTCGAAGCCCTGCATCGAGGCCTTCTCGCCCTGCGGGGTGCCGGCGAACATGAAGAACGGAATCGCCTCGGAGCCCGAGTCCTTGATCGCGCGGGCCGCCTCGAGGATGTCCTCCCAGGAGGTGGGCTGCCAGTCGGCGGGCAGGCCCGCCTGCTCGAACACCCCGCGGTGGAACCAGATCGCACGGGTGTCGGTGGTGATCGGCACCCCGTAGACCTCCCCGTCCTCGCCGGTGACGGCCAGCTTGGACGCCTCGGCGATGTCGTCCCAGTGGTCCCAGCCCTCGACCAGGTCGGTCATGGGCTGGAGGTATCCGGCCCCGACGTCGGACAGGAGGATGAAGGAGTCCTCGTAGACGAGGTCCGGGCTGGTCCTCGGGGAGCTCATCAGCAGCTCGTTCTTGGTGAAGTAGTCGTTCTCCGAGGCGACGATCGGCACCAGGTCGATCACCAGCTCCGGGTTCTGCGCGGAGAACGTCTCCGCGGCGCGCTCGATCCACTCCTGCTTGATCGTGTTGGAGCCGAACTGCTGGAAGGCGATGCGCAGGGTGCCCGCGTCACGCCCTCCTCCGGAGCAGCCGGCCAGCGAGGCCAGCGGCAGCAGGGCGGCGGCACCCGCGGTGAAGCGCAGGAAGGACCGGCGGTCGGTGCCTGTCCGTGGGGAAGGGTTCGGGGCCACGAAGACCTCCTCGTCGACGTCTCTCAGGCCCTGAGAGTAGCGGGTGAGACCCGTCACGCCGGGAAGACCGTGCGCCCCGGCGCGTCGCACGTCCTGCGTCCTCCCCTCCCCTGTCCCGTCCTCCCCGGCGGTGCCCTCAGCCGCGGGCGCGGCCGACGCCCTGCGCGCGCTCCGCGTCGGCGTAGCGCATCCCGGCCGGGACCTGTGCGAGCTCGAACCAGGACGCGGCGCGCGGGAGGAGGCGCACGTCCTGCCAGGGGATCTCGAAGTCGGGCGCCTGCCAGAGGGTGAGCGCGATCTCCGCGCGGCGTCCGGCGGCGACCAGCAGCAGCCGTCGCAGGCGGGAGAGCGGATGGGGGTCGGCGCGGGCCGCCTCGGGGATCGCGACCGCTCCGCCGAGGTCGAGCGGCCACACCGTCTCGCCCCAGTGCAGCTCCGCCCGCTCGGGGGTGCCGGCGATGACGCCCGGCGGGCGCAGGTCCGCGGCGGCGACCGGGGTGGGCGCGAGGGGCTCGCCCCGCTGCAGCACCTCGTGCTGCACCCAGGCGCCGGGCAGCAGGAGCTTCTCGCCCACGTGGACGTCGACCAGCAGCGCCTCGGCGAAGGGGCGCAGCGCCTCGCTGAGCCGTCCCGCGCGGGCGAGGTCCCGGCGCGGTGCGGCGATCACCCGCACCACGGCGTGGTCTCCCGGCCGGTCGGTCAGCGGGATACGCACGCGCGTGCCGGGGAGGGGGTTGCCCGTGCTCATCGGCGGAACCTCGCCTCGGCCCGGTCCTCGAGGGCGAGGGCGAGCTGCTCGCGGAAGCGGTCGTTCATCGGCGGCAGGTCCTCGACGGGGCACCAGAGCGCCTCGGTGTTCTCCCCGTCGGCCGGGAAGGGCCGCTGGGAGTCGTCGGCCTCGCACAGGAAGCAGATGTCGAGGTACTGGGCGCGGTCCCCGTTGGGGTAGGTGATCTCCGGCAGGGCGCGCATGTCCAGCAGGCGCAGGGCGGTGCACGCGATGCCCGCCTCCTCGGCGACCTCGCGCTCGGCGGCGCGGGCGGGCTCCTCCCCCGGGTCGACGATCCCGGTGACCGGGGTCCAGCGGCCGTCGTCGGCGCGGCGCACCACGAGCAGGCGGGTGCGTGCGGGGTTCAGGACGACGGCCGTGACGCCCGGCATCCACAGCAGCTCGTTGCCGATCCTCTCGCGCAGCGAGAGGACGAAGTCCGGGGTGGCGATGATGCTCCTCCTGGAAGGGGTCGGCGGGGTGCGGCCGCGGCGCGGCGGGTGACGGCGGCGGGGATGGGTCCCGGGGTCAGGCGCTGCTTGCGGTGATCCCGAAGATCGTGGGGATCCACCCTCCGCACAGGACGCCGAGCACGATCAGCAGGATCGCACTGGTCTGGATCGAGCCGCGATCGGGAGCGGGCGGGAGCGTCATGGGCGTCCTTCCGGGACGGGTGGGATCAGTCCCTCAGCGGGCGGCCATGGGCGTCCCGCTCGAAGGAGGGGGACTTGGCGAGGACCATGATGCCCTCGACGAGACCCCAGATGGCCGTGATCGGGGACAGCGTGAAGCAGCTGAGCACGGTGACCAGGACCTGCACCAGGCCGATGGCCGTGTACCCCATGAGGAAGCGGTGCACGCCGAAGGCGCCGAAGAAGATCCCCAGGACCCCGACGAGCACGCGGCTCTGCGCCTCGCCCTGCACGGGCGCCCCACCCGGCTGGGCGGCGTGGGCGGCGCCCCGCGCGCCGTCCTGAGGGAAGCCCTGGGCGCCCGCGGGGGCGCCATAGGGAGTGCCCGGTCCGTACGGGGAGGCCTGGCCGTAGGGGTCGGAGCCGGGCGCCTGGCCGTAGGGATCGGCGGCGGATCCCGTCGCGGGCGACCACCGCTCCTCGCCGGAGGCGTCGGCGTGGGGATCGGAGGCCGACGCCCCGGAGGCGGGGCCGTAGGGCGACGGCTGGCCGTAGGGCGACGGCTGGCCGTAGGGCGAGGCCTGGCCGTAGGGCGAGGCCTGGCCGTAGGGCGAGGCGTCGCCGGAGCCGCCCGGCTGGCCGTACGGATCCTGCTGGCCGTAGGCCTCCTGTGCGGCGGCCTGCCCGAACGAGTCCTGCCCCGCGGAGGCGGCGAAGGGGCCCTGCGCGCCCTGTCCCGGCGCGGGCTGCTCCGCCGGGGGCTGCGCCCACGGATCCTGGCCGCCGCTCGGCGCGGCGTAGGGGTCCTGGCCTGCGCCGGGCGCCTGCTGCCCGGAGGGGTCCTGCGGGGCGAAGGGGTCGTGCTGCGGGGTCCAGGAGCCGTCGTCACCGGTGTTGCTCATGGGCGCCACGATACGTGCCGCCGGCGGGGCCCTGCATCTCGGCGCGCTGGGCCCCCGGGGCACTCGGCGCAGGCCCCTCCGACGACAGCGCCCCGTCCCCGCCGCAGCGGGAACGGGGCGTCGACGGCGCCGCTCGACGGGGCCGCTCAGCGGCGGCGCTTCTCGCGGATCCGCACGCCGATGACGATCGGGGAGCCAGTGAACTCGAAGTCCTCCCGCAGCCGTCGCTCGATGAAGCGGCGGTAGCCGTGCTCGAGGAAGCCGCTGGCGAAGACCACGAACCGCGGCGGACGGGTGCGGGCCTGCGTCGCGAAGAGGATCCGGGACTGCTTCCCTCCGCGCAGCGGATGGGGGTGCGCGGCGACGAGCTGGCCCAGGAAGGCGTTGAGCCGGCCCGTCGGGATGCGGCGGTCCCAGGACTCGAGCGCCTTCTCGAGCGCCGGCACGAGCTTCTCGGAGTGGCGGCCGGTGGCTGCGGAGATGTTCACGCGCGGTGCCCAGGCGACATGGCCGAGGTCCCGCTCGATCTCCCGCTCCAGCGCCTTGTGCCGCTCCTCGTCCAGCAGGTCCCACTTGTTGAAGGCGAGCACGAGGGCGCGCCCGGACTCCAGGACCATGTCGATGATCTTGAGGTCCTGGGTGGAGATCGGCTCGTTGGCCTCCAGCAGCACGACGGCGACCTCGGCGCGGTCCAGCGCCGCGTGCGTGCGCAGCGAGGCGTAGTAGTCCGCGCCCTGGGACTGCGCGATGCGGCGGCGGATCCCCGCGGTGTCCACGAAGGTCCACTCCTTGCCGCCGAGGATGATCTTCTCGTCCACGGGGTCGCGGGTGGTGCCGGCGATGTCGTCGACGACGACGCGCTGCTCCTTCGCGAGCCGGTTCAGCAGCGAGGACTTGCCGACGTTGGGGCGGCCGACGAGGGCCACGCGCCGCGGGCCGTGGTCGACCGGCGCTCCCCGGCCCTCCTCCGGCATGGCGGCGACGACCGCGTCCAGCAGGTCGCCGGAGCCGCGGCCGTGCAGGGCGGAGACCGGGTACGGCTCGCCGAGGCCGAGGTTCCACAGCGCCGCGGCCTCGAGCTCGCCGCGCTGGTCGTCGACCTTGTTGGCGACCAGCACCAGCGGCACCCGCGCCTTGCGCAGCACCTTCAGCAGCTGCTCGTCGGTGGTGGTGATGCCGACGTTCGCATCGACGACGAACATGACCACGTCCGCGAGGGAGACGGCGACCTCGGCCTGCTCCGCGACGCGATAGGCGATGCCCTGGACCCTGTCCTCCCAGCCGCCGGTGTCCACGAGCCAGAAGTCCTTGCCGGACCACTCCGCCTCGTAGAAGACACGGTCGCGGGTCACGCCGGGACGGTCCTCGACGACGGCCTCTCGGCGGCCGAGGATGCGGTTCACCAGTGTGGACTTGCCGACGTTGGGGCGACCGACCACGGCGACGACGGGCAGGTTCCGCCGCGCCTCGGGCTGCAGCTGCGCCTCCTCGCCGCCGCCGAGCAGGGCGAGATCCTCCTCGTCGAGCTCGTAGTCGGACAGGCCCGCGCGCAGCGCCGCCTCGATGTCCTCGTCGCTCGGGCCGTCGGCCCCTGCCTCGACCGCGACGGGCGCGGCGGGGGCGGGCACGGCCGGGCCGTGCTCGGCGGTCTCGTCGGCGGCCTCCGCCGCCGCGACCAGCATCAGCACCTTCTCGACGACGTCCTCGATGCCGAGGCCGGTGGTGTCGATCTGCTCGACGCCCTCGGCGGCGGTGAGGAACTCGGAGACGGAGGAGTCGTCGCGGTCGCGACGCAGCACCTGGTCGGCCATGCGCTCGCGCGTCTCCTCGGTGTCCTCGAGGCCGAGCTCCGCGGCGCGGCGGCGCATCCGCTCCTCGTCCGAGGCGGTCAGCAGCACCCGCACCCGGGCGTCGGGGGCGACGACGGTGGTGGTGTCACGGCCCTCGGCGACGCAGAAGCCGCGCTCGGCGGCGGTGGAGAAGAGCACCTGGCGCTGGCGGCGCTGGAGGATCGGGCGCACCAGGGTGTTGGTCGCGACGGCCGAGACCTGCTGGGAGATGCGCTGCTCGCGGATCGCGGCGGTGATGTCGGTGCCGGCGACGACCACGGTGGCCCCGGCCGGGTCGGTGCCGAGGTCGAGGTCGATCCCCTCGGCGACGCGGGCGACGGCCTCGCGGTCGGCGAGGTCGACGCCGTCCTCGAGGCAGGCCCAGGCGATCGCCCGGTACATCGCGCCGGTGTCGAGGAAGCCTCCGTCCAGCGCCTCGGCGACGAGGCGGGAGACGGTCGACTTCCCGGAGCCGGCCGGGCCGTCGATCGCGATGGTGATGCCCTCGGCGGGGTCGTGCAGCGCGCTGGTGTGCATTCCAGAAGGATACGGGGCGCTCAGGCCCCTGCGACCCTCCAGCCGCGCACCGTGAGCTCCCGCGTGAGCAGGTCCTCACGGGCGGCGTCGATCGCGACGTGGGCGAGGCCGACTTCGCGCCCCAGCTCGTGCTCGAGGCGGAGGTCCTCGAGGTTCACGCCGATCTGCCCGATCTCGGTGAGCAGACGCGCGAGCTCGCCGGGCCTGTCCGGCACCAGCACCACGAGGGTCGTGAAGGCGTCGGTCGCCCCGCCGTGCTTGCCCGGGATGCGGCGCACACCGCGATTGCCCTCGGCGATCAGGTCGGCCAGGGCCCGTCGCGACCCGGTGCCCGGGTCGGGGTCGCCCTCGAGGGTCGCGAGCGCCCCGCGCACCGCCTCCAGGCGGTCCGCGACGGAGGAGAGCACCTCGCCGACGGCCCCGGCGTTCGCGCCGAGGATCTCGACCCAGAGCCGCGGATCGGAGTCCGCGATCCGGGTCGTGTCCCGCAGCCCCTGCCCGGCCAGGCCCAGCGCCTGCTCGGAGGGCTCCAGCAGGGTCGTGGCCAGCAGGCTCGAGATCACCTGCGGCACATGGGAGACGTGCGCGACGGCGGTGTCGTGCGCCGCGGCGTCCAGCACGATCGGCACGGAGCCGATCTCCGTCGCCAGACCCTTCAGCACGCTGACCGCGTCGGGGAGCGTCTCCTCATGGGGGACGACGACGAAGGGCCGGCCCTGGAACAGGTCGGCGCGGGCGGCGATCACGCCGGAGACCTCGCGGCCCGCCATGGGGTGGGCACCGATGTAGCGCGGCAGGTCCTCGGGCCGGGCGAGCCGGCGCACCCCCTCGAGGACGGTGGTCTTCACGCTCGCGACATCGGCGACCAGCGCGTCCGGCCAGCGGCGCAGCGCCCCGTCGACGAGGGACGCGGCGACGTCGGGCGGTGCGGCGACGAGCACGAGCTCCGGGTGGCGGTCCCCGGCGGCGGGCAGCTCCCCCACGCCGAGCTCGACCGCGAGGGCGGCGGTGCCCGGGGAGACGTCCTCGACCTGGACCTGCACCCCGGCGCGGCGCAGCGCCATGCCGAGGGAGCCGCCGATCAGCCCGGTGCCGATGATCCGCACGGGCGAGGGGACGAGGGTCCTCACAGCCCGACCTCCGCCATCAGGGTGCCGAGCTCGCGATCGGTGAGCTCGCGGGTCTCGCCCGGGGCGAGCTCGCCGAGCAGCACGGGACCGATCCGCGTGCGGACCAGCGCGGTGAGCTCGAAGCCCTGCGAGGCGAACATGCGGCGCACGATCCGGTTGCGCCCCTCGTGCAGGGTCACCTCGACCACGGCCTCGCGGCCGTCCTGGGCGAGCACCCGGGCGCGGTCGGCGCGGGCCGGGCCGTCCTCGAGCTCGACGCCCTCCCGCAGCGCCTTCACGAGCCCGCGCGGCGGGCCGCCCGGCGCGTCGAAGCGGCACACGTAGGTCTTGTCGACCTCGAAGCTGGGGTGGGTCAGCCGATGGGCGAGCTCGCCGTCGTTGGTCAGCAGCAGCAGCCCCTCGGTCTCGTAGTCCAGGCGGCCCACGTGGTAGAGACGCTGGGAGTAGGCGGCGGTGAACTCGGTGAGGTCGCGGCGCCCCTCGGGATCGCTCATCGCGGAGACGACGCGGCGGGGCTTGTTCAGCACGACGGTGAGCTTCGCGTCGTCGAGCTGGAGCCGGCGCCCGTCGACGTGGACCACCTGGGACGCGGGGTCGATGCGCACGCCCTGCTCGTGGACGACGGCGCCGTCCACGCGGACCCGTCCGGACGAGATCAGCGCCTCGCAGGCGCGGCGGGAGCCGAAGCCGGCGCGGGCGAGGACCTTCTGCAGCCGCTCGCCGTCCTCGCGGTGGACCTCGGCCTCCTCGCCGTCCGCCGCGGGCAGGCGCGTGCCCTGGTCGTCGCGCAGCCGGACCTGTCTGGGCGGGGTGAAGGCGCTGCGCCGGCGGGCCGGCTTCCCCGCGCCGTCGCGTCCTGCTCCCCCGCCGCTGCCGCTGCCGCGGCGCGGCCGCTGCCCGGCCATCAGGCCGCGGCGCCGCGCGAGATCAGCTCGCGTGCGAGCTGCCGGTAGGCGGCGGCGCCCTTGTTCGAGGTGGCGAAGGAGATGATCGGCTCCGCGGCGACGGAGGCGTCGGGGAACTTCACGGTGCGGTTGATGGTGGTGTGGAAGACCTTGTCGGGGAACGCCTCGACCACGCGCTGGCACACCTCGCGGGCGTGCAGCGTGCGCGGGTCGAACATCGTGATCAGGATGCCGTCGAGCTCGAGGCGGGGATTGATGCGGTCCTGCACCTTCTCGATCGTCTCCACCAGCAGCGCCACGCCGCGCAGCGCGAAGTACTCGGCCTCCAGCGGAATGATCACGCCGTGGCTCGCCGCGAGGGCGTTGACGGTGAGCAGACCCAGCGAGGGCTGGCAGTCGATGATGATCACGTCGTAGTCGTCGGCCACGGGGCGCAGCACGCGGGCCAGCGCCATCTCGCGGGCGACCTCGTTGACGAGGGTGACCTCGGCGGCGGAGAGGTCGATGTTCGCCGGGAGGACGTCGAGGTCCTCGGTGTCGGTCTCCTGGATCACCGTGCGCACGTCGTGGCCCCGCTCCATGAGCAGGTTGTAGACGGTCACGTCGAGGTCGTAGGGGTTCACGCCCAGGCCGGCGCTCAGCGCGCCCTGGGGGTCGAGGTCCACCAGCAGGACCTTGCGGCCGAGCTCCGCGAGGGCCGCGCCGAGGTTGATGACGCTCGTGGTCTTCCCGACCCCGCCCTTCTGGTTGACCATCGAGATGATCCGGGCCGGCCCGTGGGAGTCGAGCGCGGCCGGCTCCGGGAGCTCCGGCATCGGCCGGCCGGTCGGGCCGAGATCGATGTCCAGCTGCTGGGGGGAGGTCGGGCTCACGTCGTTGTCCTGTCGTCGGCGTCGTGGTCTGGTGCGTGCACGCCGCGGGGCGAGCGGGCTCCGGAGGTGCTCCGGTCCCAGCCCAGGGAGGGACGGCTGCGCGTCGGTCCCCGCGCCATCCGCGGCGAGCCCCCGGCGGCCGGGGCCGGTCGGGGGCGTCGTGCCGCCCAAGTCTAAGCCCCCCGCCGGGCGCGGGGGTGGGCGCCGGCGTGCGTCTCGCGGAGGGAGTCGACCGTCACCTGCGTGTAGAGCTGGGTCGTGGTGACCGAGGCGTGGCCCAGCAGCTCCTGCACGGAGCGCACGTCGGCCCCGCCGTGCAGCAGATGGGTGGCATAGGAGTGGCGCAGGGTGTGCGGGCTGATCGGCTCGGGGAGGTCCTCCAGCTCGGCGTCGCGGGCGCAGCGCTGCACCACCTGCCAGGCGGCCTGGCGGGTCAGGCGGGTGCCGCGGGCGCCGAGGAAGATCGCCGGCGTGCCGCGGCCGCGCGCGGCGAGGGCCGGGCGTCCCCGCGTGAGATATGCCCCGAGCGCCTCGACGGCGAAGCGGCCGACGGGCACCACCCGGTGCTTGTCCCCCTTGCCGCGCAGCACGGCGGAGCGCCCCGGCAGGTCCACGTCGTCGAGGTCCAGGCCCGTGACCTCGGAGATCCGTGCGCCGATGCCGTAGAGCAGCTCGAGCAGGGCGCGGTCGCGCAGGGCGCGCTCGGTCGCGTCCCGTCCGGTGCCGGGGCGTCCGGCGGCCTCGAGCAGCGCCTCGACCTGGTCGAGGGTCAGCGGGTGCGGGAGGCGTCGCGGCAGGGTCGGGGTCGGGACCAGACGGGAGGGGTCGCCGGTGGTGGAGACTCGCTCGGCGTCGAGGAAGGAGTGCAGCCCGCGCACCGCGGCGAGGGAGCGGGCGGCCGAGGCGGCGGAGAGCGGGGTCCCCCCGTCGGCCCCGGTGCGCAGGGACTGCAACCACTCCCCCAGCTGCTCGGGGTCCACCGCGGCGGGGTCGACCTCGCGGCGCGCGAGGTCGACGAGGTAGCGGCGCAGATCACGCCGGTAGGCCGCCAGGGTGTTCTCGGACAGGCCCCGCTCGATGCGCAGGTGGCCGAGGTACTGCTCGAGGATCCGCCGGTCGCCCGGGCGCAGGGGGTCCTCCTCGCCCGTCGGGCGCGGGGCCTCCCCGGAGCTCATGGGGTCAGAGGGTGACGAAGGGGTCGATCGCGAGGGCGACGAAGAGCACCGTGAGGTAGGTGATCGAGCCGTGGAAGACCTTCATCGGGGCGAGGGCCTTCCCGGAGAGCCCCTGGCGGACCCGCAGCGCGTAGCGCACCACGAGGAAGCCGAACCAGGCGCCGGAGGCGGCGGCGGCGACGCCGTACACCCAGCCGGTCTCGCCCAGCGGGATGATCGCGAGGCTCGAGGCGATCATCAGCGCAGTGTGCAGCAGCATCTGGCGCGCGACGTTCGAGCGCGAGGACACCACCGGCAGCATCGGCACGCCCGCGTTGGCGTAGTCTTCCTGGAACTTCTCTGCCAGCGGCCAGTAGTGCGGCGGCGTCCAGAAGAAGATCACCAGGAACAGCAGCACCGCGGTCCAGGAGACGGTGCCCGTGACCGCCGACCAGCCGATCAGCACCGGCATGCAGCCGGCGATGCCGCCCCAGACGATGTTCTGGCTGGTGCGGCGCTTGAGGATCATCGTGTAGAAGACGACGTACAGCAGGATCGCGCCGACCGCGAGCGCAGCGGAGACCCAGTTCACCAGCAGGCCCAGCCACAGCGCGGAGACCGCGGAGATGGTCAGGCCGAAGATCAGCGCGGCGCGCGGGGTGACGGCGCCGGAGGGGATCGGACGCTTCCGGGTGCGCTTCATCTTCGCGTCGATGTCGCGCTCGAGGTACATGTTCAGCGCGTTCGCGCCGCCCGCGGCGAGATAGCCGCCGACCATGGTGGCGATGATCAGCCACAGCGAGGGGAACCCGCCGGCGGCGAGGAACATCGTGGGGATCGTCGTGATGAGCAGCAGCTCGATGATCCGCGGCTTGGTCAGCGCGACGTAGGCGCGGAGGGTGGAGCCGACGGTCCGCGGACCGCGCCCGCCGTCCTGGCCTGCGCCCCGCAGCTGAGCTCCCTGGGTGGCGGTCACCGCCCACCGTCCTTCCTCCTGGTCACGGCACGCGGCCGACGAACCACCCCAGTCTAGGCGTTCGCCCGCGGCGGCGGGGCGAGGCGCGGGGTGAGAGTGGGCACCGTCCGCCACGGCAACAGCCTGGACGCACATGACCTCGTCGCACGGCCCGGACTAAGGTGGACCCTGTTGCCTCCCGTGCGGAACGCGCATGTCGCAGCCGGTCATCCGGCGTCGCGCGGAGAGGCCCGTCTTTCCGAGCGGCCGTCCAGGCCGCATCCCGGCGAAAGGATGTCCACGACATGACGGAGAACTTCACGGCCCCCGAGGGCTGGACCGAGCTCGACAAGCGGGCGGTCGACACCGTCCGCGTGCTGGCCGCCGACGCGGTCGAGAAGGTCGGCAACGGCCACCCCGGCACCGCCGTCAGCCTCGCCCCGGCCGCGTACCTGCTCTACCAGGACGTGATGCGCCACGATCCGACCGACCACGCGTGGCTCGGCCGCGACCGCTTCGTGCTCTCGGCGGGCCACTCGAGCCTGACCCAGTACATCCAGCTCTTCCTCGGCGGCTTCGGCCTCGAGAAGAAGGACATCGAGGAGCTGCGCACCTGGGGCTCGAAGACCCCCGGCCACCCCGAGAACTTCCACACCGAGGGCGTGGAGATCACCACCGGTCCCCTGGGCCAGGGCATCTCCTCCGCCGTCGGCATGGCCATGGCCCAGCGCCGCGAGCGCGGCCTGCTGGATCCCGAGGCGGCGCCCGGCACCAGCCCCTTCGACCACTTCACCTACGTCATCGCCTCCGACGGCGACCTGCAGGAGGGCGTCTCCTCCGAGGCCAGCTCCCTCGCGGGCACCCAGCAGCTCGGCAACCTGATCGTGCTCTGGGACGACAACGAGATCTCCATCGAGGGCGACACCTCCATCGCCTTCACCGAGGACACCGCCGCGCGCTACGAGGCCTACGGCTGGGACGTGCGCACCGTGGACTGGACCCACGGGGGGACGGAGTACGGCGAGGACGTCGCCGCGCTCAAGGACGCGATCCTCGAGGGCCAGAAGGTCGCCGACAAGCCCACCTTCATCCGCCTGCGCACCGTCATCGGCTGGCCGATCCCGGAGCTGGCCGGCTCGCACTCCGTGCACGGCGCCAAGCTCGGCGCCGAGGGCGTGAAGGGTCTCAAGGAGGCCGTCGGCTTCGATCCCGAGCAGACCTTCCAGGTCGACGAGGACGTGCTGGCCCACACCCGCGGCCTCGCGGACCGCGCCGCGGAGAAGAAGGCCGAGTGGGACAAGGGCTACCAGGCCTGGCGCTCCGCGAACGCGGAGAAGGCCGCGCTGCTGGACCGCCTCGTCGCGCGCGAGCTGCCGGGCGGCTTCGCCGAGGCGATCCCGACCTTCGAGGCCGACGAGAAGGGCGTCGCCACCCGCGCCGCCTCCGGCAAGGTCCTCGGCGAGCTCGCCGAGGTCATGCCCGAGCTGTGGGGCGGCTCCGCCGACCTCGCCGGCTCGAACAACACCACCATGAAGGGCGAGCCGTCCTTCCTCCCCGCCGAGCTCAGCTCCTCCGAGTTCGCGGGCGACCAGTACGGCCGCACGCTCCACTTCGGCATCCGCGAGCACGGCATGGGCGCGATCCTCTCCGGGATCTCCCTGCACGGACTGACCCGCCCCTACGGCGGCACCTTCTTCCAGTTCGCGGACTACATGCGCGGCTCCGTGCGCCTGGCCTCGCTGATGAAGACCCCGGTCACCTACGTGTGGACCCACGACTCCATCGGCCTGGGCGAGGACGGCCCGACCCACCAGCCGGTCGAGCACTTCGCCGCCTACCGCGCGATCCCGAACCTCTCGATCGTCCGCCCGGCGGATGCGAACGAGACCGCGCAGGCGTGGAAGGTGCTGCTGGAGCGGGACAACGGCCCCGTCGGCCTGCTCCTGTCCCGCCAGGCGCTGCCCACCTTCGACCGCAGCGAGTACGCCGGTGCGGAGAACGTCGCCAAGGGCGGGTACGTCATGAAGGACGCCTCCACCGGCGAGCCGAAGGTGATCCTCATCGCGACCGGCTCCGAGGTGCAGTACGCGGCCGAGGCGCAGAAGCGCCTCGAGGCCGCGGGCACCCCGACCCGCCTGGTCTCCATGCCGTCGGTCGAGTGGTTCGACGAGCAGGACGAGGAGTACAAGGAGTCGGTGCTCCCCTCCTCCGTGACCGCCCGCGTCACGGTCGAGGCCGGCATCGCCATGCCCTGGTACCGCTTCCTCGGCGCGCACGGCCGGGCCGTGTCGCTCGAGCACTACGGCGCCTCCGCCGATGCGAAGACGCTGTTCCGCGAGTACGGCTTCACCCCGGAGGCCGTCGTCGAGGCCGCCGAGGAGTCCCTGGCCGCCGCCGGCGCCTGATCCGCCGCGGGGGCGGGACCCCAGGGTCCCGCCCCCGCGTCTCTCTCCCCTGCCACCCCTGGGACCTGCGATGTTCCGTCGGACACCTCCTGGAATCCGCGCCCGCCGGTCCCCGTTGCACCCGATGACACCAGCGTCGACCCAGGGCGCGTCGCGCCCGGAAGGAACGTCATGACCCAGAACCCCTCCACCCAGGCCCTCTCCGATGCCGGAGTCTCCATCTGGCTCGACGACCTCTCGCGCAAGCGCCTGCAGACGGGCAACCTCGCAGAGCTGCTCGCCACCCGCAACGTCGTGGGCGTGACCACGAACCCCTCGATCTTCCAGGCCGCGATCTCCGGCTCCGACGAGTACGACGCCGACATCGCCCGCCTCGCCGGCGAGGGCAAGGACGTCGACCAGGTCATCGAGGTGCTCACCACCGATGACGTCCGGAACGCCGCCGACCTGCTCGCCGACACCTACGCCTCCTCCAAGGGCTTCGACGGCCGCGTCAGCATCGAGGTCGATCCCCGCCTCGCGCACGAGACCGAGAAGACCATCGCGCAGGCCGAGCACCTCTTCGAGGTCGTCGGCCGCGAGAACGTGATGATCAAGATCCCCGCGACCGAGGCGGGCCTGCCCGCGATCACCGCCGTGATCGCCGCCGGCATCAGCGTCAACGTCACCCTGATCTTCTCCGTCGAGCGCTACGAGGCCGTCATCGACGCCTACCTCGCCGGCCTGGAGAAGGCCGCGGAGGCCGACAAGGACCTCTCGACCATCCACTCGGTCGCCTCCTTCTTCGTCTCCCGCGTGGACACCGAGATCGACGCGCGCCTGGACGCCCTCGGCGGCGACGCCGTCTCCCTCAAGGGCCAGGCCGGCGTCGCCAACGCCCAGGCCGCCTTCGGCGTGTACCTCACCGCCTTCGGCTCCGAGCGCTTCACGGCCCTCGCCGACAAGGGCGCGAACGTGCAGCGCGCCCTGTGGGCGTCGACCGGCGTGAAGAACCCCGACTACTCCGACACCCTCTACGTGGACAACCTGGTCGCCGACCCGACCGTGAACACGATGCCGGAGAAGACCCTCGAGGCCGCCGCCGACCACTCCGAGCCCAAGGCCGCGCTGTCCGCCGAGACCGCCGCCGCCGGCGAGGCCGCACTCGAGCGCGTGGCCGAGGCCGGGGTGGATCTGGCCGACGTGTTCGCGGTGCTCGAGCGCGAGGGCGTGGAGAAGTTCGAGAAGGCCTGGAACGAGCTGCTCGAGACCGTCTCGGCGTCCGTCGAGGCCGCCCGCGCCTGATCCCTCCCGGTGAGCACGGGTCCGCCGCGGTGCGGTCCCGTGCTCCCGCCGTCCGTGTCCGAGAAAGGACCATCGTGACCGACTCCCCCGCTCCCTCCGCAGCAGCCGGTGCGCCGAACCCGCTGCGCGATCCCCGTGACCGACGGCTGCCGCTGATCGCCGGGCCCAGCTCCATGGTGATGTTCGGCGTCACCGGCGACCTCGCCCGCAAGAAGCTGCTGCCGGCGATCTACGACCTCACCCACCGCGGTCTCCTCCCGCCGAGCTTCGGCCTGGTCGGCTACGGCCGCCGCGAGTGGTCCGACGACGACTTCGCCGAGTACGTGAAGAAGTCCGTCTCCGAGCACTCCCGCACCGGCTTCGACGAGAGCGTCTTCGAGCAGCTGCGCGGCGGCCTCCGCTTCGTCACCGGCACCTTCGACGACAAGGCCGCCTTCGAGCGCCTCACCGAGGTCGTCGGCGAGCTGGACCGCACGCGCGGCACCGGCGGCAACCACGCCTTCTACCTCTCGATCCCCCCGGACGCCTTCCCGCAGGTGTGCGGGCAGCTGGCCGAGTCGGGCCTGAACACCCCGCAGGACGGCTCCTGGCGCCGCGTCGTCATCGAGAAGCCCTTCGGCCACGACCTCGCCTCCGCGCGCGAGCTCAACGACGTGGTGGAGAAGGCGTTCCGTCCCGAGGACGTCTTCCGCATCGACCACTACCTGGGCAAGGAGACGGTCCAGAACATCCTCGCGCTGCGCTTCGCGAACCAGATGTTCGAGCCGATCTGGAACTCCGGCTACGTCGACCACGTGCAGATCACGATGGCCGAGGACATCGGCATCGGCTCGCGCGCCGGCTACTACGACGGCATCGGCACCGCCCGCGACGTCATCCAGAACCACCTCCTGCAGCTCCTCGCGCTCACCGCGATGGAGGAGCCGGTCACCTTCCGCGCCAGCGACCTGCGCGCGGAGAAGGAGAAGGTCCTCGCCGCCGTCGAGCTGCCGGAGGACCTCGCCGCGCACACCGCGCGCGGCCAGTACGTCGGCGGCTGGCAGGGCGGCGAGGAGGTGCGCCCCTATCTCGAGGAGGACGGCATCCCCGCCGACTCCACCACCGAGACCTTCGCCGCGATGCGCCTGGACATCGCGACCCGCCGCTGGGCCGGGGTGCCCTTCTACCTGCGCGCCGGCAAGCGCCTGGGACGCCGCGTCACCGAGATCGCGGTCGTGTTCAAGCGTGCGCCCTTCCTGCCCTTCCACTCCACGGACACCGCGGACCTGGGCCAGAACGCGATCGTCATCCGCGTCCAGCCGGACGAGGGCGTGACCATGCGCTTCGGCTCGAAGGTCCCCGGCACCCAGATGGAGGTGCGGGACGTGACGATGGACTTCGCCTACGGCATGAACTTCACCGAGGAGTCCCCCGAGGCGTACGAGCGGCTGATCCTGGACATGCTGCTCGGCGACCCGCCGCTGTTCCCGCGGCAGAAGGAGGTCGAGCTCTCCTGGAAGATCCTCGACCCCATCACCGAGTTCTGGGCCGAGAACCTCGACCCCGCGCCCTACCGGCCGGGCTCCTGGGGTCCCGACACCGCACACGACATGCTCGCCCGTGACGGGCGCACCTGGAGGCGACCGTGATCACCACCCTGACCGACACCACCGCGTCGGCGGTCGACAAGACCATGACCGAGATGCGGGAGACCTTCGGCGAGAACACCATCGGCCGGGTCCTCACGCTCATCATCATCGCCACCGGCGAGATCGAGGAGCCGCTGGAGGCGGCGATCGCCGCGAGCCACGAGCATCCCGCTCGGGTGCTCGTGGTCGACGCCGATCCCGAGGCGGAGACCTCCGGGCTCGACGCCGAGATCCGCGTGGGCCGTGACGCCGGCGCCGGCGAGATCGTGATCCTCCACGCCCGCGGCGACGTGCTGTGGTCGCTGGACACGCTGGTGATGGCGCTGCTGCTGCCGGATGCGCCGATCGTGACCTGGTGGCCGGAGAACGCTCCGTCCTCCCCCGTCCACGACGTGCTCGGCTCCATGTCGCAGCGCCGCATCACCGACTCCGCCGCCTGCGCGGACCCGCTGGGGACGCTGAAGCGCCTGCGCCGCGGCTACGCCAGCGGCGACTCGGACTTCGCCTGGGCGCGGCTGACCCGCTGGCGCGGCCTGGTCGCGAGCGCCTACGAGGTGCCGCCGGTCTCCGTGCCCAGCTCCGTCGAGGTCCTCGGCACCGAGGGCAACCCCTCGGTGCTGCTGATGGCGAGCTGGCTGCAGCACACCCTCGGCGTCGAGGCGTCGATCCTCCCGCCGCCCTCGGACGATCCCGACTTCGCCGGGGTGCACGGCGTGCGGCTGGTGCGCGAGGACGGCACGATCGAGCTCACCCGCGTCAGCGACGACTCGATCGTCATGAAGCTGCCGGGCGACGACTCCGGCCAGCACGTGACGATGCCCCGCCGCACCCTCGCGGAGCTCGTCACCGAGGAGCTGCGCCGCCTGGACCCCGACGAGGTCTACGGCGAGGTGCTCGGCGCCGCCTTCTCCGGAATCTCCGACACGGCGACCTTCGCGAGCGGCAAGCCCGCCCCGCAGGACGTCGTGGTCGCCGATGCGGAGGCGGTCGCGCAGGCCGCCGCCACGGCCACCGCGGAGCAGCTCGCCGCCGCGCTCGAGAAGCGCCCCGTCGCGCACCTGGTGCTCACCGGCGGCACCGTCGGCACCCTCACCGCCGCGGCCCTGCCGGCCGCGCTGGAGGAGGCCGGCGTGGACGCCGCCCGCCTGCACCTGTGGTGGGGCGACGAGCGGTTCGTCGAGCCGGACTCCGAGGAGCGCAACGAGGTGGGCGTGCGTGCCTCGCTGCTGGACGTGCTGCGCGAGGAGCACGGGCTCCCTGCCCGCAACGTCCATGTCATGCCCTCCCCCGCCGACGGCATGTCCCTCGAGGACGCCGCCGCCTGGTACGGGCAGCAGCTGGACCAGACGGGCGGCGACGAGCCCTTCCGCACCCGCGGGCAGGCGTTCTTCGACGTGCTGCTGCTCGGGGTCGGCCCCGACGGTCACATCGCCTCGCTGTTCCCGCAGCACCCCGCCCAGGAGAAGGTGCTCGGCAGCGCCGTCGCGGTGACCGGCTCCCCGAAGCCGCCCTCGCAGCGGATCTCGCTGACCTGGCCGGTGCTGAACTCGGCCCGCCACGTGGCGCTGCTCGTGGCCGGCGCGGAGAAGGCCGAGGCGGTGCGCACCGCGCGCGACGGCGTGGACCCGTGGGAGGTGCCCGCCTCGGCGGTGCGCGGCCTCGAGTCCACCACCTGGGTGCTCGACGAGGCGGCCGCCGGGCGCAGCGCCCGCTGAGCCCCGGCTCGTCCGGGAGCACGCAGGACGCCCGAAGGGCCGGTCACCGCGAGGTGACCGGCCCTTCGGGCTATCGGGGCCCCGAGGTCCGGCGACGCAGAACGGGCCGTCCCCGAGGGGACGGCCCGTTCGCAGAGCAGAGGTGCGGCGGTCGCCGCACGAGGGTGTCAGAGCATCGTCTCGATGATGCCGAGGCCGACGGCGCTCGCGCCCCAGAGGACGGCGACGGTCACCGTGAGGCGGTTCAGGTTCCGCTCGGCGACGCCCGAGGCGCTCGCGGAGGAGGAGACGCCGCCGCCGAACATGTCCGACAGGCCGCCGCCGCGCCCCTTGTGCAGGAGCACCAGCAGGATCGTCAGCAGCCCGAACACCGCCAGGAGGATCTGGAGGACGAGCTTCAGCAGGGACAGGTCCACGAGGGGATCACCCTTCCACGGAGACGGACGGACCGATCCAGCATACGGCACGGGCCGGGTCCGTCGAGGACCCGGCCCGCGTGGGGAGGCTTACCTTCAGCCCTCCGCTCGGCTCAACCCTGGAATCCGGCGATCTTGGCGAACTCCTCGGCCTTCAGCGAGGCGCCGCCGACGAGGGCCCCGTCGACGTCGGCGCGCTGCATGAGCTCGCCCACGTTCGCGGACTTCACGCTCCCGCCGTACAGGACGCGGACCGCGTCGGCGACCGTGTCGCCGTGCATCGCGCGCAGCGCCTCCCGGATCGCGGAGCACACCTCCTGCGCGTCGTCCGGGGTCGCGACCTCGCCGGTGCCGATCGCCCAGACGGGCTCGTAGGCGATGACGATCTTCGCGGCCTGCTCGGCGGTGATGCCCTCGATGCCGCCCTCGAGCTGCGCGAGGGTGTACTCGACGTGCTTGCCGGCCTTGCGCTCCTCGAGCGGCTCGCCGACGCAGAGGATCGGCACGAGGCCCGCGGCGAAGGCTGCCTTCACCTTGGCGTTCGTGACCTCCTCGGTCTCGCCGTGGTACTGGCGGCGCTCGGAGTGGCCGACCGCGGCGTAGGTGCAGCCCAGCGCCGAGAGCATCGCGCCGGAGACCTCGCCGGTGTATGCGCCGGACTCGTGCGCGGAGATGTCCTGGGAGCCGTAGGCGATCGGGAGCTTGCCGGCGTCGACCGCGACCTGCACGGTGCGCAGGTCCACGAAGGGAGGCAGCACGACGGTCTCGACCTTGGTGGTGTCGACCTCCTTGAGCTGCTCGCCGAGCTCCTCGACCAGGGCGAGGCCCTGCTTCCAGTCGAGGTTCATCTTCCAGTTGCCCGCCATGAGCGGGGTGCGGGTGGTCACTTCTGGTCCTCCTCGAGGATGGAGATTCCGGGCAGGTCCTTGCCCTCGATGAGCTCGAGGCTGGCACCGCCGCCGGTGGAGATGTGGGAGAAGAGCGTCTCGTCGAAGCCCAGGTTGCGCACCGCCGCGGCGGAGTCTCCGCCGCCGACCACGGTGTAGCCGGAGGCCGCGCCGAGCTTCTCGGCGACGGCCTTCGTGCCCTCGGCGAAGGCCGGGAACTCGAACACGCCCATCGGGCCGTTCCAGAACACGGTCGCCGCATCGGCGATCTTCTCGCCGAAGAGCTTCGCGGTCTCGGGGCCGATGTCCATGCCCTCCTGGTCCGCGGGGATCCCGTCGACGCCCACCACGGTGGCGGGCGCGTCGGCGGAGAACTCCGGCGCCACGACGGTGTCGACGGGCAGGACCAGCTCGACGCCGTTCGCCTTCGCGCGCTCCATGTACTCGCGCACCACGTCGATCTTCGACTCGTCCAGCAGCGACAGGCCGACCTCGTGGCCGAGCGCCTTCTGGAAGGTGTACGCCATGCCGCCGCCGATGAGGATGCGGTCGGCCCTGCCGAGCAACGCGTCGATCACGCCGAGCTTGTCGGCGATCTTCGCGCCGCCGAGGACGACCACGAAGGGGCGCTCGGGCTCGTCGGTGACCTTGCGCAGGGAGTCGACCTCGCGCAGCACCAGCTCGCCCGCGGCGGCGGGGAGCAGGGTGGCGAGCTCGTACACGGAGGCCTGCTTGCGGTGGACGACGCCGAAGCCGTCGGAGACGAAGGCGTCGCCGAGGGCGGCGAGCTCGCGGGCGAAGGCGAGCCGCTCCTCGTCGGTCTTCGCGGTCTCGCCCGCGTTGAAGCGCAGGTTCTCGAGCACGGCGACCTGGCCGTCGCCGAGCGCGGCGACGGTCTCCTGGGCGGAGGGGCCGACGGTGTCGGTCGCGAAGGCGACCTCCTGGCCGAGCAGCTCGCCGAGGCGGCCCACGACCGGGCGGAGGGAGTACTTCTCCTCGGGCTCGCCCTTGGGGCGGCCGAGGTGGGAGATCACCGCGACCCGGGCACCGGCCTCGACGAGCCGGGTGAGGGTGGGCAGCGCGGCGCGGATGCGGCCGTCGTCGGTGATCGTGGTGCCGTCCAGCGGCACGTTCAGATCGGCGCGGACGAGCACGCGCTTACCGCGCAGCTCTCCGAGCGAATCGATGGTCTTCAGCACTGTGGTGCTCCTTCAGGTGTTCGACCGCGGGACGCCGGAGCGGCCCGTCGGGACGGGGGACGAGCGGAGCCCGCCGGACGCCGACCCCTCGGGGTGGCGACCGGCGGGCTCCGGGGCTGTCCCGGTCGTCAGCGGGACGACGCGAGGATCAGAGGGACTTGCCGACCAGCTGCGAGAGCTCGACGAGGCGGTTGGAGAAGCCCCACTCGTTGTCGTACCAGGAGAAGATCTTGACCTGGTTGCCGTTCACCTTGGTGAGCTGCGCGTCGAAGATCGAGGAGTGCGGGTCGCCCTCGATGTCCTTGGAGACGATCGGGTCCTCGGTGTAGCGCAGGACGCCCTTGAGCGGGCCCTCGGCGGCCTTCTTGATCGCGGCGTTGATCTCCTCGATCGTGACCTCGCGGGAAGCCTCGAAGGTGAGGTCGGTGATCGAGCCGGTGGGGACCGGCACGCGCAGCGAGTAGCCGTCGAGCTTTCCCTTGAGCTCGGGGAGCACCAGCGCCACGGCCTTGGCCGCACCGGTGGTGGTCGGGACGATGTTCAGGGCGGCGGCGCGTGCACGGCGCGGGTCCTTGTGCGGGCCGTCCTGCAGCACCTGGTCCGAGGTGTAGGCGTGGATCGTGGTCATCAGGCCCTTGACGATGCCGAACTCGTCGTTCAGCACCTTCGCCACCGGAGCGAGGCTGTTGGTGGTGCAGGAGGCGTTGGAGATGATGTCGTGCTTCGCGGGGTCGTAGTCGCCCTCGTTCACGCCGATCACGAAGGTCGCGTCCTCGTTCTTCGCCGGAGCGGAGATGATGACCTTCTTGGCGCCGGCCTCGATGTGGGCCTTGGCCTTCTCGGCGTCGGTGAAGATGCCGGTGGACTCGATGACGACGTCCGCGCCGATCTCCCCCCACGGGATGTTCTTCGGATCGCGCTCGGCGTACGCCTTGAAGGTGTTGTCGCCGACGGTGATCGAGTCCTCGTCGTGCGAGACGTCGTAGGGAAGCACCCCGCCGATCGAGTCGTACTTGATGAGGTTCGCGAGCGTGGCGTTGTCGGTGAGGTCGTTCACACCGACGATCTGGATGTCCGCCTGCTGCTCGAGAGCGGCGCGCAGGAAGTTGCGGCCGATGCGGCCGAATCCGTTGATACCAACCTTGACGGTCAAGGGTTCCTCCTAGTGTCGCGGTGAGTCCGCGACGTTCGAGTACTGACATGGCGCGCACGCCCTCGTACGCTCGGGCGACGCCGGCGTGTGACCGACGACCGTGACGATCCTATCAACGACCGGCATCAGGGGACGAAGGAAGATGGTCCTCGTCCACTCCGTGGTCGGTCCCGGGGATGCCGAGCTCCTCCGCGCGCTTGTCCGCGGTGGCGAGCAGGCGTCGGATCCGACCGGCGACGGCGTCCTTCGTGAGCGGCGGATCGGCGAGTCGGCCGAGCTCCTCGAGGCTCGCCTGGCGGTGCTCCAGACGGAGGCGACCGGCGGCCTGCAGGTGCTCGGGCACGTCCTCGCCGAGGATCTCCAGCGCGCGCTGGACGCGCTGGCCCGCGGCGACTGCGGCCCGCGCGGAGCGGCGCAGGTTCGCGTCGTCGAAGTTCGCGAGCCGGTGCGCGGTCGCCTTCACCTCGCGGGTGGTGCGGCGCTGCTCCCAGGTGCGCACCGTCTCGTGGGCGCCCATCCGGGACAGCAGGGCGGAGATCGCGTCGCCGTCGCGCAGCACCACCCGGTCCGCGCCCCGCGCCTCCCGGGCCTTCGAGGCGACGCCGAGCCGCCGGGCCGCGCCGACCATCGCCAGCGCCACCTCGGGGCCGGGGCAGGACAGCTCCAGGGCCGAGGAGCGGCCCGGCTCGGTGAGGGTGCCGCGGGCGAGGAACGCCCCGCGCCACGCGGCCTCCGCGTCCACCAGCGCCCCGCCGACGACGAAGGGCGGCATCCCGCGCACTGGACGGCCGCGCGCGTCCAGGAGTCCGGCCTGGCGGGCCAGCATCCCGCCCTCGCGCTCCACCCGCACCAGGTAGCGGGTGGTGCGGCGGATCCCGGAGGGGGCCAGCACCGCGAGCTCGGCGCGGTGGCCGTACATGTCGGCGATGATGCCGTGCAGACGCCGCGCGACCGCCGCCGAGTCCAGCTCCGCCTCGACCACTACGCGCCCCGCGACCAGGTGCAGGCCCCCGGCGAAGCGCAGCATCGCAGCCGCCTCGGCCTTGCGGGCGGAGGGCCGGGTCACCTCGAGGTGGCTGAGCTCCTCCTTCGCGTCACCCGTCAGCGCCATGCGTGTCCTCCTCGGTGCGGGGGTCCGTGCCCCTCGTGGTGCGGTGGGGTCGCTTCCGGCGCGACGCGGAGCGGTCGTCGCCGTGCTCCACATCCCCGTAGGCGTCGTCGAACAGATCACGGTACGCGGCGGCCAGGCGCACCGGGTCGTGCCGCGGCGTCCCGTCGCCGACGCTGACCTGGCGCAGCAGGGTGCGCAGCCCTCTCTGCTGCGCCGCCTCGGCGAGCTCGAGGACGTCCTCCAGAGTGGTCGGGTCGGCGACGAGGGCGTCGAAGCGGCAGTCCCCCGCGCGGGCGAGCAGCACGTCCAGCATGTCCAGGCTCGTCATCCCCTCGGCCTCCTGCGCGCCGACGGAGAGGTTCGTGATGATCCCCTTCCGCGCCGGGCTCGTCGCGATCGCCTCGGCGATCTCGGGGATCATCAGATGCGGCAGCACCGAGGTGTACCAGGAGCCGGGGCCGAGGATGATCCAGTCCGCGCGCGCGATCGCCTCGAGCACGTCGATGGGGACGCGGGGCCGCGGCGGGATCAGGCGCACGTCCTCGACGCGGCCCTCCGCGGTCGCGACCTGGTACTGGCCCGAGACGGTGCGGGCGCTGCCGTCGGCGCCGACCACTCGCGCCTCGATGTCCAGCGGGTCCAGCGCCATCGGCAGCACGCGTCCGCGCGCGCCGAGCAGCTCGGCCATCTGGTCCAGGCCCTCGACGGGGTCCTCGAGGATCTGCCACAGCGCGACGATCATCAGGTTCCCGAGCGCGTGGCCGTCGAGCTCGCCGTCGGTGGCGAAGCGGTGCTGGATCACGTCGCCCCAGATGGACCCCCATTCGGAGTCCTCGCACAGGGCCGCGAGCGCCATCCGCAGGTCCCCAGGGGGCAGCACGGGCATCTCGGTGCGGATCCGGCCCGAGGAGCCGCCGTTGTCGGCGACGGTGACCACGGCGGTGATGTCGTCGGTGAGCAGGCGCAGGGCGCGGAGGTTCGCGGCGAGGCCGTGGCCGCCGCCGAGGGCGACCACGCGCACGGGCCGCTGCGGGGCGCCGCGGCCGCCCCGCTGGGCGCTCGCGGAGCGGTCGGCGCCGCGGAGCCGGAGACGTCGGCTGCGGGAGGCGATGCTCATTCCCGCCCCAGATCCCGGTGGCGGATCCGCACCGCGTGCCCGGCGGTGCGCAGCTCGTCGCCGATCCGCTCCGAGACCGCGACGGAGCGGTGCTTGCCGCCCGTGCAGCCGATCGCGAGGGTGGTGAAGTGCTTGTTCTCGGTGCTGTAGCCGCGCAGCACCGGGGTGATCATCTCGATGTACCGCTCGACGAACTCGGCGGCGTTCGCGTCGCCGAGCACGAACTCGGCGACGTCGGCGTCGGTGCCCCGCTTGGGACGCAGCTCCGGCACCCAGTACGGGTTGGGGATGAAGCGCACGTCGCTGACGTGGTCGGCCTCCAGCGGGATCCCGTACTTGAAGCCGAAGGACAGCATCGTCACGGTCAGGCGCTGCTCCTCGCCGGTGCCGAAGAGCGAGCGCATCTTCATCGTCAGCTCGTGCACGTTCAGCGGCGAGGTGTCGATGACGAGGTCGGCGGTGCGCCGGTAGCGGGCGAGCATCTCGCGCTCGCGGCGGATGCCCTCGAGCACGCCCTCCTCGCCCTGCAGCGGGTGGGGGCGACGCACCGAGTCGAAGCGCCGCACGAGGGTGGACTCGTCGGCCGTGAGGAAGAGCAGGCGCAGGCGCAGATCGGCCTTGCGCAGCTCGTCGACGACCTCGCCGAGCTCGGTGAAGAAGGGGCCGGAGCGCGGGTCGACCACGACCGCGAAGCGGTTCTCGCGGCCGACGGCGGAGGCCTGCAGCTCGTAGAGCGTGCCGATCAGCTGCGGGGCGATGTTGTAGACCACGTACCAGCCCATGTCCTCCAGGGCGTGGGCGGCAGTCTCCCGTCCGGCCCCGGCGAGCCCGGTGATGATGACCACGTCGCCTCGGGTGTCCGTGGTCGGGCTCGGGATGGACTCCTCGGTCACGGGTGCTCCTTCCGGATCGGGGTGGACGGGCCTCGCGCTCAGCCCTCGAGGATCTCGCCGGTCGCCATGTCGACGGTGACGCCGAGGGCGTCGTCCGCAGTGTCGGCGTCCGAGGCGGTTCCCTGCTCGGATGTTAGCGCGGCGGTGATCTGCGCGGCCAACGCGGGACCGATCCCGTCGACCTCCGTGAGCTGTTCCTCGCTCGCCTCGCGGATCGCCGAGACCGTCACGAACCGGTCCAGCAGGGCGCGCCGCCGGGCCGGGCCGAGGCCGGGGATGCCGTCCAGGGCGCTGGCCTGCATGGCCCGGCCCCGCTTGGAGCGGTGGTAGGTGATGGCGAAGCGGTGCGCCTCGTCGCGCAGGCGCTGCACCAGGAACAGAGCCTCGGAGGTGCGGGGCAGGATGACGGGGTACTCCTCCCCCGGCAGCCAGATCTCCTCGAGCCGCTTGGCGATCCCGGCCAGGGCGATGTCGGTGATGCCGAGCTCGTCGAAGGCGCGCTGCGCGGCGGCGACCTGGGGCGGGCCGCCGTCGACGAGGATCAGCGAGGGCGGGTACGCGAAGCGCTTGAAACGGCCGGTCTCCTCGTCCTCCGTCGGCTCGGGCGGGTCGAGGTGGTGCTTCAGCCGGCGCGTGATCACGTCGTGCATGGAGGCGGTGTCGTCGCGAGCGGCGGCGCCGGTGACCGAGTAGCGGCGGTACTCGCTCTTCTTAGGCAGCCCGTCCTCGAACACCACCTGCGAGCCGACGACGTTGGTGCCCTGGGAGTGGGAGATGTCGAAGCACTCGATCCGCAGCGGCGGCTCGGCGAGGTCGAGCGCCTCCCCCAGGTCCTCGAGCGCCTTGGTGCGCGCGGTGAGGTCGCCGGTGCGCTTCAGGCGGTGCAGGCGCAGCGCCTCGGTCGCGTTCTCGCCGACGGTGATCAGCAGGTCCTTCTTCTCGCCGCGCTGCGGGACGCGCAGGTCGACGGTGCGGCCCATCAGCTCGCGCACCTGGCCGAGGTTGGTGGGCAGGATCGGGACGAGCACCTCCTTCGGGGCGCTCCCCTCGGTGTACAGGGTGGTCAGGGCGCGCTCGACCAGGTCCGGCGCGGTCGACTCGTCGAGGATCTCCGCGGTCCAGCCGCGCTGGCCGCGGATCCGCCCGCCGCGCACGTGGAAGACCTGCACGGACGCCTCGAGCTCGTCCTGGGCGAGGCCGATCAGGTCGGCGTCGGTCGCGTCGGAGAGGACCACGGAGTTCTTCTCCATCACCTTCTCGAGCGCCTGGAGATCGTCGCGCAGGCTCGCGGCGGTCTCGTAGTCCATCGCCGCGGCCGCGGCCCTCATCCGCTGCTCGATGCGACGGGTGTACTTCGAGGTGTTCCCGGCCATGAAGTCCGCGAACTGCTCGGCGAGCCGCCGGTGCTCGTCCTCGGAGATGTCGCCGACGCAGGGCGCCGCGCACTTGCCGATGAAGCCGAGCAGGCAGGGCCGTCCGGACCGCTCGGCCCGCCGGTACACCCCGGCGGTGCAGGAGCGGATCGGGAACACCCGCAGCATCAGGTCGAGGGTCTCGCGGATCGCGCCGACCTGCGGGTAGGGCCCGAAGGTGCGGTCGCCCTTGGCGCGCGGCCGACGGGTGATGTGCACCCGCGGCACCTTCTCCCCCATCGTGATCACGAGATAGGGGTAGGACTTGTCGTCGCGGAACTTGACGTTGAACCGCGGATCGAACTCCTTGATCCACGTGTACTCGAGGGTGAGCGCCTCGACCTCGGTGCCCACCACGGTCCACTCGACGCTCGCGGCGGTGGTGACCATGCGCCGGGTGCGCTCGTGCAGGACGGCGAGGTCCTGGAAGTAGTTCACCAGGCGCTGACGGAGGTTCTTCGCCTTGCCGACGTAGATGACGCGGCCGTGCTCGTCCCGGAACCGGTAGACCCCCGGCCTCGTGGGGATCGTGCCGGTCGCGGGGCGGTAGGTCGCCGGATCAGCCATGGCTCCGCCTGCTCAGCGGGCCGCGGCCGCGCCCGCTCGTCCGCCCTCGAGCATCGGGGCGAGGAAGCGACCGGTGTAGGAGCCCTCGACCTTCGCCACCTTCTCGGGGGTGCCGGTGGCGACGATCCTCCCGCCGCCGGCGCCGCCCTCGGGGCCGAGGTCGATGACATGGTCGGCGGTCTTGATGACGTCGAGGTTGTGCTCGATGACGATCACGGAGTTGCCCTTGTCCACGAGGCCCTGCAGCACCTCGAGCAGCTTGCGCACGTCCTCGAAGTGGAGGCCCGTCGTCGGCTCGTCGAGCACGTAGATCGTGCGGCCGTTGGAGCGCTTGTGCAGCTCGGAGGAGAGCTTCACGCGCTGCGCCTCGCCGCCCGAGAGGGTGGTCGCGGACTGGCCGAGCTTCACGTAGCCGAGGCCCACGTCGACCAGGGTCTGCATCTGGCGGCGGATCGCGGGGACGGCGTCGAAGAACTCGAGCGCCTCGGCGATGGACATGCCCAGCACCTCGGCGACGTTCTTGTCCTTGAACTTCACCTCGAGCGTCTCGCGGTTGTAGCGCTGGCCCTTGCAGACCTCGCACTGCACGTACACGTCGGGCAGGAAGTTCATCTCGATCTTCAGCGTGCCGTCGCCGGAGCAGGCCTCGCAGCGCCCGCCCTTGACGTTGAAGGAGAAGCGCCCGGCGGTGTACCCGCGGATCTTCGCCTCGTTGGTCTGGGCGAAGAGGGTGCGCACCCGGTCCCACACCCCGGTGTAGGTGGCGGGGTTCGAGCGCGGGGTGCGGCCGATCGGCGACTGGTCCACGTGCACGACCTTGTCGAGGTGCTCGAGACCGGTGACGCGCTTGTGCCGCCCGGGCACGACGCGGGAGCGGTTGAGCTCCTTGGCCAGGACCGAGTACAGGATGTCGTTGACCAGGGAGGACTTGCCCGAGCCGGAGACGCCGGTGACGGCGGTGAGCACGCCGAGCGGGAAGGAGACGTCCTGCCCGGTGAGGTTGTTCGCGCGGGGCGCGACGACCTTCAGCATCCGCTCCTTGTCCACGGGGCGGCGCACCGCGGGCACGGGGATCTCCAGCTCGCCGGAGAGATAGCGGCCGGTGAGGGAGTCGGGGTTCTGCTTCAGGCCCTCGACGGGGCCGGAGTGGACCACCTTCCCGCCGTGCTCGCCGGCGAGCGGGCCGATGTCCACGACCCAGTCGGCCGAGTTGAGCGTGTCCTCGTCGTGCTCGACGACGATGAGGGTGTTGCCGAGGTCGCGCAGGCGCTCGAGGGTCGCGATGAGGCGCTCGTTGTCGCGCTGGTGCAGGCCGATGGAGGGCTCGTCGAGGACGTAGAGCACGCCCACGAGCCCCGAGCCGATCTGGGTGGCCAGGCGGATGCGCTGCGCCTCGCCGCCGGAGAGGGTGCCGGCCGCGCGGGCGAGGGAGAGGTAGTCCAGGCCCACGTCGAGCAGGAAGCCCAGGCGGGAGCGGATCTCCCGCAGCACCTCGTCGGCGATCGCGGCCTCCCGCACCCCGAGCTCGAGGCCCTGGTGGAAGGCGAGCGCGTCGCCGATCGACATCTCGCAGACCTCGGCGATGGACTTCCCGCCGACGGTCACGGCGAGTACCTCGGGGCGCAGGCGCGCGCCCTGGCAGGCGGGGCAGGGCACCTCGCGCATGAACTGCTCGTAGCGCTCCTTGGCCCAGTCGGACTCGGTGTCGCTGTGGCGACGCTCGAGGAAGTGCATGACGCCCTCGAAGCCCGTGGAGTAGGTGCGCTCGCGGCCGAAGCGGTTGCGGTACTTCACGTGGACCTTGAAGTCCTTGCCGTGCAGCAGCGCCTCCTTCGCGCGCTCGGGCAGCGCGCGCCAGGGGGTGTCCATCGAGAAGGCGAGCTCCTCGGCGAGGCCGGACATGACCTCCTGGTGGTGGTCGGAGGAGCCCATGGTCCACGGGGCGATCGCGCCGCCTGCGAGGGAGAGGTCGTCGTCTGGGATCACGAGCTCGGGATCGACCTCGAGCCGCTGCCCCAGGCCCGTGCACTCGGGGCAGGCGCCGTAGGGGGCGTTGAAGGAGAAGGTGCGCGGCTCGATGTCGTCGATCGCGAGGGGGTGGTCGTTCGGGCAGGCGCGCTTCTCGGAGAAGCGGCGGGTGCGCTGCGGGTCCTCGTCGTCGCGGTCCACGTAGTCGACCAGCAGGATCCCCTCGGCCAGCCGCAGGGCGGTCTCGACCGAGTCGGTGAGGCGACGGCGCGCGTCGGGCTTCGCCGCGAGGCGGTCGACGACCACCTCGATCGTGTGCTTGTAGCGCTTGTCGAGGCTGATCTCCTCGTCCAGGCGGCGGTTGTCCCCGTCGATGCGCGCGCGGGCGTAGCCCTGGGAGCGCAGGGAGCTGAGCAGGTCCTGGTGCTCCCCCTTGCGCCCCTGCACCACGGGTGCCAGCAGCTGGAAGCGGGTGCCGGCCTCCTCCTCGAGGAGGGTGTCCACGATCTGCTCGGCCGAGGAGGAGGTGACCAGCTCGCCGCAGACGGGGCAGTGCTGCTCGCCGGTGCGGGAGAACAGCAGGCGCAGGTAGTCGTAGATCTCGGTGATCGTGCCGACGGTGGAGCGCGGGTTGCGGTTGGTGGACTTCTGGTCGATCGAGACCGCCGGGGAGAGCCCCTCGATGAGGTCGACGCTGGGCTTGTCCATCTGTCCTAGGAACTGCCTCGCATAGCTGGAGAGCGACTCGACGTAGCGCCGCTGCCCCTCGGCGAAGATGGTGTCGAAGGCCAGGGAGCTCTTGCCGGAGCCGGACAGGCCGGAGAACACCACCAGCTTGTCGCGGGGGATGTCGATGTCGATGTTCTTGAGGTTGTGCTCGCGCGCACCACGGACGACCAGGGAATCAGTCACCCCGGCATTCTAGGGGCGCACACCGACCTTCGAACAGTTGTTCGGGGGAGATAAGGACGACATACTGTCCCCATGGCTGATCACGAGTACACCGGACATGTCGAGCCGGGCGGCGAGCCCGCCGTGCGAGACCTCGAGCACCTGCAGATCCGCAAGCTGTCC
This sequence comes from Brachybacterium sp. SW0106-09, assembly GCF_001293905.1. Classification (NCBI taxonomy): domain Bacteria; kingdom Bacillati; phylum Actinomycetota; class Actinomycetes; order Micrococcales; family Dermabacteraceae; genus Brachybacterium; species Brachybacterium sp. SW0106-09. The sequence continues at coordinate 278,694 of NZ_BCAK01000001.1, forward strand.
GTCGGGACGATGGACAACAACGCCTACCTGCTGACCTGTCGGTCGACCGGCGCCCAGCTGCTGATCGACGCGGCGGCGGAGCCGGACGCCCTGCGCCGGATGATCGCGGCGGGCGCCGAGCACAACTGGCTGGACGTCATCCTCACCACCCACAGCCACCACGACCACGTGGGCGCGCTGGCGGAGATGATCGCGGCGACCGGCGCCCGCACCGCCGCCGGGGCGGAGGACGCGAAGGAGATCGCGGAGAAGATCGACCTCCCCCTCGCCCACGGCGACGTGATCGAGTTCGGCGAGCAGCGGGTGGAGATCATCCACCTGAGCGGCCACACCCCCGGCTCCGTCGCGGTGCTGTGGCGCGGCGGCGAGGAGGGCGACCACCTCTTCACCGGCGACTCCCTCTTCCCCGGCGGGGTGGGCAACACCGACCGGGACCCGCAGCGCTTCGCGCAGCTGATCGACGACGTCGAACAGCGGATCTTCGACCGGCTGGACGATGCGACCTGGGTGTACCCGGGCCACGGCGACGACACCACGCTCGGGGCCGAGCGGGCCTCCCTGCCGGCCTGGCGCGAGCGGGGCTGGTGACCTCTCCCCCGCCGGGCACCGCCGCGCCCGTCCCGGCGAGGTGCGTGCTCGGTCGCGGGGCGGGCGGAGCGGTCGTGCTGCGCGAGCTCGCGGCCGACGGCTCCGTCCTCGAGGAGCGGACCCGTGCCGTCCAGGAGCTCCCCTCCCTCGTCGCCGAGCTCGAGGCCGCGCACCGGCCGCGCTGGGTCTGGAGCGACGCCGCCGCCTGGTACCCGCGTCTGCTCGCGGCCGGGGTGACCCTCGAGCGCTGCCACGACCTGCGCCTGGTGCACCGGATCCTGCGCCATTCCGACCTGGTGACGGAGCCCGGTCCTCTGCGCGAGGCGACGGGATGGGACACCCCGCTCGAGCCGGAGGAGCCGCGACGCGACCTCGGCGCGACCCTCTTCGACCTCGATGCCCGGCCGTCTGCCGCCCACGGCGTGCCCGACGGGATCGAGGAGACCTGTGCGGAGCTCGAGCGACAGCTCTCGGCGATCGCGGGCGCCGAGGACCCGACGCGGCTGCGCCTGCTGCTGGCGGCGGAGTCCGCCGGCGCGCTGATCGCGGCCGAGCTGCAGACGGCGGGCATCCCCTGGGACGTGGCCGAGCACGACCGGATCCTCACCGAGGCCCTGGGGCCGCGCCCCTCCCCCGGGACGCTCCCCGCGCAGATGGTGCAGGTCGCCGCCGAGGTGCGCACCGCTCTCGGGGACCCGACCGTGTCGCTGGACTCGCCGCCGAAGCTGCTGCGCGCCCTGCACCGCGCCGGCATCGACGTCTCCTCCACCTCCCAGTGGGAGCTGCAGGAGCACGAGCATCCGGCGATCGAGCCGCTGCTGCGGTACAAGAAGATGTCCCGCCTGCTGACCGCCAACGGCTGGACGTGGCTGGACGAGTGGGTGCGGGAGGGCCGCTACCGGCCCGTCTACGTGCCGGGCGGCGTGGTCACCGGGCGCTGGGCCTCCAGCGGCGGCGGGGCGCTGCAGATCCCGCGCCGGCTGCGGCCCGCGCTCCGTGCCGATCCTGGCTGGCGGCTGGTCAGCGCCGACGTCTCCCAGCTCGAGCCGCGGGTGCTCGCGGCGATGTCGCACGACGGGGAGATGATCGCGGCAGGGGCCGGGAAGGACCTCTATTCCGGCATCGTCGAGGCGGGCGTGGTCGCGAGCCGGCAGGAGGCGAAGGTCGGGGTGCTCGGCGCCCTGTACGGCGGGACCACCGGGGACAGCGGGCGCGTCGTCCCGCGGCTGCGCCGGACGTTCCCCGACGCGATGGCGCTCGTGGACGGCGCGGCTGCGACCGGGGAGCGCGGCGGGACGGTCACGACCTGGCTCGGCCGCTCCTCCCCCTCTCCCGAGCCCGGCTGGGTGCAGGCGCAGCGCTCGGCGAACGGCCCCGAGGCGGCCAGCGGCGAGCAGGAGCGGGCCCGTCGCTCGGCCCGCGACCGCGGCCGGTTCACCCGCAACTTCGTGGTGCAGGGCACCGCGGCGGAATGGGCGCTGTCCTGGATGGCGGCGCTACGCCTTCGGCTCGCGCAGCTCCCGGAGGTCGCCCCCGACGAGCGGGCCGACGCCTCGGGACCGGTGTTCTCCCGCCGCGCGCATCTGGCGTTCTTCCTCCACGACGAGGTGATCGTCCACGCCCCGGCCGACCAGGCGCAGGCCGCGGCCGCCGCGATCCGCGAGAGCGCCGACGCCGCCGGGCGGCTGCTCTTCCCCGGCAGCTCGATCGACTTCCCGCTGGATCTCGCGATCACGGAGCGCTCGGCGGAGAAGTGAACTCCTCAGGAGCTGACAGGGCCGGGCCCCCACGCTCTCCGGGGCCGGTGCGGAGCATCGGGAGGTCCCCGAGGACCCGCGCGACCATCTGGTCCTCGTCGAGCGCCTCGGCGAGGACCTGCTCCCCGGGGACGCCGAGCACGTCGTGGGGCCGGTACCAGGACGCGACCTCTTCAGGGGCCACATGCCCCGCGATCGGCTTGCCGGCGTGGCGCCGCAGGGTCTCCGGCAGGCTCACGTCGAGGTAGTACACCAGGGTCGGACCAGGGGCATCACGCAGCATCCGCGCGAACATGCAATGGTATCGCTCGGCGCCGAAGATGCCCTCGAGAAGCGTGAGGCGCCCGATCCCGAGGCAGTGCCGGACCATCGACTCGAGCAGGCCGATCGTGTCGCCCTGGCCGCTGTCGCGCTCCCACAGCAGCTCCCGGCGCACATGATCCTGCCCGATCACCGCGACCTCCCCGCGCGGCAGGGCGCGCTGGACCCGGCGTGCGACCGTCGACTTCCCCGAGGCGGAGTTGCCGCGCACGACGACGAACGGCGGCGCGCTGCGAAGGTTCGTCATCGCCCGATCCTGGCAGACCTCCGCAGTTCGCCGCGGGCACTACGCGCCGGGATCCTCAGGGGCCAGTGCGGAGAGCGCCGCGAGCAGGGAGTCCATGCGGCCGGCGCCGAGGAGCGGGCTGAGCGGCTGGGAGAACCACTGCTCCCAGACCTCGTCGAGCTGTGCGGCCGTGGGCACGGCGCCGGTGTCCAGCAGCTCCGCGATCGCCTCCGCCTCGGGCCCGTACTCGTCCTCGGGCATGCCGTTCGTGCCCGGGGCGAGGCCCATCGGATCCTCGCGGGTCAGGAGGGCGAGGACTCGCTCCTGCGTCGACGTGGTGCCCGGCGCGGAGCCTCGCTCCTCGAGCAGGGTCGAGGCCAGGGTCACCGCGCCGGTGGCGAGGCCGATCCAGACGCGCGGGGCGGGTACGCCGCGGCGCCGGAGGAAGCTCTCTGCCCCGCGGTCCAGACGCAGACCCGCCACACCCGCCCCGACCATCAGGCCGCCGAGGGCGAGCGAGATCGCGGTCTCGAGCCCCGTCGGCGGCCGCAGGCCGTGAGCACTCGGCTCGTCCTCGGCCGACAGGTCCAGGCGCCCTTGCTGCGCCAGGAGGCTGACGCCGGTGGTCAGCACCGCGGGGAGCGCGACATAGCCGGCGCGCACCGGGCGCGGGAGGCGGTGCACCGGGATCATCCCGAGGCCGGACGCGGCGGCGGTGCCGACGGCCAGGGACACGAACCGGGAGCGCTGGGACTGGGGCACGGGGTCCTCCTTCTCTCGCGGCGGGATGCGTCGCGCGCCGCGGCGTGCGGCGTGCTCACGACGCTATCGGGGGTTCCTGTGCGTGCGGGGAGACGATCGTCGCGCTCGGCGCACGACCTTCGCCTCGGCTCGGCGGATGAGGGAGGATGGCCCGATGCGTCTGTGGTCACTGCACCCCCGCCACCTCGACCGCCAGGGCCTCACGGGCTGCTGGCGCGAGTCGCTGCTGGCCCAGGCGGTGCTGGCCGGGCGCACGCGAGGCTACCGATCCCATCCCCAGCTCGAGCGCTTCCGCGCGCAGGCCGATCCCCTCGTATCGGTCGGCGCGTATCTCGAGGTCCTCGCCGAGGAGGCGTCGACGCGCGGGTACCGCTTCGACCGCTCGCGCATCGACCACCGGCCCGCCCGGTCGGTCAAGGACGGAGCAGCCAGCGCAGAGGCGGCCCCCGGCGCCTCTGCCGGCGCGGTCGTCAGCAGGGTCGAGGTGCCGAGGATCCCGGTCACCAGCGGGCAGCTCGACCTCGAGTGGCGGCATCTGCTCCACAAGCTCGAGGAGCGCAGTCCGGAGCGCTGGGAGTGCGCGAACTCGCTCGCGGGGCCGACGGCGCATCCGCTGTTCGAGGTGGTCCCCGGGCCGGTCGAGAGCTGGGAGCGCGCCGAGGATCCGCAGCGCTGACGAGGCGGCGCCCCGCCTGGGCCCGCCGCTGCGACATGTCGACCCCGTCGCGCGCAGCTGGAGGGGTGAGGCTCAGTCCGGTCCCGGTGTCCCGTCGTCGGCCCGGTCGGTGCCGACCTCGAGCGCAAGGCGGAGCCAGCGGGAGACCGGGTCCCCGGCCGGCACGTCGGCGAGGTCGGTGCGCAGCCAGCGGACCTCGCGCAGCTCGAGGGAGGCGCGCGCCTCGACCCCGTCGGCGCTGCCCGACAGGAGCGTGAGGGTGTCGCGCTTGCCCTCGGTCCTCGCCTCGAGGGTCCTCAGCTCCGCGAGATCGTCCCGGATGCGGAGGCCGAGCTCCTCGTGCACCTCGCGGCGCGCCGCGTCGGAGGGGGTCTCCCGGGTAGACCGGTAGCGTCCGCCGGGCAGCGCCCACCGGTCCTGGTCCACGTAGGAGTGGCGCACGGCGAGGATCAGCTCGGGCTGCTCCGGATGGCGCAGCAGCACCTTCACGCCGAAGGTGCGCGGCCGGCGCAGCCGCCACCAGATCCGGCGCAGCCGGTGCCCGGCGGTCAGGATCGCGCCCAGCGCCCGACCGCGCCTCGTCGTCATCGGCTCAGGAGCGCTGGACGGCGCGGAGCTCCTTCTTCAGCTCCTGCACCTCGTCGCGCAGCCGCGCCGCGACCTCGAAGTTCAGGGATTCCGCGGCCTGGTGCATCTGCGCGGTCATCTCGTCGATCATGCCGGTCAGCGCGCCGACGGGATCGTCGCCGAGGTCGATCTGGCGACCCTGCATCGAGTCGACGGCGTTCGCGCGCGCCCGGTCCTGGGCCACCTTCTCCTTCCCGGAGCGGTAGTCGGTGGCCAGGAGGGTGTCGGTGTCGATGTCCTCGCGGGCCAGCATGTCCGTGACGTCCGCGATCCGCTTGCGCAGCGGGGTCGGGTCGATGCCGTGCTCGGTGTTGTACGCGATCTGCTTCTCGCGGCGACGGTTGGTCTCGTCGATCGCGTCCTGCATCGAGTCGGTGATCGTGTCCGCGTACATGTGCACCTGGCCGGAGACGTTGCGGGCCGCACGGCCGATCGTCTGGATCAGCGAGGTGCGGGAGCGGAGGAAGCCCTCCTTGTCCGCGTCCAGGATCGCGACCAGGGACACCTCGGGCAGGTCCAGGCCCTCGCGCAGCAGGTTGATGCCGACCAGCACGTCGTACTCGCCCTTGCGCAGGGAGCGCAGCAGCTCGATGCGGCGCAGGGTGTCCACGTCGGAGTGGAGGTACTGGACCCGCACCCCGTTCTCGAGCAGGAAGTCGGTGAGGTCCTCGGCCATGCGCTTGGTCAGCGTGGTGACGAGCACGCGCTCGTCCCGCTTGACGCGCTTGTCGATCTCCTCGCGCAGATCGTCGATCTGTCCCTTGACGGGCTTGACGATCACCTCGGGATCCACCAGCCCCGTCGGCCGGATGATCTGCTCGACCACGCCGTGGGCGCGGTTCAGCTCGTACTCGGCGGGGGTGGCGGAGAGGTAGACGGTCTGGCCGGTGCGCTCGGTGAACTCGGAGAACGTCAGCGGCCGGTTGTCCAGTGCCGAGGGGAGGCGGAAGCCGAAGTCGACCAGGGTGCGCTTGCGGGAGCGGTCCCCCTCGTACATCGCGCCGATCTGCGGGACGGTCACATGGGACTCGTCGATGACCAGCAGGAAGTCCTCGGGGAAGTAGTCCATGAGGGTGTTCGGGGCGGTGCCCGGCGCGCGGCCGTCGAGATGGCGGGAGTAGTTCTCGACCCCGTTGGTCGAGCCCATCTGCCGCAGCATCTCGAGGTCGTGGGTGGTGCGCATGCGCAGGCGCTGCGCCTCGAGCAGCTTGTTCTGCCCCTCGAGCTCCTCGAGCCGCTCGGCGAGCTCCTCCTCGATCGTGCCGATCGCGCGGGAGAGCCGCTCGGGACCGGCGACGTAGTGGGAGGCGGGGAAGATGTGGATGTGGTCCTCCTGCCGGATGACCTCGCCGGTCATCGGATGGAGGGTGTAGAGCGCATCGATCTCGTCGCCGAAGAACTCGATGCGGATCGCGAGCTCCTCGTACATCGGGATGATCTCGACCGTGTCCCCGCGCACCCGGAAGGTGCCGCGCTCGAAGGCCACGTCGTTGCGGTCGTACTGCATGTCCACGAAGCGGGTCAGCAGCTCGTCGCGGTCCAGCTGGTCGCCGACGCTCAGCTGGACCATCCGGTCCACGTACTCCTGCGGGGTGCCCAGGCCGTAGATGCAGGAGACGGAGGAGACCACGACGACGTCCCGGCGGGTCAGCAGGGAGTTGGTGGCGCTGTGCCGCAGCCGCTCCACCTCGGCGTTGATCGAGGAGTCCTTCTCGATGTAGGTGTCCGACTGCGGGACGTACGCCTCGGGCTGGTAGTAGTCGTAGTAGGAGACGAAGTACTCCACCGCGTTGTGCGGCAGCAGCTCCCGGAACTCGCTGGCGAGCTGCGCGGCGAGGGTCTTGTTGTGCGCCATGACCAGGGTGGGACGCTGCACCTGCTCGATCAGCCAGGCGGTCGTCGCCGACTTTCCGGTGCCGGTCGCGCCGAGCAGGACCACGTCCTGCTCGCCGTCGTTGATCCTCTTGGTGAGCTCCTTGATCGCCTGCGGCTGATCGCCCGAGGGCGAGTACTCGGAGACGACCTCGAAGGGGTGCTCGGCGCGGACGAGATCGGTGACGGGACGCATGAGGACGAGCCTACGACCCGGGGCCGTCGGAGGACACGGTGCGGGGCCTCTGTCCGCTCAGGGCCGACGGCCCCGCGGGGCCGGGCGGGACGGCGCACAGGCGGCGCCCGGCGCCGGGTCGGCCGGGGTCCGACGCGATCAGGTGCGGAGGTCGTGCTCTTCGAGGACCGCCTCGAGGGCACGGACGGAGCGCGCGAGGAGAGCGGGGCGATCGGCCGTGTTCAGCACCAGGCGGTCCGCACGGCGGATCCGTTCGAGATCGGTGACCTGCGCCGCCATGACCGACTCGACATAGGCGCGGTCCCTGCCCCGGTCCCGGACCACCCGCTCGATGCGGTCCTCTCGCCGGGCGAGCACCGCGACGACCGCGTCGTAGCCCGATTCGCCGTGCTTCTCCAGCAGCAGCGGGCTGTCGTGGACGATGACCCGCTCCCCCGACGCGGCCGCCTCGGCCTCCTCCTCCGCGACCGCCCGGTCCACGCGGGAGAGCACGATCTGCTCGAGGTCCGCGCGGGCCGCGGCATCGGCGAAGACGATCCGGGCCATGGCGGCGCGGTCGATCGTGCCGGCCGGGTTCCGCACTCCCTCGCCGAAGCGGACGATCGCCTCCTCGACCCCGTCGCCGGGAACGTCCAGGACGGCCCGGGAGTGGGCATCCAGATCGATCACGCGCAGGCCGCGCTCCCGCCAGAGCGCGGCGACGGTCGACTTGCCAGCGCCGATGCCGCCGGTGAGGCCGATCCGCAGGGGGCGGTCAGGACGAGGGGGAGGAACGCTGCCGGACATGCTCCGATGGTAGGGCGGGTCGGCCGGGTCACGGACCCGTTCACGCTCCTGCCTGCGCGGACTACGGTGCTGGGGTGGACCCTCTTGAGCTGCTCGTGACCAACGACTTCCTCCGCGTGCTGGACCTCGTGGGCGTGTTCGTGATGGGCGTGGCGGCCGGAGCGATCGCCTCCCGCCTGAACTTCGACGCCGTCGGCTTCGCGGTGATCGGCATCGTCGCCGGTCTCGGCGGCGGCCTCGTGCGCGATCTGATCCTCGACTACGGCACCCCGGCGGCCTTCGACGGGCCCTGGTATCTCGCCTGCGCCCTCGGCGGAGCCATGTTCACCTTCGTCATCCATGCGGACGGCCCCTGGTGGCGCCGCCTGGTGACGGTGCTGGACATCGCGGCGATGGGGCTGTGGGCCGCGACCGGCACGGCGAAGTCGCTCGGCTACGGCCTGGACATGCTGCCGGCGATCCTGCTCGGGGTCACCAGCGCGGTGGGCGGCGGCGTGATCCGCGACGTGCTGGTGGGCAGGATCCCCCAGATCTTCGGGGGCGGCCCGCTGTACGCGACCGGTGCGCTGGTCACCGCGGTGCTGACCTGGCTGGTGCTCGCTCTCGGGCTCCCCTCCCCGATGGTGCTGGTCGCGGTCGCCGTCGGCGCGCTGCTCGCCGGGGTCGCGGCGTGGCGTCGCTGGTCGCTGCCCGCCCATCGGGAGTGGCAGGTGACGATGTCCGCGACCCAGCTGAAGCAGCTGGTGCGCCGCACCCGCAAGGACGAGCGGGAGCGGGTCGCGCAGGAGACGGGGGCGATCCCCGCCCTCGACGTCGCGCACGACGACCTCGCCGAGGACGCCGCGGCCGGGGACCTCGACGCGAGCGACTACGAGGATCGGATCTTCCCGGATCCGGCGGAGCTGCCCGGCACCGCCGAGCACGAGCGGCGCGAGGAGCAGGACCCCGGGGCCGCCGCGCCGCGCTGAGGTGGCCGCGAGGCCGGGCGTCGGCGCGCCGGTCCCTCCGCGGGCAGTCCGGAGCGCCGAGGCGCCGGCCCGGGCCGGGTCAGGGCCGCAGGAGCTCGATCATCCGGGCGACGTCGTCCGCGCCGAGCTGGCCGGGCGCGGATCCCTCCCCTGCGGTCGCGAAGGTCGCGCAGCTGCCGAACGCTTCGGCGGCCACGCGGCTGCTCGCCCCGAGGGTGCCCATGGAGATCGCGATGTGCGGGCCTGTCTGCTCCTCGGCGACGGCGAGGCTCGCCGAGAGCAGGGTGAGCACGTCACGGGAGGTGCGCGGGGTGACGGAGACCTTCGGGATGTCGGCGCCGAGACGCCGCTGCTCGCGCAGGATCCCCGCGATCGTCTCCTCGTCGGGGGTGCCCTCCATGTCGTGGAAGGAGCCGATCACGGCGATGCCGTGACGACGGGCGGAGTCGATGACCGAGGCGACCACCGCGGGGTCGTGCGAGGTCTCGATGTCGACGAGGTCGACGGCGGACTGCGTCCCCGCCCGGCGACCCGTGATCAGCGCCTCCAGCAGCGAGACGAGCGCGCGGGGGCCGTAGGGCCTCTGTCCGCCCTCGGCGGTGGTGCGGAAGGTGACCAGCAGGGCGCGGTCGGCGCCGAGGGCGGCGCGCAGCGGGCCGAGCGCGGCGAGGACCGCCTCGCGGTGGTGCTCGGCGTCCTCGAGGTCGGGACGGAAACGGTCCAGGCGCCACTCGACCACGCGGGCCGGGGTCGCGGTCGCCGCCTCGGCCTGCGTGAGCAGGGCGTCGAGGTCGTCGCCCACCAGCGGCACGATGATCTCGGGGCGTCCGCGGCCGAACTCGACGCCGCGCACGCTCGCGGTGCGGCGGCGCACGTCGACCATCCCCTCCTGCACGGCGGGGCCGGGCCGGTCCGCGGTGCCGGGCTGGTCCAGGGGGTCGTCCTGCGCGGCGCTGCCGGGACGCTCGGTCATGGTGCTCCTCCTCGCTCGGGCGGGCTCGGGCGTGCTCAGTCGTCGGTGATCGCGGCGTAGGCGCTCAGCAGGAGCGCGGGGTCGGGCCCCTCGATCCGGGAGACCGAGCCGATCCGGTCCAGGACCACGAAGCGCAGCAGGCCGGCGCGGGTCTTCTTGTCCCGCTTCATCGCGTCCTCGAGCTTGGGCCACTGACGGTCGCGGTAGGTGACGGGCAGGCCGAGCGAGGTGAGGATGCTCCGGTGGCGGTCCACCTCGGCCTCGGAGAGCTTGCCGGAGAGGTGGGACAGCTCGGCGACGAACATCATCCCGATGCTCACGGCGGCGCCGTGGCGCCACTGGTAGCGCTCGTTGCGCTCGATCGCGTGGGCGAGGGTGTGGCCGTAGTTGAGGATCTCCCGCTCCCCGCTCTCGCGCAGGTCCGCGGAGACCACGCGGGCCTTGACCCGGATGGCCCGCTCGATCACCTCGCGGAAGGCGTCGGTGGAGACGTCGAGCACCGCGGCGGGGTCCTGCTCGACGATGTCGAGGATCGCGGTGTCCTCGATGAAGCCGGCCTTGACCGCCTCGGCGAGTCCGGCGGCGACGTCGTTGTGACCGAGCCCTCCCAGCACGTCGAAGTCGGCGACCACGGCGATCGGAGGGTGGAAGGCGCCGACGAGGTTCTTCCCCTCGGCCGTGTTGATGCCGGTCTTGCCGCCCACGGCCGCATCGACCATCGCGGCGACGGTGGTGGGGACCTGGAGCACGTCGACGCCGCGCAGCCAGGAGGCCGCGACGAAGCCGGCGAGATCCGTCGCCGCGCCGCCGCCGAGCCCGATCACGAGGTCCTGGCGGCCGATCTCGGCCTGGCCGCACACGCCCCACAGGAACCCGGCGACCTGCGCGGTCTTGGCCTCCTCGCCGTCGGGGACCTCGGCGGCGAAGGACTGCCGCCCCGTCTCCTCGATCCCGGCGCGGACCTGCTCGGCGACGTCGCGCAGGCTCGGCTGGTGCACGATCACCACGCGCCGGGCGCGCTCGGGCACCAGGGCCGGGATCTGCTCGAGCAGGCCCCGTCCCACGTGCACGTCGTAGCCGCCGGTGGGCGTGGTGACGGGGATGACGGTGGTGCTCATTCGGTCTCCTCCTGGGGGCGCGCGGGCCTCTGAAGCTGCAGGGCGTCGATGATGGCGAGGGCCACCCGGTCCGGGCTGCCGAGGGCGGCGTCGATGCGATGGGTCGCCAGTCCACGATAGGTCTCCGCCCGGGCGGCGGCGAGCTCGCGCCAACGGGCCATGGGGTCCTCGCCGGACAGCATCGGGCGGCCGACGCCGTGGGCGAGCCGGCGCGAGACCGTCTCCTCGTCGATCTCGAGCAGCACCACAGGCAGGTCGCGCAGGGTCGAGGCGGCGCCGGCGTGCATCGGGGCGCCGCCGCCGAGGGAGAGCACGCCCCGCTGGTGCGCGACGGCGCGGACGAGCGAGCGGGCCTCCCGTTCGCGGAAGGCGGGCTCCCCCTCGTCCGCGAAGAGGTCCGGGATCGTGCGTCCGGCCTCCTGGACGATGAGCGCGTCGAGGTCGGCGAAGGGGACGCCGAGGCGTGCGGCCAGAGCGCGTCCCACGCTGGTCTTCCCGGCGGCCATCGGACCGATCAGGACGGCCACGGGACCGGTCACGAGGCGGAGTCCTCCCCACGGCGGGCGAGCCCGGCCTGGAGGTCGAGCGTGCCCTCGAGGTGGGCGCGGATCTCGTCGATGCTGTCCCCGCCGGTCTTCTCCAGCAGCGCATCTGCCAGGGTCAGGGCGACCACCGCTTCGGCGATCACCGCGGCGGGCGCGACCGCGCAGGTGTCGGAGCGCTGATGGTTGGCGGTGGTCTGCTCGCCGGTGGAGACGTCGACCGTGCGCAGCGCGCGCGGGACGGTGGAGATCGGCTTGAGCGCCCCGCGCACGCGCAGCACCTCGCCGTTGGTCATCCCGCCCTCGAGGCCGCCGGCGCGGTTGGTGGCGCGGGGGAAGGCGGAGCGCTCGCCGCGCGGGGAGGGCGCGACGAGGATCTCGTCGTGGGCGACGGAGCCACGGCGGGCGGCGGTGGCGAAGCCGTCGCCGATCTCGACGCCCTTCATGGCCTGGATCGACATGACGGCCTGGGCGAGGCGCGCATCGAGCTTGCGATCCCACTGGGTGTGGGAGCCGAGGCCGACGGGAAGGCCGTAGGCGAGGACCTCGACGACGCCGCCGAGGGTGTCGCCGTCGGACTTCGCGGCGTCGACCTCGTCGACCATCGCGGCGGAGGTGCCCTCGTGGAAGCAGCGCAGCGGATCGGCGTCGAGCTGCTCGAGGTGGTCGGGGGTGGGCAGCGGTGAGTCCTCGGGCACGGACACGGAGCCGACGGAAAGGGTGTGGGAGACCAGCCGGATGCCGGCGGCCTGCTCGAGCAGCGCCGCGGCGACGCGGCCGGCGACGACGCGGGCCGCGGTCTCGCGGGCGCTGGCGCGCTCGAGCACGGGCCGGGCCTCGTCGAAGCCGTACTTCAGCATCCCGGAGAGGTCGGCGTGGCCGGGGCGGGGGCGCGAGAGGGGGCGGTTGCGCGCGATCTCGCGCTCGTCGCCGGTGCCGGCGTCGATCAGCAGGTCCTCGCGCGGGACGGGGTCCGCGCTCATGACCTTCTCCCACTTCGGCCATTCGGAGTTCGCGATCTCGATCGCGAGCGGGGAGCCGAGGGTGAGGCCGTGACGTAGCCCGCCGTGGATAGTCAGCACGTCCTGCTCGAACTTCTGACGGCTGCCGCGGCCGTGGCCGAGGCGGCGGCGCGCGAGCGCGTCCTTCAGATCGTCACTGGTCAGCTCGATCCCGGCGGGGACGCCGTCGAGCAGGGAGAGGAGGGAGGGGCCGTGGGATTCCCCGGCGGTGAGCCAGCGCAGCATGTCGTCGATCATCTCATGAGCGGGACGACGTCCGGGCGGGCGTCCGCGCTGTGCGGACGCCCGCCCGGGGTGCTCAGGGGTGCCCCGCGGGCGGCTGACCGGCGGGGAGCGGAGCGGGGATCAGGGGCCGTCGATGCTGATCATCATCGCCGGCGCCTCGCCGTCGGTGGGGATCGGCAGCAGGGTCACCCCGACGGTGCGGCCGGAGCCGTCCTCCGCGGCGGTGCCACGCACCGGGGTGGTCGAGGTGAGATCCACCTCCCCCTCGACGGAGGTGACCGTGAGGTCCTCGCGGCCGAAGCCGTCGAGCACGAAGTTCGCGCGCTCCACGGCGACGTCCCCCGAGAGCGTGGTGGACTGTTCCTGCTCCTCTCCCCAGACGGGGTAGGCGCCGGTGCCGTTCAGCCCGTCGTTGAGCGTCGCGGCGGCCTCCTCGGGCAGCGGGACGTCCTTGCTGAAGTAGAGCCAGTAGTCCGCCTCGGCGACGCCGGCCGGCGCCATGTAGCCGTAGTAGGTCTCCTGCTCGCCGCTCCAGCCGGTCACGGTGCAGCGGGTGACCGCGCCGGGCTGGTCGAGGGCGAGGCCGTCGGTGCAGATGGCCTCGTCGCTCAGGCTCGGGTCCGCGGCGTAGCCGTACAGCTGCGAGGCGACGTCCTCCGCCGTGATCGTGCTCCGGTCGGCGCGGGCGAACTCCTGGGAGCCCGTGGTGAAGACGTCGCTCGGGGCGGCGGTCTCCTCCCCGGCGGTGCCGTCCTCCCCCGCGGTGTCCTCCTCCGAACCCGTCCGCTCGGCGGGTGCGGCGACCGCGGCGGGCACGTCCTGGGCGGGCGGCGCGGCGGTGGTCGCGACCGCCTGCGAGAATCCTCCGATGCCGAGCCCCACGAGCAGCGGGGCGCCGAGGCCGAGCGCGGCGAGGGTCCTGACCTGGTGCCGACGAGTCATCGTCGTCTCCTTCCGAGTGCGTCGGGGGAGCATCTGTCCCCACGGGCTCCTCCGGACGGTCGGGACGTGGACTCGTCCACTACCCCTGGGTCTTTGCTGTTCCTTGACCCTCCGGCGGGCTGGTCGTGACCTTTCCAGCTCGATCGCCCGCGGTCAAGTCCGGCTCGCCGACCCCGCACGACGGCATCACCGGATCTTCACAGGTCGGGCCGCACAGGCCGGACCGCAGCTGTCGATCCGGTCCGGGCACCGATGCCGGCCCCGTGACGTCAGTCCTCGTCGAGCTCGACGGCCTCGTGCGGGGTCAGCCGCTCGACGAAGGGGACCACGTCCGCGATGCCGTCCAGCACCGCGGTGGGGCGGAAGGGGAACTGCGCGATCTCGTCGACGTCGGTGGAGCCGGTGAGGACGAGGATCGAGCGCATGCCCGCCTCGAGCCCCGACTTCACGTCCGTGTCCATCCGGTCGCCGATCATCACCGAGGTCTCCGAGTGGCCTCCGATGCGGTTCAGGGCGGTGCGCATCATGAGCGGGTTCGGCTTCCCGACGTAGTACGGATGGATCCCGGTCGCGGCCGTGATCATCGCGGCGACGGAGCCGGTCGCCGGCAGCGGGCCCTCGGCGCTGGGCCCGGTGACGTCGGGGTTCGTGGCGATGAACTTCGCGCCGCCCTTGATCAGCCGGATGGCCCGGGCGATGGACTCGAAGGAGTAGGTTCGGGTCTCCCCCAGCACCACGAACTCGACGTCGCTGTCGGCCAGGATGAAGCCCTCGTCGTGGATGGCGGTGGTGAGCCCGGCCTCGCCGATCACGTAGGCGGAGGCACCGGGCTGCTGCTCGGCGAGGAAGCGGGCGGTGGCCAGGGCGCTGGTCCAGATCGACTCCTCGGGGAGGTCGATGCCGCTGCGGGCAAGGCGCGCCCGGAGATCGCGCGGGGTGAAGATCGAGTTGTTGGTCAGCACCAGGAAGGGCCGCCCGTACTGCTGCAGCGCGGCGATGAACTCGGGGGCGCCGGGCAGCGCGGACTGCTCGTGGACGAGCACGCCGTCCATGTCCGTGAGCCAGGTGTGGATCGGGTGGGACTCGAGAGAAGTGGTCATGCCCCTAGTGTGCCCTGCCGTGATGCTCCCGGATCGGGGACGCCCGAAGATCGGGAACGGGGACGGCCCGACCCCCGCGAGTCGCGGGGACCGGGCCGTCCGGTGATCCGAGGATCAGTTGCCGGTGAGCTTGGCGCGCAGCGCGGCCAGGGCCTCGTCGGAGGCGAGGGTGCCCTCATCCGAGGAGCTCGACTGGTAGGAGGACTGCGCGGCGGGCGCAGACTCGGAGGAGGAGGAGGTCGAGGCGGCGGCCGGAGCGTTCGCGGACTCCTCGTCGGCGCGGATCGCCTCGGCGACCTGGGCCTTGTGGGCGGTCCAGCGCTCGTAGGCGGCCGCGTACTGGGCCTCCCACTCCTCGCGCTGGGCGTCGTAGCCCTCGAGCCACTCGTTGGTCTCCGGGTCGAAGCCCTCGGGGTACTTGTACTCGCCGTTGGCGTCGTACTCCGCGGCCATGCCGTAGAGCGCGGGATCGAAGGTGGTGTCGTCGCCCTCGGGGTCCACGCCCTCGTTCGCCTGCTTGAGGGAGAGGGAGATCCGGCGACGCTCGAGATCGATGTCGATGACCTTGACGAAGACGTCCTGGTCGACGGTGACGACCTGCTCGGGCAGATCCACGTGGCGCTGGGCCAGCTCGGAGATGTGCACGAGGCCCTCGATGCCGTCCTCGACGCGGACGAAGGCGCCGAAGGGGACGAGCTTGGTGACCTTGCCGGGCACGACCTCGCCGATGGCGTGGGTGCGGGCGAAGAGCTGCCAGGGGTCCTCCTGGGTCGCCTTCAGCGACAGGGAGACGCGCTCACGGTCCATGTCGACGTCCAGGACCTCGACCTTGACCTTCTGGCCCACCTCGACGACCTCGGAGGGGTGGTCGATGTGCTTCCAGGACAGCTCGGAGACGTGCACCAGGCCGTCGACGCCGCCGAGGTCGACGAACGCGCCGAAGTTGACGATCGAGGACACGGCGCCCTCGCGGACCTGGCCCTTCTGGAGGGTCTGCAGGAAGTCGGAGCGGACCGCGGACTGGGTCTCCTCCAGGTAGGCGCGGCGGGACAGGACCACGTTGTTGCGGTTCTTGTCCAGCTCGATGATCTTCGCCTCGATCTCCTGGCCGACGTAGGGCTGCAGGTCGCGGACGCGGCGCATCTCCACGAGGGAGGCCGGGAGGAAGCCGCGCAGGCCGATGTCGACGATGAGGCCGCCCTTGACGACCTCGATGACGCGACCGGTGACGACGCCCTCGTCCTCCTTGATCTGCTCGATCGAGCCCCAGGCGCGCTCGTACTGGGCGCGCTTCTTGGACAGGATCAGGCGACCCTCCTTGTCCTCCTTCTGGAGGACGAGGGCCTCGATCTCGTCGCCGACCTCGACCTCGTCGGCCGGGTCGACGTCGTGCTTGATGGACAGCTCGCGCGAGGGGATGACGCCCTCGGTCTTGTAGCCGATGTCCAGGAGGACCTCGTCGTGATCGACCTTCACCACGGTGCCTTCGACGATGTCGCCATCGTTGAAGTACTTGATGGTGGCATCGATGGCGGCCATGAGCTCGTCGGCGTCACCGATGTCGTTGATGGCGATCTGGGGGGTCGTGGTGTCGGTCATGTAGGTAAGGACTCCGTCGGGACAGGAAATGAGTAGGGTCGGGGGACGTGCTCCGCCCGTCGGCGGGACCAGGGGTCCGGGCCGGGAGGACGGTTCGCTCGCGCACCGGGGCGCACAAGCCTTCGACAGCCTACCAGCGATGCCCCCGGCGCGCGAGGGTGCCGGCGAGCGCTCCGCGGCGCGCCGGTGTGATGTCCGCCCCGTCCGGGGACGGGGCGGCGGCGGAGGCCTCGGGCCTCAGTGGGCCGCCTCGCGCCAGGTGCGTCCCACGCCGATGCCGACCTCGAGCGGGACCGAGAGCTCGTAGGCCGAGTCCATGCCGTCCTCGACGATCTCCCGCACCTGCTCGACCTCGCCGGGGGCGACCTCGAGCACGAGCTCGTCATGGACCTGGAGCAGCATGCGCGAGCGCAGCCCCGCCTCGCGCATCCGCTCCTCGACGGCGAGCATCGCGAGCTTGATGAGGTCCGCGGCGCTGCCCTGGATCGGGGAGTTCAGCGCGACCCGCTCGGCGTTCTCGCGACGCTGCCGGTTGTCGCTGGTGAGGTCCGGGAGGTAGCGGCGCCGGCCGAGGATCGTCTCGGTGTAGCCGGTCTCCCGGGCCTTCTCGACGCTGCGGTGGAGGTAGTCGCGCACCCCGCCGAAGCGCTCGAAGTAGCCGTCGCGCAGCGCGGTCGCCTCCGCGCGGGAGATCCGCAGCTGGCGGGAGAGGCCGAAGGCGGAGAGCCCGTAGGCGAGGCCGTAGCTGACCGCCTTGGTCTTGGAGCGCATGGCCGGATCGACCGCGTCGGGGCTCACTCCGAACACGCGCGAGGCGACGAAGTTGTGGAGGTCCTCCCCGGAGCGGAAGGCCGCGATCAGCCCCTCGTCCTCGGAGAGGTGGGCCATGATGCGCATCTCGATCTGCGAGTAGTCCGCGGTCATCAGCGACTCGAAGCCTTCGCCCGCGACGAAGACGTCGCGGATCCGCTGCCCCTCGGAGGTGCGCACGGGGATGTTCTGCAGGTTCGGCTCGGTCGAGGCGAGCCGTCCCGTCGCCGCGGCGGTCTGCTGGAAGGTGGTGTGGACGCGGGAGCCGGTGTCCATCTCCTTGTCCAGGCCCACGAGATAGCCGGTCAGCTTGCTCATCTCGCGGAAGCGCAGCAGCCAGGAGAGGAAGCGGTGGCCGGCGGAGTCCGGGTCGAGCGACTCCCTCAGATCGGTGAGGGACTCGGCGTCGGTGGAGTGGCCGGAGGAGATCTTGCGCGTGGTGGGCAGGGCGAGGGTCTCGAAGAGCACCACCTGCAGCTGCTTCGGGGAGGCGAGGTTGACCTCCTCCCCGACGATCTCGCCGGCCTCGCGCCTGGCCTGGGCGACGAAGCCCTCGAACTCCTCGCGCAGGGACTGCAGCGCGGCGTGGTCGATCGCGATGCCGCGGGAGTGCATCGTCTCGAGCACCCGCTGGAGGGGGCGCTCGAGGTCGTCGAGGATGCTCCGCGCCCAGGGGGCGGCCTCGATCCGGTCCGCGAGCTCCGCGGCGGCCGGGTGCAGGGCGGAGACGGCGCTCGCGAGACGGTCCTCGGCCCGGGCGATGTGCTCGGCGCGGGTCTCCGCGCTCTCCTTCTTCAGGGTCGACTCGGCGGGCTTGCGCGGCTTCGGCTCGAAGCTCGCGCCCGCGAGATCCGCGGCGAGGGCCTCGGTGTCGTAGCTGCGGGCGCCGGGGCGCAGCACGAAGGACTCCAGCGCCAGGTCGCGCACCCCGTCCCCGAGCCGGTAGCCGTTCTCCGCCAGGCGCTCGCGCAGGGCGGGGACGTCCGCGATGCGCAGCTCCCGGGAGCCCTCGAGGGCCGCGCCGAGCAGCTCGGAGGCCTCGGAGTCCAGGGCGCCGAGCGCGGCGGCGCCGGCCTGCTCCGGGGTGGCCAGGCCCAGCAGCGCCCCGCCGCGCACGTCCTCGACGAGGTCGAGGGAGAGCGGGGCGTCCTCCTCGCCGAGCAGGGAGCTGAGGGAGGCGGCACCGCGCAGGCGCAGCACGTCGGCCGCGGGCCCGGGGGCCGTCTCCTCGGCCACGTCCTCGCCCAGCAGCGCGGCGGGGAGGTCGCGGCGGATCGTGTCGCCGAAGGCGAGGTCGTCGAACACCTCGAGCACGCGGGTGCGGTCCCCGCCGCCGAGGGCGTAGTGCCCGGGGTCCTCGGGCAGCTCGAGGGTGGTGAACGCGGCGTTCATCAGCCGGTTGCGCCTGACGTCCTCCATGTGGTCGCGCAGGGACTGGCCGGCCTTGCCCTTGATCTCCTCGGCGTGCTCGAGCACGCCCTCGAGCCCGTCGTACTGCACGATCCACTTCGCGGCGGTCTTCGGGCCGACGCCGGGGACGCCGGGGAGGTTGTCCGCCGCCTCGCCGACGAGCGCGGCGAGGTCCGGATAGCGCTCCGGCGGGATCCCGTACTTCTCCTCGACGGCGGCGGGAGTCATGCGGCGCATCTCGGTGACGCCCTTGACGGGCTGGAGCAGGGTGACCTTCTCCCCCACCAGCTGGATGGCGTCGCGGTCGCTCGAGACGATCAGCGCCTCGTGGCCCTGCTGCTCCGCGCGCATGGCGAGGGTGGCGATGATGTCGTCGGCCTCGTAGTCCTCGTAGGTCAGCCAGCGCACGCCGAGCGCGTCCAGCACCTGCTGGATCAGGCCGATCTGGCCGTGGAAGGCCTGCGGGGTCTCGTCGCGGCCGCCCTTGTACTGGTCGTAGATGCGGTCACGGAAGGTCCCGCCGGGCAGGTCGAAGGCCACCGCGAGATGGGTGGGCCGCTCGGAGGCGACGACGTTGATGATCATGCGGGTGAAGCCGTAGACGGCGTTGGTGGCCTGGCCGCGGCCGTCGCTGAAGCCGTCCGCGGGCAGGGCGAAGAAGGCCCGGAAGGCCATCGCGTGGCCGTCGATCAGAAGGAGGCGCTGGTCATCGGTGTCGCTCGCACTCATGAGGAGCAGTCTCCCATGTCGCGATCACCTCCGCGCACCCGGCGGGCTGTGGCAGTCTCGGGGCATGTCCGATCAGCGCATCCGCCCCGCAGACCCCGCCACCGCCCCCGTCGGCGCGACCGAGGGGGCGCCGGCGCCCCTGGACGCGCGGCTCGCCGCCCAGCTCGAGGCGTCCTTCGCCGGGACGCTCGTGGAGCGGCTGGGCATGGAGGTGCTGACCCTCTCCCCGAGCGGCGGCACGATGCGGATGCCGGTCGCGGGCAGCACCCAGCCGGCCGGGCTGCTGCACGGCGGGGCGACGATCGCGCTGGCCGAGTCGATCGCCTCGGTCGCGGCGCTGCTGCGCGCCCGCGAGGTGCACGGCGAGGGGGCCCAGGCGGTGGGCACCTCGGTCTCCGCCCTGCATCATCGCTCGGCGCGCGAGGGCTGGGTCACCGCGACGTGCACCCCGCGCCATCTCGGTCGTCAGGTCGCGAGCTACCTGGTGGACGTCCACGACGAGGCCGGGACCCTGCTGAGCACGATCACGGTCGCGACGCAGCTGCTGCCGCCGCGCTGAGCGGCGCCGTCGCCGCCCGGGCGCGCCTCACTCGGGCGCCTCGAAGCCTCCGGCGGTGCCGGGCTGCATCACGTTCGCCTCGTTCCAGGTGTACTCCCGCAGCTGGCCGACGCGGGCGTCCGACTGCCCGCCGAGCTCGACCTTCCCCATCCGGCCGACGTAGGCGACGGTGGCCTTCTCCCCCGCCTCCAACGCCGTGGTCATCACCCGGCGGCACTCCTCGAAGTCGGTGCACTCCTCGCTGCCGGTGAGGACGGCGTTCAGGGCCGCGGCGAGGGCGGTGCCCTCGACCGAGAGGGCGTGCTGCGCCGCGAGGCACAGCATCACCAGCGCGTCGTAGCCGTGCTGCGAGTAGGCGTAGCCGCGCCGCAGGAACTCGGGATTGCGGTTGAGCATCATGTTCTCGTGGCCGACGGTGATCTCGCCGCCCGGCTCGTAGCCGGTCACGGCGGTCAGCGACTCGGGGGCGAGATCCTTCGCGACCGGCTCCTGCGAGTAGTCGATCGTCACCGCCGGCGACACCCGCCGCGGGAACTCGATCCTGGGCCGCTTGCCCTCGTCCAGCGTCGCGGTGTGCAGGGCCGAGAGGAACGGGGCGAGCTCCGCCCCGCCGTTGGCGACCAGCAGCGCGGGCGGGGAATCGAGGACCGCCTTCACCCGGGCGCCGATGTCGCCGATCTTCCCGACCTCGTAGAACTGCTGGCTGACGACGCGGCCGCTCGAGGGGTTCAGCACCTGCGTCATCTCGTTCAGGAGGCTGCGTCCCTGGAGCGTGTCCTCGGAGAGATAGGCGACGGTGCCGGCGGGCCCGGACTTCTCCCCTCCCCCGCCGCCGAGGGCCTCCTCGGCGTAGCGAGCCGCCATCACGCGGTCGTTGGGGGCGAGGCGGATCAGCAGGTTCGAGGTCTTCACCTCGGCCGCGCGGACGCCCATACCGGAGGTGAGCACGTCGAGGATCGCCAGCTGCGCCTCGACCAGCGCGGGCATCGCCGCGATCAGGGACTCCTCGTCGATCGAGGTGATCACACAGGTGGCGCCGGCATCGGCCATCTGGGCGATGACCGGGGCGAGGTCCTCGCCGGGCGCCTCCATGACGTGGCGCTCCAGGAGCACGATCTCCTGGCCGAACAGGCCCTCCCAGCGGGCGTTGACGTCGATCCTCGCCTCGTCGATCGAGACCGCGATCGCCTCCTCGAACCTCGCCATCCGGCCGTAGGAGGTGCCGATCTGCCCGATCACGAGCGGCTGCTCGGGCTCCTCGAGGTCACCCGCGGTGGGCTCTGTTGTTGTCGGTCGACGGCGCCTCCCGCGGCCGATCCCGCCGCCCTGGCTGCAGCCGCTCAGCGCCCCGGCCCCGAGCACACCGGCCCCCAGCCCGCTCACGAGCGTGCGTCGCGTGATGCTCATGTGCTCGGTGTCCCCCTCCGCAGGACCGGCGCGCCCCCCGCGCGCCGGTCGATGGTGCCTGCCGGCCCTCAGTCCTTGCCCTGGCCGCCGAGCTGATCGACGACCGCGTCGGCGACCTCGCGCATGGTCAGTCGACGGTCCATGGAGGTCTTCTGGATCCAGCGGAAGGACTCCGGCTCGGACAGGCCCATGTTGGTCTGCAGCAGTCCCTTGGCGCGGTCCACGCGCTTGCGGGTCTCGAAGCGCTCGCCCAGGTCCGCGATCTCGGACTCGAGCTGCACGATCTGCTGGTGGCGGGAGATCGCGATCTCGACGGCCGGCAGGAGGTCCGCCGGGGTGAAGGGCTTGACGACGTAGGCCATCGCGCCGGCGTCGCGGGCCCGCTCGACCAGCTCGGACTGCGAGAAGGCGGTGAGCATCACGACGGGGGCGAGGTTCTCCTCGCCGATCTTCTCGGCGGCGGTGACGCCGTCGGTCTGCGGCATCTTCACGTCGAGGATCACGACGTCAGGGCGCAGCTCCCGGGTCTTCTCGATGGCGCTCTCGCCGTCGCCGACGGCGGCGATCACGTCGAAGCCCGCCTCGGTGAGCGTCTCGACGATGTCCATGCGGATGAGGCTCTCGTCCTCGGCGACGACCGCGGTGCGGCGCGGTGCATCACCCGCGGCGGCGGTGTCCTGGGCGTCGTCGGGAAGTTCGGTGAAGTCGTCAGTCATGTCGCCCTGTGTCTCGGTCGGGGCCGGCGCCCGGGTGCCCTGCACCCGTCGGCGGTGGCCGGTGGTCATCAGCGGTATCCTAGTCCAGCCCTCGGCACCGGAGGGCAGGCCGGGTTGGCGGAACGGTAGACGCGGCGCACTCAAAATGCGCTGTCCGCAAGGGCGTGCGGGTTCGAGTCCCGCACCCGGTACGCACGGGACGGCGCCCGCGGCCATCGGCCGCGGGCGCCGTCGCCGGTCCGGGGTCTCCCCCGGACCGGACGGGCCTTCGCCCGCAGGTCACTGCTCGGCGGTCACTGACCGGTGGCGATGCGGTCGGCCTCGATGCGGGCCGACTCGGTGCCGTCGAGGTCGCCGATGCGGTGCACGCGCAGGGTGTTGGTCGAGCCGTGGACGCCGGGGGGCGAACCGGCCGCGATGATGACCAGGTCGTTCTTCTGCAGCCCCTTCTGCTCGCGCAGGAGCTCGTCGACGACGGTGACCATCTCGTCGGTGTCCTTCTGCATCGGCACCAGATGCGCCTCGACGCCCCAGGTGAGGGACAGCTGGCGGGCGACCTCGGGGTACGGGGTCATCGCCAGCAGCGGGATGGTCGGGCGCAGTCGCGAGAGGCGGCGCGCGGTGTCGCCGGACTCGGTGAAGGTCACCAGGTACTGCGCGGAGAGCTGGTCGCCGATCTCCGAGGCCGCGCGGGTGATCGCACCGCCGCGGGTGTGCGGGATGGTGCCCAGCGGCAGGATGCGGTCGGCGCCGTTCTCCTCGGTGTTCGTGACGATGCGCGCCATGGTGCGCACGGTCTCGAAGGGGTACTTGCCCACGCTGGTCTCGCCCGAGAGCATGACCGCGTCGGCGCCGTCGAGGATGGCGTTGGCGCAGTCGGAGGCCTCGGCGCGGGTGGGGCGCGGGTTCTCGATCATCGACTCGAGCACCTGGGTGGCCACGATCACGGGCTTCGCGTTGCGGCGGGCCAGCTCGATCGCGCGCTTCTGCACGAGCGGGACCTGCTCGAGCGGCAGCTCCACGCCGAGGTCGCCGCGGGCGACCATGATGCCGTCGAAGGCGCCGACGATCGAGCGCAGCGCGCGCACGGCCTGCGGCTTCTCGATCTTCGCGATGACCGGGACGCGGCGCCCCTCCTCCTGCATGATGCGGAGCACGTCGTCCATGTCGTGGGCGTCGCGCACGAAGGACAGGGCGATCAGGTCCGCGCCGAGGGCGAGGCCCCAGCGGAGGTCCGCGATGTCCTTCTCGCTCATGGCGGGGACGGAGACGGCCACGCCGGGCAGGTTGATGCCCTTGTGGTTGGAGACGGGCCCGGGGACCTCCACGACGGTGGTCACGTCGGTCTCGGTGACGTCGGTGACGCGCACGGAGACCTTGCCGTCGTCGATGAGGAGCACGTCGCCGGGGCGGCAGTCGCCCGGCAGGCCCTTGAACGTCGTCGAGACGCGCTCCTTCGTGCCGACGATGTCGTCGGTGGTGATCGTGAAGGTGTCGCCGACCTCGAGGATGTGGGGGCCGTCCGCGAAGTTGCCCAGGCGGATCTTCGGGCCCTGCAGGTCGACGAGCACGGCGACGTTCTTGCCGAGGTCGTCGGAGGCCTTGCGGATGTTGGCGTAGACCTGCTCGTGGTCCTCGTGAGTGCCGTGGCTGAGATTCATCCGCGCCACGTTCATCCCGGCTTCGATCAGCGTCCGGATCTGCTCGTAGGTGTTGGTCGCGGGACCAAGGGTGCAGACGATCTTCGCTTTGCGCATGTCAACCCATCTGTAGTTCGAGTGAAGGGCCGCGGCCCGGTGGACAGCGCGCGAGCGCCGTGACAGGGCCGCGGCGTCGCGTGTACTCCGCCTAGTCTTTCACACTGTGACAGGCTTCTCGCCGGGGCGTACGGGGCGCGGGAGGGAACTGGTGCCCATCAGGTGCTGGTCGACCGCCGCCGCGCAGGAGCGGCCCTCCGCGATCGCCCACACGATGAGGCTCTGGCCTCGGGCGCAGTCGCCCGCGGTGAAGACGCCGGGCGCCGAGGTGGCCCAGGAGCCGTCGTGCACGACGGTGCCGCGTGAGGTCATCTCCACACCGAGCTGCTCGATCAGCCCCTGCTCCTTCGCGCCGGTGAAGCCCATCGCGATCAGGACCAGGGTGGCGGGGAGCACGGTCTCGGTGCCGGGGGTGGGGGTGCGGCGACCGTCGACGAACTGCGTCCGGGCCACGCGCAGGCCCGTCACGGCGCCGTCTGCGTCGACCTCGAAGCCGGTGGTGGAGGCGAGATAGGAGCGTGCGCCGCCCTCCTCGTGGGCGGTGGAGACCTCGAAGAGCACCGGGTGGGTGGGCCAGGGCTGGGACTCGTCCCGCTCGCTGGGCGGCTGGGTGCCGATGGCGAGGGTCGTCACCGAGCGGGCGCCCTGGCGCAGCGCGGTGCCGAGGCAGTCGGCCCCGGTGTCGCCGCCGCCGATGATCACCACGTCCTTGCCCTCGGCGGAGATCCGCTCCCCCAGCCAGTCGCCCTCGACGAGGCGGTTCGCCTGGGTGAGGTAGTCCATGGCGGGGTGGATCCCGGCGGCCTCCCGGCCGGGGACGGCCAGCTCGCGCGGGACGCTCGCGCCGGTCGCGAGGACGACCGCGTCGAAGCGGGAGCGCAGCTCCTCGACGGACAGCGCGCCCTCGCCGGTCCCGCCGACGTCGACGCCGGTGCGGAAGCGGGTCCCCTCCTCGCGCATCTGGGCGAGGCGACGGTCGACGTGCCGCTTCTCGAGCTTGAACTCGGGGATGCCGTAGCGCAGCAGCCCCCCGAGGCGGTCGTCCTTCTCGAGCACGACCACGGCGTGGCCGGCGCGGGTGAGCTGCTGGGCGGCGGCGAGGCCCGCCGGTCCGGAGCCGACGACCGCGACGGAGCGGCCGGTGTGCCGGGTCGCGGGGACCGGGCGCACCCAGCCCTCCTCGAAGGCGCGGTCGATGATCGAGACCTCGACGTTCTTGATCGTCACCGGCGGCTGGTTGATGCCCAGCACGCAGCTGGACTCGCAGGGGGCGGGGCAGGCGCGGCCGGTGAACTCGGGGAAGTTGTTGGTCGCGTGGAGGCGCTCGGCGGCCTCCTCCCAGTCGTCGCGGTAGACCAGGTCGTTCCACTCCGGGATCAGGTTGCCCAGCGGGCAGCCCTGGTGGCAGAAGGGGATGCCGCAGTTCATGCAGCGCCCGGCCTGGCGGGAGACCACCGAGAGGGTGCCCTTCTCGCGGGCCTCGTAGACCTCGCGCCAGTCCATCAGGCGCACCGGGACCGGGCGGCGGGCGGGCAGCTCGCGGTCGCGGGTGCGCAGGAATCCTCGGGGATCAGCCATGGGTGGCCTCCATGATCTCGTTCCAGACATCGTTCGCATCGGGGTCGAGCCCCTGGGCCACCGCGTCGTCCCGGATCGCGGTGATGGTGAGGAAGGCGCGGGGCGCGATCTCGGTGAGGCGCCCCATCAGCTCCTCCTCGTCGGCCAGCAGCGAGGCCGCCCGGTCGGAGCCGGTGCGGGCCAGGTGGTCGCGCAGCGCCTCGAGGACGAAGCCTCGGTGCTCCTCGCGCACGGGGGCGACGGAGAAGCCCCGGGCGTCGGCCGGGTTCAGGCAGGAGGGGTCCAGGTCCAGGACGAACAGGGTGCCGCCGCTCATGCCGGCGCCGAGGTTGCGGCCGGTCGGTCCCAGCACGATCACGGCGCCGCCGGTCATGTACTCGGCGCCGTGGTCGCCGATCCCCTCGACCACCAGGGTCGCGCCGGAGTTGCGCACCCCGAACCGCTCCCCCGCGGCGCCCGCCAGCAGCAGGCGTCCGCTGGTGGCGCCGTAGGCGCACGTGTTGCCCGCGATCGGGGCGGAGGTCAGCGAGGGCCCGGTGCCGACGCCGTGGCCGACGGCGATCACGCCGCCGGAGAGCCCCTTGCCGACGTAGTCGTTCGCGTCGCCGGTGAGGTGCATGCTCACGCCGCGCGGGAGGAACGCCCCGAAGGACTGTCCGCCGGTGCCGGTCAGCTCGAGCACGATCGCGTCGTCGGGAAGGCCTGCGCCGTCGGTGCGGCGGGT
The DNA here is from genome assembly GCF_001293905.1 of Brachybacterium sp. SW0106-09. Classification (NCBI taxonomy): domain Bacteria; kingdom Bacillati; phylum Actinomycetota; class Actinomycetes; order Micrococcales; family Dermabacteraceae; genus Brachybacterium; species Brachybacterium sp. SW0106-09. The sequence continues at coordinate 304,684 of NZ_BCAK01000001.1, forward strand.
GACCTCGTGGCCGAGCAGGGTGCCCGCGCTGCGGTCGATGTTCCGCACCTGCCCGGGGATCCGTACCGTGCCCTCGCGGGCGTCGATGACCTCCTCGGCCGCGGCGATCCAGGGATGGTCAGGGGCCTTCTCGAGGGCGTGGTCCTGGCCGCGGCGGCGGCGCGGGAAGTCGCCGGGGTGGATCTCGGGCGCGGCGAGCACGGCCGCGAGGTCGAGGCCCTCGCGCTTCGCCTCGCCGAGCGCGGTGAGCGCCCGCTGGTCCTCGCGCAGGGCGAGGAGGTCGGTGCGCCCGATCGCCTCGTCCAGGGAGCGCAGCCCGAGCGCGGCGAGGTGCTCGCGCACCTGCTCGGCGACGAACTGGAAGAAGGTCACCACGTGCTCGGCCCGGCCCGCGTAGCGGGCGCGCAGCTCGGGGTTCTGGGTGGCGACGCCGACGGGGCAGGTGTCCAGGTGGCAGACGCGCATCATGACGCAGCCGGTGACGACCAGCGGCGCGGAGGCGAAGCCGTACTCCTCGGCCCCGAGCAGCGCCGCGATCACCACGTCGCGGCCCGTCTTCATCTGCCCGTCGACCTGGACGGTGATGCGGTCGCGCAGCCCGTTCAGCAGCAGGGTCTGCTGGGTCTCGGCGAGGCCGAGCTCCCAGGGGGTGCCGGCGTGCTTGAGGGAGTTCAGCGGGCTCGCGCCGGTGCCGCCGTCGTGCCCGGAGATGAGCACGACGTCCGCATGGGCCTTCGACACGCCGGTGGCGACCGTGCCGACCCCGAAGCGGGAGACGAGCTTGACGTGCACGCGCGCGGCCGGGTTCGCGCTCTTCGCGTCGTGGATCAGCTGGGCGAGGTCCTCGATCGAGTAGATGTCGTGGTGCGGGGGCGGGGAGATCAGTCCGATGCCGGGGGTCGAATGGCGGGTCCGGGCGATCCAGGGGTAGACCTTCTCGGGCGGGAGCTGTCCGCCCTCGCCGGGCTTCGCGCCCTGCGCCATCTTGATCTGGATGTCGCGTGCGAAGGTCAGGTACTCGCTGGTCACGCCGAAGCGGCCGGAGGCGATCTGCTTGATGGCGCTGCGCCGCTCGGGGTCGTGCAGGCGCTCGGGGTCCTCGCCGCCCTCGCCGCTGTTGGACATGCCGCCCAGGCGGTTCATGGCGATCGCGAGGGTCTCGTGGGCCTCCTGGGAGATGGAGCCGTAGCTCATCGCACCGGTCATGAAGCGTCGCGTGATCGACTCGACCGGCTCGACCTCCTCCAGCGGGATCGCGGGCGAGTCGTCGGTGCGCAGGCGCAGCAGCCCGCGGATCGTCAGCAGCCGCTCGTGCTGCTCGTCGACCGCGTCGGTGTAGGCGCGGAACTCGTCGTACTTCCTCGCGCGGGTGGAGTGCTGCAGGCGGAACACCGACTCGGGGGTGAACAGGTGCGGCTCGCCCTCGCGGCGCCACTGGTACTCGCCGCCGACGGGCAGGCCGCGGTGGGGCGGGTGCACGCCGTCGACCGGATGGGCCAGGGCGTGGCGGGCGGCGATCTCCTCGGCGATGACCTCGAGGCCGATGCCGCCGATGCGGCTGATGGTGCCGGGGAACCAGGTGTCCACCAGCTCCTGGCTGAGGCCCACGGCCTCGAAGATCTGGGCGCCGCGGTAGGAGGCGACCGTGGAGATGCCCATCTTGGACATGATCTTCAGAACACCCTTGGACAGCGACTTGGCGAGGTTCGCGACGGCCTGCTCGGGGCTGAGGTCGCTGACCACCCCGCGCTCGACGAGCTCCTCGACGCTCTCCATCGCGAGATAGGGGGTGACCGCGCTGGCGCCGTAGCCGATGAGCAGCGCCGCATGGTGCACCTCGCGCACGTCCCCGGCCTCGACCACGAGCGCGGCGGAGGTACGTCGGCCTGTGCGCACCAGGTGGTGCTGGACGGCGCTGGTCATCAGCAGCGAGGGGATCGGGGCGAGGACCTGGTTGGTGTCACGGTCGGAGAGGACCAGGAAGGTCGCGCCGTCGTCGATCGCGGCGACGGCCTCCTCGCAGATCTCCTCGAGCCGTGCGCGCAGCGCGGCGGTGCCGCCGGCGACCGGGTAGAGGCCGCGCAGCCGCACGGTGTGGAAGTCGGCCGTGGCGGGGTGGGCGTCGACCGCGAGCAGCTGCGCGAGCTGGTCGCTGTCCAGCACCGGAGCATCCAGCGACAGCTGCCGGGCGTGCTGCGGGGTCGCGTCCAGGAGGTTCCGGGACCGGCCGATGCTCACCCCGAGCGAGGTGACGATCTCCTCGCGCAGCGAGTCCAGCGGCGGGTTGGTGACCTGCGCGAACATCTGCGTGAAGTAGTCGAACAGCAGCCGGGGACGGTCGGAGAGCACCGCGATGGGGGTGTCGGTGCCCATGGCGCCGAGCGGCTCGGCGCCCTTGGCGGCCATCGGGGCGAGCAGCACCCGCAGCTCCTCCTCCGTGTACCCGAAGGTCTGCTGGCGGCGCAGCACGGAGGAGCGGGAGTGGGTGATGTGCTCGCGCCGGGGCAGGTCACCGAGCGCGACCTTCTGCTCCTTCACCCAGGTGGCGTAGGGGCGGGCGGTGGCGATCTCGTGCTTGAGCTCGTCGCTGGGCACGATCTCGCCCGCCTCGAGATCGAGCAGGAAGATCTCTCCCGGCGCGATGCGGCCGGTGCGCATCACCTCGGAGCGGGGGACGTCCACGAGCCCCGTCTCAGACCCGAGGATCACCAGGTCGTCCTCCATCACCCAGTAGCGCAGCGGACGCAGGCCGTTGCGGTCCAGGCGCGCGCCGACCTGCGTGCCGTCGGAGAAGACGACGGCCGCGGGACCGTCCCAGGGCTCCTGGAGCGCGGCGTGGAACTCGTAGAAGGCCCGCAGGTCCGGGTCCATCGACTCGTCGTTCTCCCAGGGCTCGGGCACCAGCATCATCAGCGCGTGGGGCAGGGAGCGGCCCGAGAGGTGCAGCAGCTCGGCGACCTCGTCGAGGCCCGCGGAGTCCGAGCCGCCGGGCGTGGTGATCGGCAGCAGGCGGGAGAAGTCCTCGCCGAAGGCGTCGGTGGCCATCGACCCCTCGGCCGCCCGGACCCGGTTGCGGTTGCCGATCACCGTGTTGATCTCGCCGTTGTGCGCGAGGGTGCGGAAGGGGTGGGCGAGCGGCCAGGCGGGGAAGGTGTTGGTCGAGAAGCGCGAGTGGACGATCGCGAGGGCGGAGGCGAAGCGGGGGTCGCGCAGATCGGGGTAGAACTCGTCGAGCTGGACGGGGGTGAGCATCCCCTTGTACACCATCACGCGGGTCGAGAGGGAGGGGAAGTAGCCCTCGGTGGCATGCTCGACGCGGCGGCGAGTGGCGAAGACGGCCCGCTCGAGCTCGAGGCCGGTGCGCTCGGCGCGGGCGTCGGCGAGGAAGACCTGCACGAAGTCGGGGCGGACCTCCTCGGCCGAGGGGCCGACGAGCCCGTCGGTCACGGGCACCTCGCGGGTGCCGAGCAAGCGCAGGCCCTCCTCGGCGGCGACGCGCTCGAGGGTCTCGAGCACGGCGGCGCGCCCGTCGGCCTCGCGGGGCACGAAGGCGATGCCGGCGGCGTACTGCCCCAGCGGCGGCAGGTCCAGGCCGCTGACCTCACGGAGGAAGGCGTCGGGCAGCTGGACCATGATCCCGGTGCCGTCACCGGTGTTCTCCTCGGCGCCGACCGCGCCGCGGTGATCGAGGTTGCGCAGTGCCTCGAGGGCGTGCTGGACGATGCGGTGCTGGGGGGTGCCGCGGAGCGTCGCGATCATCGCGACGCCGCAGGAGTCGACCTCGCTGTCCGGCCGGTAGAGGCCCTGGGCGGCAGGGAGGGACGAGAAGCGGGAGGTGAGGGGGAGCATGACGCGGGAGCCCTTCTGGAGCGGCGGCCGGTGACGGGCTCGTCGAGGATCCGACGAGCGCCCGGGCCCCGGGCCGCCCTCCGCGCGCTTCGCGTCGTCCGGAGGAGGGGCCCTAGGGGCCGGGTGAGGGAGCGGGGCCGGGAGAGGGAGGCGTGCCCGACTTCTCGACCTCGTCCTCGTCGGGGCCGTTGCCCTCGGTCTGGGCGGGCAGGCTGAAGGAGCCGTCGGCGGCGACGACCTCTCCCCCGCGCTTCCGCTTGCGCAGGGTGAGCAGCACGAACATCCCCACCCCCACGAGCACCATGAGCAGGGCGACGAGGGTGTGGATGCGCAGCGGACCGACCATCAGCACGGGCTCGGAGCGGATCGCGTCGATCCAGGCGCGTCCGGTGGAGTAGATCGCGACGTAGGCCCAGAACACACGGCCGCCCGCCCACTGGAAGCGGCGGCTGAGCAGCAGGAGCACGGCGAGGCCGGCGAGGTTCCACAGCTGCTCGTACAGGAAGGTGGGGTGGTAGGTGCCCGGCACGCAGCCGGCGATCGTGGCCCCGTTCGTCTCGCAGGTCACGTCCCACGCCCACCAGGCGTCCAGCGGCGGGCCGTAGAGCTCCTGGTTGAACCAGTTGCCGAAGCGGCCCAGCACCTGGGCGAGCATGATGGTGGGGGCGATCGTGTCGGCCAGCGCGGTGAAGGAGACGCCCTTGAGCCGGGCCATGATCCACACCGCGAGGGCGCCGCCGGCGACGCCGCCGTAGATCGCGAGCCCGCCCTGCCAGATGTACAGCACCGAGAGCGGGTCGCCCCCGGGGCCGAAGAAGGGCGCCGGGGAGGTCAGGACGTGCCAGACGCGAGAGCCGATGATCCCGGCGATCACCGCGACGAAGACGATGTCGAAGAGGGTGTCGCCGTCGCCGCCGCGGACCTCCCACCGCTTCGTCGCCCACCACAGCGCCACGCCGATGCCGGCGAGGATGCACAGTGCGTAGAAGTGGATCGTGAGGGGGCCGAGGGAGAGGGCGGAGATGCTCGGGCTGGGGATCATCGCGTGCTCTCCTCTCGGATGTGGGCCCTGCGGGGCTGGTCAGGTGCGGGCGCGCTCGACGCCGCTGCGGAGATCCGCCGCGACGGCCGCGAGGGCCGTGCGGGCCGCCGCGTCGTCGCCCTCGTGCTCGATCAGGGCGCGCACGAAGGCGGAGCCGACGATCACTCCATCAGCGTACGCGCCGACCTGCGCGGCCTGCTCACCGTTCGAGACGCCCAGACCCACGCAGACGTTCCTCGCCCCGGCCGCCCGGGTGCGCTCGACGAGGCCTCGCGTGGCGGTGGAGACGCTGGCCCGGGTGCCGGTGACGCCCATGGTGCTCGCCGCGTACACGAATCCGCGCGTGTGCGAGACCACATGCTCGAGCCGGTCCCGCGGGGAGCTCGGTGCGACGAGGAACACACGGTCCACGCCGTGCTGCGCGGAGGCGGCGATCCAGTCGGCGCCCTCGTCGGGGATGAGGTCGGGGGTGATCAGCCCGGCGCCGCCGGCGGCGGCGAGGTCGCGGGCGAAGGAGTCGGGCCCGTAGGCGAGCACCGGGTTCCAGTAGCTCATCACCAGGATCGCGGCGCCGCGGCCGGAGAGCTGCTCGACGGCCTCCAGGACGTGCCGGGTGCGGGTGCCGCGCTCGAGCGCGGCGGAGGCGGCCTGCTGGATCACGGCACCGTCCATGACGGGGTCGGAGTAGGGCAGGCCCAGCTCGATCATGTCCGCGCCGTGGTCGATGAGCACCTTCGCGGCCTCGATCGAGCGGTCGAGGTCGGGATATCCGACGGGCAGGTAGCCGATGAGCGCGGCGCGGTCCTCGGCGCGGGCGCGGTCCAGGACGTCGCCGGCGCGCAGGCGGTGGGTGTCGGCGGCGGTCATCGTGCCTCCTCCTGGGCGGCGGGTGCGGCGGTGCGGGCGAGATCGCGCAGGGCGGCGAGGTCGGCGCGCGCGGGATCGTCGCCCACCAGCCCGAACCAGCGCGAGGCGGTGTCCACGTCCTTGTCCCCGCGGCCGGAGAGGCTCACCAGGATCACGGCGTCCTCCCCGAGCTCGCGTCCCAGCTCGAGCGCGCCGGCGAGGGCGTGGGCGGACTCGATCGCGGGCATGATGCCCTCGGTCATGGACAGCAGCGCGAAGGCCTCCATGGCGGGGCCGTCGTCGATCGCGCGGTACTCGGCGCGGCCGATGTCCGCGAGCCAGGCGTGCTCGGGGCCGACGCTGGGGTAGTCCAGCCCGGCGGAGACGGAGTGCGAGGGGATGGTCTGGCCGTCCTCGTCCTGCATGACGAAGCTGCGCGCGCCGTGGAGCACCCCGGCGGAGCCGCCGGTGATGGTCGCCGAATGACGGCCGGACGCGACGCCGTCGCCGCCGGCCTCGCAGCCGACGAGGCGCACGAGCGGCTCGGTGTCGTCGAGGAAGGCGTGGAAGATGCCCATCGCGTTGGAGCCGCCGCCGACGCAGGCGACGACCGCGTCGGGCAGTCGGCCCACCCGCTCGAGGGTCTGGGCGCGGGCCTCCTCGCCGATGATGCGGTGGAAGTCGCGCACCATGGCGGGGAACGGATGGGGTCCCGCGACGGTGCCCAGCAGGTAGTGGGTGGTCTCCACGTTCGCGACCCAGTCGCGGAAGGCCTCGTTGATGGCGTCCTTGAGGGTGCGGGAGCCCTGCTCGACGGCGACGACCTCGGCGCCGAGCAGGCGCATGCGGGCGACGTTGAGGGCCTGGCGCTCGGTGTCCTCGGCGCCCATGTAGATCGTGCAGTCGAGCCCGAACAGCGCCGCGGCGGTCGCGGTGGCGACGCCGTGCTGGCCCGCGCCGGTCTCGGCGATCACGCGGGTCTTGCCCATGCGTCGGGTCAGCAGCGCCTGGCCGAGCACGTTGTTGATCTTGTGCGAGCCGGTGTGGTTGAGGTCCTCGCGCTTGAGGAGGATCCGCGCGCCGCCGGCGAGGGCCGAGAAGCGCGGCGCCTCGGACAGCAGCGAGGGACGACCGGTGTACTCGGCGGCCAGTCGCCGCAGCTCCTCGGTGAACTCCGGGTCGACGATCGCCTTCTCGTAGGTCTCGGCGAGCTCGTCGAGGGCGGGCACGAGCGCCTCGGGCAGGAAGCGCCCGCCGAAGTCGCCGAAGTTGGGCCCGGCCTCGGAGCGCAGCGCCGTCGAAGGTCGGGTGAGGTCGGGCAGCACGGGGTCGGGGGTGCTCATGCCTGGGCTCCTTCCGGGAGGGGGCGGCCGCGGCGGACGACGCTGCGGAACGAGGAGACGGCGTCGGCGGGGTCCCCGGAGGTCACCAGGGCCTCGCCGACCAGGACGGCGTCCGCGCCGGCGGCGGCGTAGGCCTCGACATCGGCGCGGGCGGCGACCGCGGACTCGCCGATGGCGAGGGGTCCGGCGGGGATGCGGCGCAGCAGCGCCGCGGCACGGTCCAGGTCGACGGTGAGGTCCTTGAGGTTGCGGGCGTTGACGCCGAGGAGCTGCGGGTCCAGGACGAGGGCCCGCTCGAGCTCCTCCTCCGTGTGGGTCTCGACCAGCGCCTGCATGCCCAGCTCGCCGGTGAGGGCGTACAGCTCCTGCAGCGGACCGTCCTCGAGCGCGGCGACGATCAGCAGCACGATGTCCGCCCCGTGGGCGCGGGCCTCGTGCACCTGGTACGGCTCGACGACGAAGTCCTTGCGCAGCACCGGCACGTCGACCCGCTCGCGGACGGCGTCGAGGTCGGCGAGGGAGCCGCGGAAGCGGCGCTGCTCGGTCAGGACGCTGATCGCGGAGGCGCCGGAGTCCGCGTAGGTGCCGGCGAGCTCGGCCGGCTCGGGGATCTCCGCCAGGGCGCCTTTGGAGGGGCTGGCGCGCTTGACCTCGGCGATCAGGCCCATGGTGGTGCCGTCGCCGGCCAGACGCGCGCGAGCGTCGAGGGCGGGAGCGGCGGCCTGTGCGCGATCCTCGATCTCGGCGTCCGGCACGGCGCGACGCCGGGGGGCGAGATCCTCGCGGACGCCGACGATGATGTCGTCGAGAACGGTTCCGGTGGTGGTCACTCGGTCCTCCTGAAGCGGGTGGGGCGGCGCCGTGCACGAGGCTGCGGTCCGCGGGGCGGGGCTCAGCCGCCGACGTACGAGATCGGTGCCAGGAACCAGAAGGCGGGGAGGTTCCGCAGGACCGTGAAGACCAGCACGACGCCGGTGAGCACGAGCACCGTCGTGCGGGAGGGCATCAGCTCGGTGGTGAGGCCCCGCGCCCGGCGCAGCGCCCACACCCCCAGGCCGATCGCGGTCAGCGGGATCGCGAGGGTGATCAGCAGGTTGCTGCGCAGGGCCAGCAGCAGCTCGCCGGCGAGCAGGGAGTGCACGGCGCGGATCGCTCCGCAGCCGGGGCACTCGATGCCCGTGAGGTGGTTGACGATGCACAGCGGCACATGGGTGCGGAACGGGTCGAAGATCAGCTGCACCCCGACCGCGAGCGCCAGTGCGGCGCCCATGATGCCGAGCGGCAGCAGGAGCAGGTGCGCACCGCGCGCGGGCCCTCCCGCGCCGAGCTGCTCGTCCCGCTCCTGCGCCGCGAGGGTCACCGGGCGCCGGCCTCGGCGGGGGCCTCGTCGGGGCGGTTCTCGGCGACGGCGACGGCCTCGGAGACCGGGTGGCCGTACTTCTTGGGCTGGCCGAGGCCGGCCTTGGACATCACGATGCCGGCCAGGATCGCGAGCACGACGATCGCGGCGCCGACCCAGATCAGCACCGTCATCTCGGGGAGGATGAGGCCCGCGGCGATCGGGATGGAGCCGATCACGATGCCCATGTTCATCGTCCACGCCGCGACGGTCTTCCCCTCGTTGTGATGGGGCGGCGGCGGCACGGTGTAGGTCTGCGACATGATCCTTCTCCAGTCTGGGTCCCGGTCGGGGCCATTGTGCCACGTCATGCCGTCGGACGACGGCATCGTCCGCGGCGTGCTGCGCGAGGCGGTCAGCGCTGCGGGGGCGTCCCGGCGCCGTCGGCCCCGGGAGCGTCCGCGGGGTCCGTCCCCCCGCGCGGTGCGTCCTCGTCCTCGCCGGGGCCGGCGAGGCTCGGGTCCTCGCCGCGGGTGAGGGCGTCCCAGGCGGCGGCAGGGTCCTCCGCGGGGTCGGCGGCGGTGGTGACGGCGGCGCTGCGGTAGCGACTGCCGACGGGCCAGGAGCCGCCTGCGATCAGCACGATCACGCCGGTGGCGATCACGGCGAGGGCCGGGACGAGGGCGATCAGCGGCCAGCTGGTCGCGTCCGCGGCGACCTCCGCGCCGACCACCCCGGTGAACTCGGCGACGGCGGAGCCGGCGGCCCCGGCGGGGTCACGCAGCGGGGTGAGGGAGGCGAGTCCCGCGCCGAGCCCGGCGGCGATCAGGACCGGCCCCGTGAGGAAGCGCACCCAGCGGCTCGAGAGCGAGGTCGCCAGCGCCGCGGCGAGGGCCGCGAGGGCGAGGGCGAGCACCGCCGGGGCGGCGTCCGCGCCGCCCACCGCGACGTCCTGCGCGGTGCCGGCGAGGTCGGGGGCGGTGGCCTGCACCCAGGTGGCGCGCGTGGTGCCGGCCAGGGCGCCCGCG